>CALWEW010000004.1 GCA_944377415.1 uncultured Clostridia bacterium
AGATGATACATATGACAACACAGCATATAATAGCAGTATGTGGGTATATCCCTACCGTTGCTGGCTGCGCTCCGGCTCTCGTTAGTCGGCTGGTCTGCTCGAGGTTCTCCTCGGGCGCGTTTTTTTATTTTCGGGTGTTTTTGCGTGGTGTCGGCGTCCGTCCTGCCGCTCACATCTCGTTATCATCGCTAGCTGCGTTAGCAGGTAGCGAAATCTCCGCGAGCCTGGCGAGCGCCGCGACCGATAGGGCGCAAATTTCTGCTTACGACGATATGTACAGTGAAGGCGACCCTGCAATAACTATAACATACACTGCAAATTCTAATTATTATATCAATTCTATTACTATAAACAACACAACGGTAACAATAAACGCGAGTGAGCCTGCAAACTATTCAAGTATGACGGGTACACAGTATAAGGTGTGGCGGAGTAGTGCGAGTGCGGTCGCGGTAACCCTATATGCCTGCACTGCAAATGTTAGTGTGGTCGGCGATGTAGGGCAGACGCTAAATTATACTACGGGCAATAATATAACAGTAAGCTCATACTCGCGAGCGAATTATAGTAGTGTGCAGGGAACGCTAAACGCGAGCGTTTCTGCTGGGTATTATCCACAAATAAGTTATGCGGGTTCGCAGCCTATAACATTATATAATACGAGCGGTAGTGGAAGCGTGGGCGGTTTGAATTTTAACTACACATTTTCAAATAGTGCATTATCAATCACATTTACAAACTTGCCTGCTGGGGTAGACAATATCCCTACAATTTCGCTCACTGCGACAAATAGCGTGGTAATCACGGTAAATGTTAATGACGGAAGTTTTGGGGGTGTCATAGTTGAAAGCGGCGGTGCGGCAACTGCTGGTACGGGCAACTATGCATTAGGTAGTACTATAAATATTTACGCTACGCCCGCGCCGAATTGCGCGTTTTTATACTGGATAGACGAGGACAACCCTGATGTACAAATCTCGCAAAACCCGCTTTCTGTACAGGTAACGGGCGAAAAGACATATACAGCAGTTTTTGCAAGTAATTTGCTAGAAGATGTGGCAGTTGTTGCTGATTATGGCGGTAGCGCTGAAATAGTTGGAGAAGATTTTGAGAATTTGCAGCCTACTGACGAAATTACGCTGGTATCTCGCGTAAAAATAACAGGATACCGCTTTGTTGGTTGGTATGACGGCGAAACCCTGCTCGGCACATCGGCAAGCATAAGGCTACAATATGGGCAGATAGAAGGCAAGTTGATTACTGCGCGCTTTGAGTATGTTTCTAATACTAATATGAACGACAGCACAAATACAGATAACGACTTTGCCTAGCGCGTTCAGATATGCAAAATTAGCAAAATAATCTTCCTATCACTGCTAGTTTTGTCCAGCCGCCGCGAACCGCTCACATGTCTATTACTCTTTCTGGCGGCGGACTTTCCGCATACTGCGTATGCTTCAAGGTAGCAGTTAGCAATTAGCAGTTATTGCGCACTTCGTGCGATTTATCTAATTTATTAATTTGTTTTTTATGGCTTTCCGCTAATGCGAGCGGAAGTAACTCCCGCAAGTGCGACTTGCGAACATATAAAAGCAAATTTAAAAAGACTTTTTACAAACCACCGTAAAAAGTCTTTTTTTTTTATTACTCTTTTGTTTGGGCTTGGGCGAGAATGCAAGCGGGAACTTTGTTTGGTGCGACACTTACAGCGGTTAGGTTAAGAGAGCGTGTAAGGCGCAGAGAATCGGGGTCGCTTGCTGGTTCGCCGAGTAGCCATATCGGCATTTTGGGTTTGACTTCGCGAACAAGTTTTGTCGCAATTTCCAAAAGGTCAAAAACGCCGTGCGGGTCGAGAGTAAAGAAGGGGTCGCTATAAATAAGGCTATCGGCGTAGTACTCGCGCAAGAATTTGCTACTGTCATCGCGGCTGAACCCGAAAGTAAACTGTGTTAAGTCGTTTGTACCAAAGCAGATAAAGTCTGCTGTTTCGGCGATTTTGTCTGCAATTAGGCAAGCGCGCGGGGTTTCAATCATGCACCCGATTTGATAAGGGAAAGCAAATTTGACTTTTTCGAGCAAATTATTAGCAATTCGGCGAATTTGCCTTGAAATAGCCTCAAATTCTGGCACGATTGACACAAGCGGAACAACGAAATTAATATTTGGCATTTTCTTTGTGCGGCGGCGAACTTCAATCGCTGCGTTGATTACTGCGGTAACCTGCATTTCGACGAGTTCGGGGAACAAAATTAGGAGCCTTGCACCACGCACACCGAGTTGCGGGCTGGACTGCATAAGAGTATCTGCTGCTTCACGAATGCTTTCATAATTTAGGTTTAAATCGCGAGCGATTGCGCGAAGTGTATTTTGCGAACTTGGCAAAAATTTATGGAAAGGCGGGTCCATCAGGCGCACATTTACAGTGCGGTCGCCGATTGCACTAAATAGCGCGACAAAGTCGGCGGTGTGGCCTTTTTGCATAGTTTTTAGTGAATTTTCTTTTAATTTTTTGTCAGGGGCTAATAGGAATTTACGCATCGCGGCAAGGCGGTCTTCGGTAAAGAACATATTTTCTGTTCTCACGAGCCCGACACCGACAGCGCCGAGTTCTAGGGCGCGTTTTACTTTTGCAGGGGTTTCGGCATCTGCGTAAATAGGAATATTTGCGCTTGCGCGCGACCACTCAATCAAAGTGCCTAGATTGCCTTTTAATTTGGGTTCGGTAAGGGGGAGAGCCTCGCCAAAAACAACCCCGCGAGTAGCATCAAGGCTGATTGTGTCGCCTTCGTGGTAGTTCATTCCGCCTAGTTTAATCGTGTGAGTATTTTCATTTATCGAAAGGCGTTTACAACTCGTGATACACGGAAGCGATTTTTTGCGGGCAGACAAAGCCGCGTGACAGGTTGCTCCGCCTGTCGTGGTAATTAGTCCACAAGCGGCAGCGATGCCTTCGGTGTCTTGGGCGTTCGTGCTTTCGCGAATGAGAATTACGCGTTTGCCTTCGCCAGCGTACGAAAGTGCCATCGCGCTAGAAAGGGCGATAACTCCGCTAGCACAACCTGGGTAGGCGCAAAGGCCTTCGGCAAGCACGCGCGCGTAACTTTCGCGGTCGGCATCAAAGGTGGGCTGCAATAGGGTGTTTATACTGCTGGGCTTCACTCGCTGAATTGCAAGTTTGCGGTTTAAAATGTGTTCATTTGCCATTTCGACAGCGGCGCGAACGCTTGCCTCTGGGGTGCGTTTTGCTGTTTCAACTTGCATAATATAGACTTTGTTTGACTGCAAGCAAAATTCAATCGTCATTACATCTTGGAAAAAGTGTTCGAGTTTGCGGCAACAGTCTTTGAGTTCGAGATAGACGGGCGGGTTTTCCTTTTTAAGTTCCGCCATGTCGTAGGTTACTTTTTGTGCGAGCATATTTTTGTCTTGCGAGCGGCGGATAAATTCGCCCGAAATCTCGTTTTCACCGTTCATTATATTGCGGGTGTGTGCGACACCGACACCGCTTTCCATGTCGTAATTTCCGTAAACCATTGCTTGAACGCTGACAGCGCAGCCGAGATTGTCATCAATATTGTTAATACGGCGATATGAACGGGCTTGTTCACTGTTCCAACTGTTTAATCCTGCTTTTATTGCCTCGATTAATTGTGTGCGGACATCTTGAGGGAAGGCGGTTTTTGTGTCTTTTTTGTACATTTTTTTGAACTGCGAAATGATTTTTTGGAGCATTTCGGGTTCGGGAATTCCTGCATTTTCGATACGAATTTTGTTTTCGGCTTCGCGGTACTCGTCATAATTAAGCCCTGCGACTATTGTTGCATAATCGCGAATAAAGCGACAGTAAAGGTCCCAGCCAAACACAAGGTTTTTGGTTGCTCGGACAATACGCGAGGCGATTTCGTCATTTAAACCGATGTTTAAAACGGTTTTGGCAAGGCCTTTCATTTTTACGCTTGCGCCCGTGCGCATACTAAATAGGAGAGGGCTGTCGCCATCGCCGAGAGTTAGCCCGATTTCGCGCTCAATTCTTTTAACTGCACGCAAAATTTGCTCGAGCATATCGGTGGGCAACTCGCCGTCGTTTTCTATAACTTTGCGGCATGCTTCGGTCGTTATGTTAAACCCGACAGGAACGGGAATGCCCATTTGAGTCATTTGCGCGAGGTTGCCACCTTTGATACCGAGAAGAGCAACATCGCCGACTCCGCCCTCGGTAAAATCAAACACATATTTTTTTGCCATTTGTTTACCTTCTTTTTAAAATTCTAGTTTTAGTATAACAAATCATGTGTCAAAATTCCAAATAAAAGCATAAAAAATTTTAAATTGCTTTTAAAAATTTTTTATGAATTAGCAATTAGCAGAAATAATCTTCATATCACTATTTGGTTTATCGAGCCGCCGTTTAAATTAATTAGCAATTAGCAATTAGCAATTAGCAATTATTGCGCCTTGCTACGCGCGGCGATTGCTTTTAAATAATTAGTAAAACTAATCGTCACATCACTGTTAGGTTTATCGAGCCGCCGCGAGCCACTCACATGTCTATTACTCTTTCTAGCGGCGGACTTTCCGCATATTCCGTATGCTTCAAGGCAGCCGAAACCCATCATTTGTTATGCTCGTTACACTCGGCGATTATCTTATTTAATAATAATAAAATCGCACACAGTGCGGTGTGTGTGCGTACTTCAAATATCAAATTACACTATTATTTAAATAAATGCTCACGCAGTGCCTTAACTGCTCATTGCTCCTTGCTAATTGCTAATTTTGCGGAAATTTTTCAAAATTTTCGCAACAGCCCTTATTTTGTTTGACTTTTAAACGCGGGTTAGTATAAAATGTTTGTGATATTCTTGTGTAAGAATATCCAGTTTTTAGAGATGTAAGCCGAGAACTGTTTTTAAGTCCCGTGAATTTTTTATGAAATTTAGGGATTTTCATTAGTTATTACGCTAAAATTTTCGAATAAATCGTTAATTTTTGCTAAAAATAAAAGAGATTTAGGGAGGGCTTGTTATGTTAGGTAGGTTCGCGACCGCGCGTTTCGGCGTGATTATGGGCACGGTGGTGGCTTTGTGTTTGATTGTCGCTCTTGTGTGCGTTTTCTGCTTGCCGCGCGATGCGGGAAACACAAATATGGCGCTTGATACTGACAATTCTGCTAGTGCTGATATAGGTGTTGTTGATAATGGAAATGGTGGTTACACTGTACCTAGCGATAATGCGACACCAGAGCCTTATGTTTTAGAAGACATGGGACAAGGCACTGTTTACTGGGAGCAAAAAACTGACAACGGCACTTACTACGAATTGACCGCTGAAGCGGCTAGCGGGTATGCTTTTGGCTACTGGCAAACGAGTGCTGGAGTGAAAATTTCGGGCGATGAAACAATTCGCGTGCGTAGTTATACGACAGGTAATGCGGTGAGTGCTCGCGAGTATGTGCCTGTGTTTATTGCAAGCGCAAATGTGCATTATGTTTCTAACCTAAATGAAATTGTAACTTCTATTGCAAGTGTAGGAAATAATGGAAGCGGGCACATTTACATTTTAAGAAACGATATTGACACCGTTTCAGATAGCGCTAGTCCTATTACTACATTTAGTGGTGTGTTGGACGGTAATGGACACACGATTAATGCAATTTCGGTAAGCGGAAGTGAAGCAAGCCTCGGCGGAATTGTTGGGACTTTAAGCGGTGGCGTTATTAAAGATTTGACAATTCGTAGCGGTAGCGTATCGGGAACAGCGACAAGCGCTCAAAGCGTTGGTGCTTTTGCTGGTACAATTACTAGTGGACTTATTTCAAGATGTGTAAACCATGCTGCCGTTTCTGGTACTGCGACTGGTGTTGTTGCTGGAATTGTTGCAGTTGCGACAGGTAGCGCTCAAACAAGTGCTCTTTACTATAACGAAAACCACGGTTCTGTAATCGGTGGCTCGGTTGGTGCGATTGTGTTTACAAACACAGTTTCAGGCACAAGCAACCCGATTGCGTATTTGGTTAAAAATGTTTATGACGGCAGTTTCCAACTTACTACGGTAACTGCGTAAAAAAAGTGTGTCTTCATGACACACTTTTTTGAATTTTGAATTAGGAATTTTGCCTTGAAGTACCGCAAGGTACGGAAAGCCAGCCGCGTGTAACGAATATAGCAAGTGAGAGGCTCTCGGCTGCCTTAGAGCATACGGAGTATGCGGAAAGTCCGACAATAGAACGAGATAAAACAAAAAGTGATGGGATACATGGCGGAACGGACAAACGAAATAATGTGATAGTTATATTTATCTTTCGAATTAAGGCTTGCTTGCGCATAATATAATTAGATATTTCCCAGCACTAATTTTATGAAATTTTATTTTTCAAAATATAGTTTGAAATTTTTAAAAAATTTTCATCAAAATTATATTTTTGTTGGTCGAGTTTAAGCCATGCGGCTGACCATGATTTATTTGTTTCAAGGGCGTTTTTGATTTCGGGAATTTGCAAAAATTTATTATTTTGTTGTTGTGTTAAATCTACGCAATTTTGTTCGTCATAGAGTTTACACTGAATGTCGCATTCAAGTTTGTCGCACTGATTTGCAAATTTTGCTTCGGGTGTTTTGTTTTCGTCAAATTCGAATATAATTTCTTTTATGGTTTCGGCGTTCGCTAGTTTATCAAGAATTTTCGCAACTGCTAAATGGCCTTTTTCTTTTTTATTTTCGGGCGTAATTTCCCATGTATTTAGGTCGCCGATTACAGTTTCTTCTAACTCATGAATTGCAAGCATTAGAATAACTTTTTTTAGGTCAATATCGTAACCAAATTCAGCGCACATCGCAATCGCGAGCATCTGTACACCGTATACATGTTCTGCGACACTTTCGAGGCGTTCGCGGCGTACATTCCAGTTTCTCCAGCCCGAGCGAATTACATCTTTTAATTTATTGCAAATTACATAAAATTCAATTACATGTTGTTCGTTGTTCATTTTAAACCCTATTTGACTAATCTCTTTGATATTTATAATTGTAATTTGATATTTGGTGCCATGCACATACTTTTGGCTACAAAATGACGAATTAAAGTGATAGTTTTTTACACCCTGTTTCACTCGACAATTTGATTATTAATTGCAAACTTGCACGAATTAGTTAGTATGCTTTTGCGAGATAGATTAGTTTGCCTTCGTCTTCTTTTAGCTTTTTGCCACAGCATGCGCAAGTGTCCGAAATGTGTTCTTGTTTAAAAGGCATATTGCGGGTAGTGATTGCGGTTTCGTCTTTTAAACGCTCTTCGCAAGCGCGGTCGCCACACCACATAGCGCGGGCAAAATTTCCGTCGTTCACTGCCTTTATTACTTCATCGCGCGTGTAACATGTAATGGTGTGCGCTTCTTTAAATTCTTTCGCGCGCTCAAGCATGTTGCGTTGAATCTCGTTTAATAAATCGCTAATTTGCGACACAATATCGCCGAGCGGAGTAGTTGTTTTTTCGTTTGTATCTCTGCGGAATACGGTCAAATTTCCGTTTTGCAGGTCTTTGGGGCCAAACTCAATTCGAATGGGCACGCCCTTCATTTCGTATTCATTAAACTTCCAGCCAGGTGTTTGGTCGGAGTCGTCGACTTTGACGCGAATGCCAGCGCCTTTTAGTTTACTTTCCATGTCGCGAACGGCTTCCATTACGCCTTCTTTTTGCGCGGCAATGGGAATGATTACAACTTGAATAGGAGCAACTTTCGGCGGCAAAACTAGTCCGCGTTGGTCGCCGTGTGTCATAATGAGTGCGCCGATTAGACGGGTGCTTGTGCCCCAACTCGTTTGATAGCAGTTTTTGTGTGTGCCGTCTTTATCCAAAAATTTAATGTCAAAAGCGCGACTAAAATTTTGTCCGAGATAGTGGCTTGTGCCTGATTGCAACGCCTTTCCATCTTTCATAATGGCTTCGATTGAATATGTTGTTTCAGCGCCTGCAAATTTTTCTTTTTCTGTCTTTTGTCCTATGAACATAGGAATTGCGAGTACATTTTCACAAAATTCGCGATAAACTTCGAGCATTTCGAGAGTGTGTTCGCGAGCATCTTCTGCGGTTGCGTGGAGTGTGTGTCCTTCTTGCCACAAAAATTCACTTGTACGCAGGAAAGGACGGGTTGTTTTTTCCCAGCGCACGACATTACACCACTGATTTACTTTAAAAGGCAAGTCGCGATATGATTGTATCCACTTTGAAAACATGTTACAAATAACCGTTTCACTTGTCGGGCGAACGACTATTTTTTCGGCTAGTTCTTCGCCACCAGCATAAGTAACGACCGCAACTTCGGGGGCAAAGCCCTCGACATGCTCGGCTTCTTTACTCAAATAACTGTACGGAATAAACAGCGGAAAATACGCGTTGTCTACTCCGTGCGCTTTTATGCGAGCATCCATTTCGCGCTGCATATTTTCCCAAACGGCGTACCCATAAGGGCGAATGACCATAGTACCTTTTACGGGGCCATAGTCTGCCATTTCTGTTTTTAAAACGACATCAGTATACCACTGCGGAAAGTCCGTTTTCATGTCGGCAATTTTTTTTACAAATTCATTGTTCACTTTGATTCACCTTGAAAATATTTAAATTTATGAATAAATCATACCATATTTAGCGCAAAAAAACAATAATAAAATTAAATTATTTAAATACTTATAATTGAGAATTTATTGTGCATTTTTATGACATTTAAAAATATTTTTCTATTATTTATTTTTTTATTTGCTTTTATTTGATAATTTTCGTGCATTTTGCTAAACTATTATATAGTTTAGAGAGGTGTGGTATATGTATGATAGCATGAAAAGAGCAACCGCTTTAATAGTACTGTTCTTTTTATTCGTGTTAATCGTTGTTGGTGTTATTGTATTTTTTTCCTTGAAAGATGACGGAGAGCGCCCCGATACTGAATTGAATTTAAGCCTAGATGCTCGAGGCGGGGTGATTAGTGATGCGGACGATTTTACACTGAATGACTACGGTTATTATGTAAAAGTTGTTCAACGCGGAGACTATTATGGTACGCTACCGACTGCCGAACGCGAAGGTTACATATTTTTAGGTTGGAGTGAAGTCGTCGATGGCGAACTCATCGGCACACAAGATGTTATTGCTGCCGAAGACGACTTTATGCTGTATGCTGTCTATGAGTGGGTAGGAATCACCGTTTCATATACAGTTAGATATGTTGATACATATGGTGCTGAAATTGCGCAGTCGCTTGTAAGTACGGCAATTGAAGGCACAGAAGTCGAAC
The DNA here is from genome assembly GCA_944377415.1 of uncultured Clostridia bacterium. GTDB lineage: Bacteria > Bacillota > Clostridia > Christensenellales > UBA1242 > UBA7867. Next base: position 9,287 of record CALWEW010000004.1, read on the forward strand.
TTCAACCGATTGAAATCACAGGTTATACTTTAAATACTGAACTTACGGACTTGACTCCGATTATAAATAGAAATCGCGTTTACGACATTATCTACACACCTAATACTTATTATATTAATCTCGCAGTTAGTGATGAAATAGTTTATGCTGATAGTGTAGACTATGAATATAATTCGACTGTAACTTTGCCGAATTTCAGTGAAATTTCATCAGTTGACGACCGCTTTAATCTTGTGGGCATGCATTTTGTCGGTTGGCAAGTCGGCGAAAACTTGATTGCTGACGGTGGCGAGATAACCTTAAATGACATGTTGACACTTGGGCTCGATGCTTCGAATGTCGGCTCTGCTGTAAACCTAATTGCAGTTTATGAACCGAATGAATATCGCATAAACTTCAATTCACAATGTGCGCAAGTTTATACCGCGCCAGCAGATTATAATGGGCTTCTTCCCGAACCGACATTTAATGTTCCAGACGGGTACGCATTTGTAGGGTGGTATTTAAGCGACACTGGTGCAACTGGTACAGATATTGCAGGTCAGCAACCGATTGACATGTCGAAATTTACCGTGCCAGCAAACGACCTTGAGTTGTACGCAGGTTACACTCTCTTGACTTATAGTATTACTTTACACTTGAATGGTGGACAATATCCAGCAGGAGAATCGAACCCGACAGAATACACTGTCGAAAGCGACTTTATCCTTGTTGCTCCCGAAAAGGTGGGTAGTACATTTGTTGGTTGGATAGGTGCAGGAATGACTGACCCCGTGCCTTCATTCCATGTGATTAATATGACAGGTAATATTGAATTATCTGCCGTTTACGAAGACGAAGTTTATACAATTGTATATAACCTTGATGGCGGAGATTTTGCAGGCTCAATTTGCCCGACAACTTACACGCAATCAAGCGCTGACATAGCAGTTACCGCGCCCGTTCGTGCTGGATACGAATTTATGGGTTGGACTGGCACAGATTTGAGTGCGCCAACTATTGACCTTGTGATTAGTCAAGGAAGCATGGGCAATCGCGAATACACTGCCACATGGCGAGCAGAAATTTATGACATTCATTATGTATTAAATAATGGTAGCCTTAACACAACGCACAATACTTATACTGTCGAGGACGAGCCGTTTACCCTGAATATTCCTACTCGCGCGGGTTACGACTTTGTAGGTTGGTCTATCGATGATAGCGAGCCTAACCCTTCATACATTTTTGTGCCGAGTGAGCATCTTGGTGATGTAACATTTACGGCCGTTTGGAGCGCAAGCGGATACGCGATTAAATATGACTTTGCGGGCGGAAGTCAAGCGGCAGGCGGAAATTATCCTGACTCCTACACGACAGAAGAAAGCGTTACGCCAACTGACCCTGTGCGCGCTGGATACGACTTTACAGGGTGGACACTTTACAACGAACGCGGAACCGAACTTTTTGAAGACTACATCATTTTAGGTAGCACGGGTGAGCGCAGATTCGTGGCAAATTGGAGCCCGCGCACTGATACGAAATACACAGTAAATATCTTCCTTATGAACGAACTCGGTGAGTATTTAGATAGCCCAGATAGTAGCGAAACTCGCACAGGCACAACGGATACTTTGGTTACAGTTACGCCAGAGGATATTAGCGGATATATTACTCCTGAAAGCGAGCAAGTTACAATTCTAGGCGATGGCTCTGGTGTTGTAAACCTTTACTACGAACGAGTTCAATATACACTCACTATTGCGGGTAACGGTATCACAGCAATAGAAGAACAAGACTACTACCATGGTGCAACTATTACAATTACTGCCGAATTACTCGATGGGTACGACTTTACAACATGGACACAAACTAGCGGTACAACAGTAGAATTAAGTATTGACGGCACAAGCGTAACATTCGTAATGCCCGAAAGCGCGGTAACACTTACAGCGACAACATCGACTATTCCGTACACTATTACTTATGATTTAGGCGAGGGCACAGTCGCTACACCAAACCCGACTGAATACACTGTCGAAACTCCAACATTCACACTAAACAACCCGACCCGCGAAGGTTACATATTCACAGGCTGGACGGGCACAGGGTTAAGTAGCCCGACAATGACGGTTACAATTACAGTCGGCAGTACAGGCAACCGCTCGTATACTGCAAACTTCGAGCCTGCTCCAGTAGATTATACAGTCAACCACTACTGGCAGAATATCGAGAATGACGAGTACACCTTACATGAAAGCATAACAGAGCAGGCGCAAGCAGGTAGTTCGGTAACTGCACCGCTTCAAGATTACGAAGGCTTTAGCGCGCCCGCAACTCAACAAGTAACAGTGAACGCAGACGGTTCGAGTAGTGTAGATTACTACTACACGAGAAATAACTACACCGTAACTATAGCCACGACGGACGATGGAATTTTATCGACAAGTGGCGCGGACACATACCGCTACGGCGCTACCGTAACTTTGAGCGCAGAAATGTATGAGTATTATAGCTTCCTTGAATGGCTCGAAAACGACGAGCGCGTATCAACAAACGCGACATATACATTTACGCTAGAAGCACATGACTACACCATCCACGCGCGTTCAGTAGGACAAACATTTAGCATTACTTACAATAATGTTGACGATACCTCGACTCTCACCACGCAATATACTTACAATCGTACTAGCGATTTCTCATTCAAAAATAATCCTAATCGTGATGGTGCAATCTTTATCGGTTGGCAAAATAATAATGAACCTACCGACCTTACTTTGTCTGACGAAATTGAAATTCCCGCAGGTACGCATGGTACCCTAACTTATACAGCACAGTATAGTACGGGCTCAGTAGATTATTTGTCTTATACTGCGCTTTCGGACAACACTGCGGAAGTCGGGAAACATTTCTTTACTTCATTGCCAGATGATGTTGTTATCCCCGATTATGTGTATTTGAAAAATGGCGTAGACAGTTCGAGTATCTCTTCAACGACAGGATATATAGTAGACAAGAGTCTGTTTGATGCTGGTTTTGAAAACATATACAAAATCACGCAAATTCGAGGTGGCTCTTATAGTGATAGTGGTTGGAGTTACAGTAATTACGCCTTTGCCCAAAGTGATATTAATTCAATAACTTTGCCTGACACACTTGAGAGAATAGGCGTTGGCTCATTCCTTGATTCAACCGTGCAAACTGTAAACTTTGGTTCTGGCGTTACTCGAATAGGCGAATATGCATTCAACGGTTGTACAGGTCTTACAAGTGTATCAATCCCTAGTTCAGTTACAGAAATCGCGGTTGGTGCTTTCTTCCGTTGTTCAAGGTTAAGTAGTATCGCCTTTGCTGAAGGGCTGACAACCATAGGCATGGGAGCCTTCCAGCAAACAGCGCTAACAAATATTACTTTCCCGTCAAGTCTTACCAGCATCGGCGTTGCTGCATTCAATAAATTAGGTTTGCAAACTGTAAACTTCGGTGCAAATACACAACTAACGGAAATCGGCTCTCAAGCATTCTACAACAACTATAACTTAACTTCTGTTACTTTCGGTGTAAATTGTAGTATTGGTACAATAGGTGCAAGCGCATTTGCATATTGTCCGTCATTAAAGACGATAAACATTCCAGAACAAATAAATGTTATTAGCGAATATGCATTCTCGGATGCTACCTCGCTTTATGAAATCGGTTTGACGGAAAATTCAACACTTACACAATTAGGAGAAAATGCTTTCCAAAACTGTCATAGTTTAGTTGAAGTTGTTATTCCTGACACCTGCATGATGTTTGGCTCTTCACCGTTTAACCAGTGTTACAACTTGCGTAGGGTAAACATGCAAAACTTGCCGCGTGGCGACGAGGACTGGAAAGATATTCTATTTGGCACAGGTGATAATTATCCATATGCAGAACGCGGACAGACAGAAAGTGAGTTTACGGGAACAATTGAAGTATTAGATAATGGTATCGTGTTGTGGAATAAGAAAACACCTTCATCAAGCACGGATGCAGATACTTCGGTAATTATAAACTACCATGGAACTTCAGGGGTGGTTGATTTAACAAGCACAGACATTACAAAAGTTGGAGATAGGGCATTCGCTTATAACCTTACAATCCAGGAATTGCGTTTGCCTATAACCGTAAGGCAAATAGGTGCTGAACCATTCAACTTTGCGGATAATCTTACAACAATTGTGTGGCCTTATAATTCAAGCATTGCAAGTTTGGCTAGTGGTAATGGTGGGTATACAGTTAATACATCATCATTCGCGGGTGCTCACAAACTTGTGCAACTAGGCTTGCCATTTGATGTTGATGACCTTACCTTTGAGGGCGATGCTACACTTATATACGATAGTGACGGAATTGAGATTATAAACACTAACGGAAGTGAAACATTCGCTACAACATTTAGTACTTCTGGTGATTATACAACTGTTACATTCGGTGGTACTTCTGCACTCGTAGGACAAACTTATTTGTTAACATATAATGGAACAGCCACAACTGTAGGCCTATCTGGACAGACAAATATCTATGCAGGTCTGTTTGCTGGTAATCGAAATATTACATCGGTAACTCTGCCGAGCGGAATGACGGCAATTCCTGATGCGATGTTTATAGGTGCGTATAACTTGCAATCAATTAATATCCCTACGATTGTTACAAGCATCGGCGACAATGCCTTTAGATTGAACTTCTCACTCACAAGCGCAAATATCAGCGAACTCACAAACCTTACCGAAATCGGCAAATATGCTTTCGACCTTTGTATTTCGTGGACAGATGATATTGAAATCGCAGGCAGTGTTACGGTTATTTCGGAAGGTGCATTCCGTGGTTGCTTCAATATCACGAGCGTTACTCTAAATGAAGGTACCGAGCGTCTCGAGGCGTATTGCTTCCAGGCAACTGGCGGAATCACGGACGAAACTTTCACACTTCCTAGCACAGTAAACTATATTCACGAAGAAGCCTTCCGTGATAATGAGAACTACCAACCGCCTCAAATATAATATAAAATGCAGCGAGGGATTCGCTGTATTTTATATTTAATTAGGAATTAGGAGTTAGGAGTTAAGGCTCACTTCGTGCGGTCTACTTGATAATTTCTTTTTCCCTATTGCGAAAGCGACCTCTTTGTGTTATAATAAAAATAATTAATTACTAATTAGCAAATTAATCCAAAATTTCCTAGTGTAGAGTAAATTTAAACAGTATAAGTGGCTGGGAATTTTGACCTTAACTGCTAATTGCTAATTATTTAACCGCGCCTTTGATACGCAATAATTCAAAATTCAAAATTCAAAATTCAAAATTCAAAATTCGACTGAAGTGCGCTCCGCGCACGAAAGGAGTAACTATGGCAGAAAAAGAAGTATTTGTTGATAAAGTAAATATAAAAGGGAAAAATCTCGGAGCAGCCTACAAAGATGGTGTTTATAATGGCGAGTTGAGAAAAGGCACTTTTGGCATGCAACCGCACGGAAATGGAACTGCGGAATTTTCAAGTCTGCGTGGCACCATTACTCAAACGGGCTTTTGGAAAAAGGGCGAGTTTGTCGAAGGGAAAATGACGACCCCTGATTACGAGATGAACGGCGTTTACGAAAACAACTACTTGCGCCGCGGTCGTGTAGATTTGCCTAATGGTGACTATTACGATGGTGCGTTTGGAACGGTCGTGCAGTTAAATTCTTTTCATCAGACAAATAAAGACGGTACAGTGTTTGAGGGGAAAGTAATATATTTGGGCGACAAAAGTTGTATATTAGGCTCCGTGACTGAACCAAACGGTTCAGTACGCGAAGGACTTTTTGTTTGCGACAGAAAAGTGACGAATTATGAAAAGGGTGCGCTCGTGCGTTCGCTCACCCAACACAATCCTAGTCTCGAATTTGTTTTTGGTACTGCAAAATTTATTTTGGAAACTGGGGAAAAGTTTGAAGGTTTTCGCGTAAATATTATCAATCCGCAATTTGTCCGCGAAAACATAAGCACTCAATCACTGGGTAGAGTCGTGGTAAAAGCAAACTTGAGCATGGATTTGCCAGAGGAATATAAGAATGTGCCCGAGATTGACGAATATATCAGCAAACTTAGGGGGCGTATGCCAACGGAAATTTTAGCAAATTTTGAAGAAGACCAAAATAAAGTATTTACTGGCAGTAATCTTAATTATTACGGTACATTAAATTATTCCGCAACGGCAAGCGAGCCACTAGAATACTCAATTCGCGGAGCGTTTAGTTTTGATACAGAGCCAAATAAGTATAGTAAAAAACTTTATTATACCTTTATTGCCCCTGAAATCACATTGCATACGCCAAAGTGCGATTTTGTAGGAGACAATATGCCGAAAGGAGCATCAAGCAGTACGGAACAGAGTAATTTAGAATTTGTAAAAGGAGTATATACTGATAAAGCAAATAATTCTGTTTTTAAAGGTATTTTTTCCTTTGACCAAAACGAAGCAGATAAGCGCACCGCATTTAAAACTCACTTGCGTTTCCGTAGCGGAGAAGTTAGGGTAACTTTGCCAAACCGCAATAACTTATATTCAGTTAGCAAGACTTCTGCGACCGTTGCTCCAGATGAAGATTTAAAAGGTGTGCGCGCAGTCGGGGATAGCAGAAGCACAAAGAACGGCGATTTCCAAAAAGGTACTTTTAATATTGATTTTGTCCGTGGTGAGCCACTCGCTGTTAAGTTTATTTCAGGCAGAGAAAAACGCACCGTCGACACAACCGCACTTGATGGCAAATGTGTTGTTTATGAAATAGAAAATTATAATTTAGTATCACGCGATGACCAAAAGTTCACTTTTAAAGAATGCAAAGATTTAAAAATTGAACCAACCTATTTTGGTAAAATTACCGAAACTACACAAAAGGGTAGCAAGCTCGGTGAGATAATGTTGAAAGGCGCGTTTACAGGCGACTTTATAAAAATGAATTTTGAACTCATTGAGGGCGACATTAGACAAACTACACGACAAAAAACAGATGGTGCGGACATCAGCCGAATTTTGAATTTGCAGAAATATTATATAGACAGCAAAATTCCTATTCATCGCGGTTCGGAAAGAGTATTTAATGCGATTGTTGACGGTGACAGAATTGACTCTATTACAAAAGTTGGCGACTTTATATTTGATGCAGATACTTATGAAGTAAGCCTAATAAATGGCGATTTGGAAATGAGCGCGCCCGACCGAAATTATGAACTTACGACTTCCAACGGAACAAATTTTGCAGGAAAAATTCTTGTGAACAGTGATGGTGCAACATTAGCGCGCAAGGGTGCTTTTGTCTATGACGAGGGGCGCGATGACTATATTATGCAAAGCGGAAAGGTCATGTTTAAAAAAGGTGATTATACCTATAAAGCCGAATTTGATGGGGCAGGACTCGAACATTTTAGTGGCAAGCGATTTGCTGGGACTTTGTATAATGAGCGCACGGAAAAAGGCGAAATTGTCATTATTAATAGTTTAAAACCTATCTATAATGAGATTAAGCGCCGTGAACGCATAGAAGCAAAAAAAGAAACTTTTTCAACTCAAGAAAGATAAAAATAAAAGGCTTTTTATTTCAAAAAGCCTTTTATTATTTGTTCTTCGGCTTCGGGTTGTGTTAGCCCGAGCGTTAGTAGTTTTATTATTTGTTCGCCTGCAATTTTCCCGATGGCAGCTTCGTGAGTTAGGCTTGCATCAGGGTGTGTGTTTTGTAGAGCGGGGGTCGATGAAACTTGTGCTTTGTCCATAATTATGGCATCACATTCAACATGTCCAAAACAAATGTTATTTCCGTCTATTTTAGAGTTGAAAACTTGTTTACTGTTTCCTTTTGCGACACTGCGACTAATTACATGTGCTTTGCTGTTTGCGCCGTTTAGAGCGACATCAAAGTCAGTTTCGGCGAAGTCATCGCGCTCGGTTAAAATGCTTTCCTTTATTTCAAGTGTTGCTCCTTTTTCAAGGTCGGCTTTTGTTGTGCGAATTGAGTGCGTAACTCCACCTAGTTGTGTTGTTTCCATAGTAAGAGATGCATTTTCACCTAAATGTATAACGGTAGTTGGGTTTAGAATTTTTTGCGATTTCGTCTTTCCTATGCCGAGATGTTTTTCAACATATCTAACTTTTGAGTTTTTCCCGACATGGAAAGTGTGAATGCCATCGTGCCCAGATTTTTCATCACCCGCATTATGAACGCCGCAGCCTGCAACGATTAGCACATCGCAGTTTTCGCCGATAAAAAAGTCGTTGTAGACAAGGTCGTTTAGCCCTGTTTCCGTAACAATTACAGGAATGTGAACGCTTTTGTTTACTGTGCCGTCTTTAATATGAATATTGATACCTGCTTTGTCCGCTTTGCTTTCAATTACAATACCGTCTGAATTTTGCCTGCCGACAAGTTGTCCATTTTTACGGATATTATATGCTCCAGCAGGGACATCGTGTAAATCAGCAATTTGCGCAAATAATTCACTATCTATCTTTGTCATATTATACCTTTTAATTTATTTTTAATTTTTCGCAACTCTTAAAATCACGAATAGCAGGCATTACCTCGTTAGGCGCTCCGCTCAGCACGATGCGACCGTCAGCAATTAAAATGACCACATCGGCACTGTTTATAAGTTTTTCTTGATGACTAATGATTATATTAGTTCGGTTTTTGTCTATTGTGCGTTTGAAAATATTTACAAGGCTGCTAAAACTCCAAATATCAATGCCAGCCTCGGGTTCGTCAAAAATATTTAATTCGCAGTTTCTGGCTAACACGCTTGCTATTTCAATGCGCTTTAATTCGCCACCAGAAAGGGTATTATCTAATTCGCGGTCGAGATATTCGCGCGCACATAAGCCAACAAGTGATAAGTATTCACATGCTTGTGAAGTCGTTAGGCGGTTTTTAGGTGTGTCGTTTTCTGTGCCGATAAAGCGACTGTTGTATGCGGTGCTAATCATGTCGCGCGCAGTTAGCCCTTTAAAGCGTACTGGTTGTTGAAAAGCAAACGCAATGCCTAGGCGAGCGCGTGCGGTTGTATCTAGTTTGGATATATCTCTACCATTCAATATTATTTGTCCGCTTGCTGCGGGGTAAATTCCCATGATAACTTTCGCGAGCGTACTTTTTCCACAGCCGTTTGCGCCCGTGATAACATAGTTTTTGCCTTTTTCAAATGTAAAGTTAATGTCTTGTAATATAATTTTGTTGCCTTGCTCTTGTGTGGCAAACTTAATATTTTTTAATGTAAGCATAAAATAATTATATCATTTATTGATATAAATTTCAACCATACAAATAAATTTTATATTTTAATGAGCGTGAGCACTAATTTAATTTTAGTGTGTGCATGCGTTCTTTTAAGTTGCTAAAAATGCAATAATAGAAAGGGGGCTTCATGCAATTTGCTACGCTATTGCGAGAGCGTTTTCGCACATTTTGACAAATTTGATAAAGTGTGCTATAAATAATTTGCAACAACATAAATTTAAATAATTAAGTTGTGTTTGCAACTTCATAAAATAAACAATATTAAAAGGATATAAAAAATGGTTCAAATGTGTTTTTCAAGTTTCCTGCTCGCTCAAATTTATGAAGAAACTGAACTAAAAAATAACAAAGTAATGTTTGATGACCTCGTAAACAAAGTGCAAAGTTCAAGGGACCCGAATCTTCTAGCATACATAAAAGAGGATTTAAAAAACACAACTCATCATCATTGCGAAAATCACGAGCACGGGAAGTGTAATTGCAAAGAGCCTTGCGCTCATTGTCATTGTAAAGAGAAAGCCGAGAAAGAAAAACAGCAGGGTGATGCTAATAATAAAAAAGTATTCGATTTAAACAATCGACAACAAGTCGCACAACTTGTGTCGGCATCGCTTGACTATCTTTATGATTTAGGGTGTGTTGACCAAAGTTTTGCAGAGAAAAATGGCTATTATGGCATGACTTTTACTGTCTCCGAAGACATAGAGGGCTTTGCTTCATCGGCATACCATTGTGCCTATGTTCGCAACAAACTCGAACATGTTAGCCCGCAAACGCTTAATACCCTTATTGCTTGCGAACCCGAGAAACCGCTTGCGGTTTTTACTGAAATGAACAAAAAGGAGCGTAAGCGCATCGCGCGCATGTGTTGCGATTTGCTAACCACAGACCTTGCGGAAATTTCGCATGACCCGTATACAGATAAAAAAACCCTTATGCTTACTCCAGCAGGGCAGAGCGCTGCGCGCTATTTAGAGGTAAAGTTCAGCAATCAAAAGACACTTTAATAAACACAATAATTATAATAGCACCATGACACTAAAAGTATCAAAGTACTTTAAACAAATAAATAACCAAAATGTGCTTTTTTTGTTTGCGTAGTGAACAAAGTTTTGATATAATTTAAATATGAAAATTTTAGTTGTATCCGATTCTCACGGAAATATAGGTAATATTTTGACGGCGATTGACCGCGAACAGCCCGATGTTTTAATTCATCTCGGCGATGGTTTGCCAGACCTTGCGGATATTAAATTCAGCGGGCAAATTTACGCTGCTCGCGGGAATTGCGACCTTAACGGAAAGATTAAAACCATGGGCAAGGTGGAACATAACAAAAAAATCATTTTATACTTGCACGGTCATGAGTTCGATGTTTCGAAAGGTTACGAAAAATTAGTGAACTTCGCCACCGCACAGGGCGCAGATATTGTTCTTTTTGGGCATACTCATAGACCCGATTACTTCACTCGTAACGGCATAGTTTTTGTGAACCCAGGGGCAATGAAAGACCGCCAAAGCGGCACATACGCAACTATTGAATTTGTAAAAGATGTTGCAGAACCGATTATCAAGCATCATAAAATCGTTTAATAAAAAATGCGCACCTTCGGCGTGCGCGTTTTTTGTGAGCAGTTTTTAAAACGCGCTCTACTTTTATATGATTGATATTTAAAGAAATTTTAAATAGTATTTATTAAAATATAACTGGTGTCTACGCCTTTGTTATTTTGAATGTTAAAAAAATTAAAAAAAGTAAAATTTTTCGAAAATTTGTTCGAAAATCGTTTGACTTTCAAATTTTTATCCATTATAATAGGAGCGTAAGTTTTCGAACAAACTTTCTAATTTGTGAACTTGCAACAGTTTTTTAAAAAACTTTATGGCTCTCTTACTACTATAAAAAGGAGCGTGATAAGGTGTCAAATTCAATTGATTTTTCTGTTTTTTCTCAACCCTTTGATGAGCAAGAATTTCGGCGAAATGTGCTTGCTTTGCGCGAGCCTAAAAATGTTGCCTTTGATGAAAAAATTTTGAAAACGCCTAAAATTGTTCTCGGCATACGCGTGCCAATATTAAGGCAGATTGTTGCATCAGCCAAATCGCAGGCGGAAGAAATTGCGCGCAATTTAAGAACAGATTACTACGAGTTTGAAATGCTCAAAGGGCTTTTCATCGCGCAAGTAGGCAAAGGCAGAACGAAAATTGAAAACAGCATCGCGGTTGATAAGGTACTTGAATTGCTCGAAAACTTTGTACCCGAAATTGATAATTGGTCAACTTGCGACTTGATGTGCGGAGACTTGCGCATTGTAGAGAAAAATCGTGAGCATTTTATTCCTTTCATTGATAAGTGCCTTGCTAGCGAGCGCGAATTTGTAATTCGCGTGGGAATTGTGCTTTTAATGAAATTTTATCTTGATGATGACCACCGCGCACAAACCCTTGAAAAATTAAAAAATTTAAAAAGCGACTTTTACTATGTGAACATGGCGCTAGGTTGGTTGATTTGTGAAAGTTTTTTGCACGACAAAGAGCAGACATTAAATTTTCTGGAAACTGCGGGAATTAGTCCTCTTGCAATAAATAAGGGAGTTCAAAAAATTCGCGAAAGTTACCGTGTCAGTCTTGAAGACAAGGCTCTTGTTTTGAAATATAAAAGGCAAATATAAAGAGCAAAGAGCGTAAAAGTTAAAATTTGTGCTCAAAATATTTTGCACGAGATAAAATTTATTTTAGGAGAAAATTATGGAAAAGTTTGATGTTAAACAAGCCTTAATGGAGTATCACCCAAAAGATGATAGAGAAGCACTTGCAGTGCGCGAAATTTTGAGATTTTTAAACGACAACCCCGACAGTGCTTTCGACAGAACAAATGCATTTGGGCACATAACAGGTAGTGCTTTGGTTGTAGATGAAAATGGAAGTGTATTGCTAAATCATCACAAAAAGGCAAATATTTGGATACAGTTTGGCGGGCATTGCGATGGTGAGCGCGATGTAAAGAAAGTTGCGTTGCGTGAAACTATTGAGGAAAGTGGGCTGAATTTAAAAGACCTTGAATTTATGACTAGCGGTATTTATTCATGTGCTATCTATGACATTCCTGCTAACCGCACCAAAGGCGAACCTGCACACAAACACTATGACATAGTTTTCTTGATTAAAACAAAAAATCGCGATTTTCACCTTTCTTCCGAATCTACCGAATTGCGTTGGTGTAGTCCCACAGAAGCCATTGAACTTGTAAACGGTGATGCCGTGTGTGTAAGCATGATAGAAAGCAGTCGCAAGTTTTTTCGCTTGAACAAAGATTTGAAATTAAATAAAACACCTGCGCTTTATTTAGTATAGTTGGAATAGCAAAACTTTAAACTTAAAAAAAGGTCGCTTTTTGCGGTCTTTTTTGCATTTTTATAGGCAGTTGCGCCATAAATTAGCGGTATGCAGAAAGTTGTAAATTTCAAACAAAGTCTAGATTCATATTTGCGGCTAATTGATACGCGCATTTTAAATAATGATTTATTAGGAGCGTTAGATTCGGCGCGCCGCGCTCTTGAATACGCAAAAACTCGTGCTGACCGCGAAAGTTTAAACATTATAATAGGTCAAATCTATTTTGAAATGGAATTATATGAACTGAGTTGCGAGCATTTTTTTAGGGCTGTAAGGATTCCCGAAACTCGTGCTGCCGCTTTTTTTGGAATAGGCAGAAACATGGTCAAAATGGATAATGCACGCCTAGCACTTGATTATTTTGATGCTGTTCTCGAACTTTCAAATGCGCAAGATTTCGCTGGTGCCGTGCTTGAATGGACAAATATTTTAAAAAACGAAATTGAAAGTGCTCCGCAAACTCGCCCAACCCTTGCAGTAGCAAAAAATCTTGTTAAAATGAAAAAATTTGACGATGCAATCACTCTTTTAACACCACTTACAAAAAATGATATCGAAGCAAAAATTTATCTTGCAGATGTTTTGATAATGGCTTCAAAATTCCAACCAGCGCGCGAAATCTTGTTTGAAATTTTACGAGATGACCCTGTGAATGTTTCTGCAATTTTGGTGCTTTCAACGCTATGTTATGCAGAGCACGATAATACAAGTTTAGAGATTAACCTGCAAAAAATTGATGGTATACCGTTAGAATTTAAGCACTTAGTGCTAGTTGGTTCGCTTTATGCGGGAATAGGTAAGTATGAGAATGCTGCTAACTATTTTGAGCGCGCAGTCAAAGCGGACGAATATAATACACGCGTTTGGCTTTATCTTGCAATCGTAAAATATAATCTTGGAAACATTCAAGATGCGCAATATTGTTTAAATCAAGCGCGGTGGATAGACATTGAAAACCCTGTTTTAAATGCTTATCACGAAATTTTTACTAGGAAAACGGTTGCTCCTCCCTTAAAATTGGCAACAAGTTTACCCAAAAGCGTTGCAGAAGCAAAACGCAAAAATATAATCGGGGCTCTTTCAGGTGGGCATTTTTGTGATGAAATAAATCACTCACTATTTTTAATAGATGACATTGAGTGGGAGTTTTCAACTAAAAGTGTAGATTTGACCGCTAGGCTTTCATCTGCACTTTCTCGTTGTAAAAAGAAAAAAGCCACTGTATTGTATCGTAAACTTTTACTCTCAATTCGCTTGAATAAAGAACAAAAATTTAACCTAACAAAGTACGCAATAATAAACGAAAACTTTAAAATTATTGATGTAACGGGTGGATACCGCTATCGTAGTTTTCGCGTAAAAACACCATCGCCATTTTTGAAAGATTTGCGACTAAAATCAGGTTACGCTGGGGCAATCAGTTATGCCGAAATTAATGATATAAATGTAAATTTTGAGAAAATTACACAAAAAATCGTAAAAAACCTGCAAAATTTTGTAGATTTGCCCGAGAATGTACTGTCTTGCTTGTATTTTTGTGAAAATGCGCAAGTTTTAAAGCAAGCGTGCATATATTTTGGAGTCGGGGACGAACAAGTGTATAAAGCCATAAATGACCTTGGAATTATTGCCTAAATAAACTCAAATTGTTTGTTGTTAATTTTGTTTAGATAAAGAGAACCTTTGATTAAATGAAATTAATAGTACTATGCATATAAAATTTTATAAAAAATATTTAAAAAGAGGTGGGAGTGCAAGCGAAGAAAATCGGCACTGCAATACTTGTCGGCGCGGTTATGTTTGGTTCGATTGTTGGAGCGGGCTTTGCAAGTGGCAAGGAAGTTTGGTTTTATTTTGCGCAATTCGGCTGGGTTGCTTTCCCGATGATAGTTGTTGCGGGCATTTTGCTTTTCGTTTTAGGCTTTGTCTTTCTTGAATTTGGCAAGAAATACGGCATTGAATCTGTTCAACAAATGAATGCACACCTTTTTGGCAAGTTTGGAACTGTTGCTGAAATAATCTTTATTTTTAGTAATTTTATTTTACTTTCCGCCATGTTTGCAGGTGCTAATTCTCTTTTTGACATAGTTATCTCGCAAGACTTTTACCGTTATGCAAGTGTTTTTACTGCAATTATTGCGGTGGTAATTAGTTGGCTCGGGTTTGATAAAATGGTAAGGGTCAATTTAGTTGTTGTGCCCCTCATGGTCATAATAATTTTAGTTGCTTTTGTATATTGTTTGGGAAATGCGGGTGGTTTCACAGTTCCTATGACAAGTGGCTTAGATTTACTTTCTTCAATTATATATTGTGTTATGTATGTTTGCTCAAATTTGTTTTTTGCTGGGTTCATTTTTGCGCGACTGGGGGCAAATCACTCACGAAAAGTAAACATGGCAGGAAGCGCCATAGGTGCATCATTTATGGTACTGTGTCTAATAGGAATGGTGGTATCAATTTATCTTAACCCTTATAGTTCGATGTCGGATATGCCTCTTGTGTATATCGCAAGCAGCGCAAGCCATATTTTTGGAGTGATAACATTAATTGTGGTTTGGATAGGAATTGCAACTACCGCTGTTTCGTTGGTTTATACAATTGCGGCATGGCTTGAGCGGTACACGCATTCATTTAAAATTTGTAGTATAGTCGTTTGTATAATCTGTTTGATAATTTCGGGACTGGGTTTTGGTGCAATAGTTAATTACTGTTATCCTGTGTTAGGAGTTTTTGGCGTGATATTTATGATACGCATGGTTTATGTTACTCACAAACAACACAAACAAGAAATTCCTAAAAATGCTTTAAAGGGGTAAAAAATTGAAAAAAATCACAAAAAATGCAGAAAAAAAGCAATTTTTTCATAAATTTAAAAATTTTTCAGTCATTTCGCGTAGAAATACTTTTATTGAGAAAGGGGCACAGATAGGGAAAAATTGTGTGATTTATCCTAATGTTTATATAGATAAAAATTGCAAAATTGGCGAAAATTGCATAATATATAACGGTACAATTTTAAAAAATACAGAAATCAAAAATGACACTATAATTTATAGTTATTGTGTACTTGATGGTTGCAAGGCGGGCAGTTGTTGCCGTCTTGGCCCCTTTTTGCATACTCGTGAAAAAACAGTAATTGGGAACGGGGTTCGTCTTGGGAATTTTTGCGAAACTAAAAATGCAGAAATTGATGACAATACAAAAGTTGCGCATTTAAGTTATGTTGGAGATGCTACTATCGGCAAAAATTGCAATTTTGGTTGTGGTACGGTTTTTGCTAATTACGACGGAAAAAAGAAAATGCATAGTACTGTGAAAAACGGTTGTTTTATAGGGTGCAATGTAAATATTGTCGCTCCTGCCGAAATTGGTGAAAATGTGTTTGTTGCCGCTGGTACTACAGTAACAAAGACAATAAAAAGCAACACATTTGTAATTGGTCGTCCAGAAATTAAGCAAAAGCCAAATAAAAAACTTAAATAAATTTATTAAGTAAATAAATTAATTTTAAAGTAAAAAATCAACTTGTTATAAAAAGTTAGCAAAATCGAAAAATTTTGAGTTTAATTTTTTAGTTTATAAGGTGGAATATGGATAATATTGCTGTTGTTTTGGCTGGTGGAAAAGGCACACGCATGAAGCGAAAATCAAAAGTTCTTGAAACGCTATGCTGCAAACCTATAATATCTCATATTGTTGATAAATTAAAAGAAATTAACTTAAAAATAGTAGTTGTGATAGGGGTGGAAAGCGAAATCCCAAATTTATTAGGGGAGAGTGTAGAATATGTCGTGCAAAATGAGCCATTAGGTACGGGGCATGCACTTTTTTTAGCAAGCGAATATATATCAAAAATTCACAAAAAGAAATTTTTTACTGTTAATAAATATTTTAATACAAAAAGTTTAAATGCTTTGAAAGTTTGTAGAGCGAGTATAACATGTTTAAAAAATAAAGAGATACTCATAAAAAATTGTGTAAAATTCAATAAAAATAGTAATTTTAATGTTTTAATTATTAATGGCGATGGGCCTTTTGTTAATTTGAATATTTTAAAGAGTATGCTGTATTTAAATATTTGCGATATGAAAGTACTTGTGGGGTGTGCTGATAAAAGTAGTCGTTTTGGCAGAATAATTAGAAATAATGATGGAGAGATAATAGAAATCATTGAGGCGAAAGATTGTAGCAATGATGAAATAAATATTACCGAAGTTAATCTGGGGCTTTACTGTGTAAAAAATTCAATTTTACAAAAAAATATTAAAAAATTATCGAAAAATAATGCACAAAATGAGTACTATGCAACAGATTTAGTTCAACTTGTTTACAATGACGGCGGGAAGATTGAAAGTGTAAATGTTGATAATAACAGTTCTGCAAAAGGCGCAATGTATTTAAGTGTTAATGATTTGAATGAACTTGATGCTGTTGAACGCGAAATGCAGAGTGATTTAATAGCAAAATTACGGTCAAGTGGTGTGCGATTTATTGGAGATTCGGTAGTTGATTGTTATTCAAAAATTGGCTCATTTTCTACGATACACGCATTTTGTAATATTGAAAAATCCACGGTTTGTGAAAATGTGGAAATCTTTTCGCACTGCTCGTTGTGTAATTCAAAAATTGAAGAAAATGTTAAAATTTATAATAGTTGCACAATTTTAAATTGTGAAATAGGCGAAAATGTAAAAATCGGTGCAGGTTGCGTTCTTGAAAATTGCAAAATAGAAAAAAATACAACCGTTGAAAGCGGTTGCATTTTAAAAGGTAAGTTTAATTAATAGAAATTTTTTTTGCTCTTATAATTTTAAATTTTGCAAAATTTTTTAATACATTTAAAAATTTTTATTTTCATTTTTGTAAGAAATTATAATCTCTCAAGCGTCGTTGCCATGCGGGCAATACTTTCGGCTTTTCCTAGAACTTCCATGATTTCAGTTGCTCCACCAACAGTTACAACATTTCCTGATACAGCGAGGCGAATAACCCACATTACAGACATAGATTTAATTCCTAATTCTTCCGCTAGAGCATTCAAGACATTAAAAAGCGTGTCATTATTCCAACTGTCAACTGTATTTAATTTTTCAAGTGCATTTTTTAGAATTGTTTTTGCATTTTCGAGAGTTGTTTTTTTCTTCGAATTTTCAAGCAAATTAATATCAAATTCTGGAAGCGCTTGGAAAAATTCAATTTTTTCTGGAATTTCGCTTAAAATTTGCACTCTGGGTTGCAGTAGTCGTAAAAGTGCATCAAAATTTGCAACTTCGTGAGTTAAAACTTTTTCAATAAAAGGTTGTGCAACAATGCCAAACTCGGATGTTGTCATATTGGTCAAATATTTTGCATTTAGCCATTTTAATTTATCGTAATCGAAAATTGCGCTAGATTTACGGATATCCGCGGGGTCAAAAATTTCTACAAGGTCGTTGAGTGAAAAAATTTCGCGTTCGTCTTTTGGATGCCAACCCAACATGACAATATAATTTAAAATTGCTTCGGGCAAGTATCCATTTGCAACCATGTCGGCGAAAGTTACGGAGCCGTGGCGTTTGCTTAATTTTGAAACAGAACCGTCTTCATTTTTGCCCATAATAAGTGGTAGATGATAATACTCTGGCAAATCCCAACCAAAAGCACGGTAAATTTGCACATACTGTGGCGTACTAGTAATATATTCACTACCACGCACAACAGTATTTACATTCATTAAGTGGTCATCTATGACATGAGCAAAATTGTATGTCGGGAAGCCATCAGATTTAATCAAAATTAAGTCGTACATCGTGTTATTTTCGACTGTAATGTCACCAAAAACATTATCATGATAAGTTGTTTCGCCATCTCGCGGCATTTTAAAGCGAATTACATAAGGTTTTCCTGCTGCAAGATTTTCATCAATTTCTGCTTGTGTCAAATTGCGACAATGACCATTATAAGCCGCAAAATTTCCATTATCTGTTTGTTTTTCTTCTTTTCCACAAAAACAGTAATAAGCGCAGCCTTTATCAATTAGCATTTTCGCGTAATGAGTGTAAATATCTTTGCGCTCACTTTGGCGATAAGGACCTGCGGGGCCACCGATGTCTGGGCCTTCGTCATAAGTCAAGCCGATTGTGTGAAGTGTGTCAATAATAACTTTTTCCGCACCAGCAACAAAACGCTCACGGTCGGTATCTTCAATGCGCAAAATAAATTTCCCGCCCGAGTGTCTAGCAATTAGGTATGAGTAGAGTGCTGTTCGCAAATTCCCTATGTGCATGTATCCCGTTGGACTAGGTGCAAAGCGGGTAACTATTTCTTTCATAAAAACTCCTTTGAATTGGTCTCAATTAACAATGCTAATATTTTAACTTTTATAAAATTTTTTGTCAATGTATTTTTATTAGAACTTTAAATATAAAAACGGTATTTCTGCAAATTCTGCACATCAGAATTGGCTTAACAAGAATTTGGTCTTAAAAATCGAAATTTAACATTTTATAAATTTTGTCTAAAAATGTTAAAAATATTTAAACACTTTACAAAATTATGTAAAATATTTTATAATATAAACACCTGTTAAATTTTTACAAATTTTGCAGAGTTTAGGGAATTGTGTTTGCGTAAGACTTAATTAATACTACTTTACCTTTTTTATTTATACAAGAAGGTTGTCAGGTGTGGAGTGCGAGTGAATTTTTGATACTATGCATATAATTTTTGTCACTTTATGTCTGTTTTTGTGGTACTATGCATTATTTTTTAAGTATTATGCAACATTATTTATGTATACTTGTATTTAGGAGTTAGCATGAAAATTACAATTATTGCCGATATGTATGGCACGCAAGATAACGGAACAAGTAATGCTGTAAAGAATCTTAGTAAACATATGTTGGCTCGAGGCCATAAAGTTACTGTTGTTTCACCATATGCGGGTGAGGACAAATCTGGAATTAGGTATATTCAAGTGGAATCTCGTCATTTTATGGGGCTTGAAAGCTATGTACGCAAAAATGGAGTTGTTTTAGGGCAGCCCGAAATTGACAAACTAATTCGAGGAATTGTCGATGCTGATGTTGTGCACATGATGATGCCCTTCAAGATGAGTAGAGCGGTTATTCCACTTGTAAAAATGTTAAATATCCCTTATACAACATCTACACATGTGCAACCTGAAAATATTTTAGCGCATGTTGGCATGAAAGATTGGCAGTTTTTAAATTCTTGGTGGTATCGCCATTATTGGAAAAAATTTTATCGAAATGTTGAGTTTGTGCACTCACCGACACAATTTATGGTTGATGAATTGCATTCTCACAAATATAACAATCGTTTTCGAGTTATAACAAATGGTGTCCGTCCTGAATTTCGTTATATTCCTATGGAAAAGCCGAAGGAATTTCAAGATAAGTTTGTCATTTTAATGACAGGGCGTTATTCTGAAGAAAAAAGACAAGATTTACTAATTAAGGCAGTAAAGAAAAGTAAATATCGCGACAAAATACAACTTGTGATTTTAGGACAGGGGCCGCGTGAGAAAAAATTAAAAAAACTTGCTCGTGGACTTAAAAATCCCGCGATTTTTGGGTATTTAGACTATCAAGACTTTATAAAAATGATAAATACTGCCGATTTGTATGTTCACACAAGTGAAACGGAAATTGAGTGTTTAAGTTGTATGGAAGCGATGATTTGCGCTCGTCCGTGCATTTTTAGTGACCATAAACATTGTGCAATTCGGTATTTTGCCCGCGATGAAAAAACTTTGTTTAAGGCGGGCAACTATAAAGATTTAACAAAGAAGATTGATTATTTCATCGAACATGACGACGAACGCCGAGAGTTAGGGGAATATAACTTAAAATACGCGCTTGAACATTTCGATATGAATGCGGCGATGGATAGAATGGAAGGTTTCTTTAAGGAAGCAATAGAGTTTTATCAAGATTATTACAAAAAGCACCCAGACGGCGGAGTTCATAGCGATTTTGAACCTGCTGCGCATGACCATTTACTAAATGCGGGGAATGCTGTAACTCGTGAGAAAGTTGATGAAAATTATAAATATGAACACAAAAATATATTCTATCGAATGTATTCGGACT
This sequence comes from uncultured Clostridia bacterium, assembly GCA_944377415.1. Classification (GTDB taxonomy): domain Bacteria; phylum Bacillota; class Clostridia; order Christensenellales; family UBA1242; genus UBA7867. Next base: position 30,051 of record CALWEW010000004.1, read on the forward strand.
TTTTGCTTGGTTTTGCGAAGTTAGTTTTACCGCCTTTTGCTCATATTAAATACGGTTATAAAATTAAAGGGCGTAAAAATATTAAGAAAATGAAGCACAAGGGTGCAGTTCTTGTGTCAAATCACGCTCATGTAATGGATGGAGCGCTAATTTGCGCCCATGTCGGTTGGCGAAAAACTCGATTTGTAATGCTTGCAGAGCATCTTGCAATTCCGGTTGCGGGGAAATTGATGGTTGCTTTGGGTGGACACCCGATTGCTGATAATGTTGCGGGTGCTCGCCATAGTATGAGAGTTTTAAACAATGCACTTAATCACAAAAAACTTGTGCTCATATTTCCCGAAAGCAGTTTACATCCTTATTGTACTACCTTGCGCGAGTTTAATGACGGAGCGTTTAGAATAGCGGCAAGCAATAATGTACCTATTGTACCATATGTAATTACATTTAGGCAAAAAAGCACTAAAAAATCACAAAAAAATGACAAAAATTCACCGAAATTAGATAAAAAAGAGATGCATAGTACTGATAATGATGTGCGTAGTACTGTGGTTGGTGGTGAAACTGATAAACAAGAAAATAGCAAAAATTCACCGAAAATTAAGCAAAAAATGTATATAACTATTTGTGAACCTATATACCCAAATGCAAATCTTGAGCAAAAAGAACGCGCAAAAGATTTAAAAGAGCTTACGCTAAAAGTTTACGAAGAAAAAATGAAAGAATTTTATTCTAAATATCCTATCATAAAAGAAGTGAAATAACATTAAAAAATCACCGAAATTTCGGTGATTTTCCTATTTGTTATATTTATTGTTGGTTATTTGGTGTTGCGTTTTGAGCATTTGATGATTGTTCTGGTTGTTCATTTGCGTTTTGGGTATTTATATTTTCGCTGTCATTTAGTGCGTTTTGTTCGCGGAGTTTTTCGCGTTTAGAAAGCATTACATAGGCAATGCTACCCGCAACGACTATTGCTACCATAACACAACTTAAAGTAAGGAATACAATTTCGACCGTTCCAAAGGCATATGGAACTTCGGCGTAAAATGGTAGTGCGATATAGTCGCCATTATCGTTTTCATAATATAAATTTACATAATCGAAATTTCGACTACTTGTTGCTAGATTAAATTGTATTGTATTATAGCCGTTACTAATCGTAGTTGTGATGGTTTGTTCTGTATAAACATCGTCCATAATATAGGCTAATTTAAAGGTTTCTGCTTTGCCACCTTCATCATTGTAAATAGTGATAGTGTAATATGAACTGATTAGACTACCGTCATCTAATTTTGATATTGGATAAGCGGACTTGTAGTTTCCTTCATCTGCAATAAACGCAATGAATAGTGAAATGAATACGGCAAACAAGAATACGCAAGAGAAAATAATCGAGTAGAAAATTACCTTTATTTTTTGTGATTTTGTGAGTGGTTTTTTAGGCGCGCGCTCGCCATATAATTTGCTTTTATACGCCGCGGAAAAGGCTTCAAAGTTGGTCATGTTGTAGTTTGCATTTGGGTCGTATAAATTATTATTATTTATAGGGTAGGTGGTGTTTGGGGTGTTCGTTTTGATGTACGCGTTTTGTGGTGCATATTGCTGTTGGTTAGTAGTAGCGTTAAATTGTTGTTGATTGAATGTGTTTGTGTTATTTTGTGTGGAAAAACTAGTTTTTTCCATATTATTTTGAGTGATATTCTGTGTATTTTGATTTTGTGCCAAATTAGAGTTATTTGTTTCGCTTAAATTTTGACTCGTATTGTTCAAAATTGTGTTGACCTTGGCATTCTCTATCATATCGTCGTACGCGAGTTCGATTTCTTCATTCTCACGAATAAATGCTGACCAACATTCAAGATAAGCAAGTACGCCGAAAATTACTATTGTGGCAATGTATCCAGATTGCGCACTTGTGCCGACTAATGCTCCTAATAAAGCCTCAGCGCTCGAACCACTTTCACTGTTTGATAAAACGAGGGTTACAATTAGCATAGCAAGTGATGCTATTGTTGAAAATAAGGCAAGAACAAAAATTGCGATGCTAAGACCTTTGTTTGCGGCGAGCCTTTTTGATGCGTTTTGAATGATGAGTAAAATTAATGTAATTAGAGTTAGACCAACTAACGAAAACGCGAATGCGCCTGTTACCGTCATAAGTGTGCTATAACCTGAGGACTGTGCGAAGATGTCGACACCGAGAGCAACAAATGTCAAAAAGCACAAAAGTAGCAAAGCACCGCAAACGAAAATTCCCGTTTTCACGATGTTGCGTTTGAATTTCTTTTCCATAATAAACTTTCCTTTTTGGTATTTTTGCCTTTTGCAAAGTATCATGAAAGCAAAAGGTTTAAATAAAAATCTATAAATAATATAACATAATTAAACTTAATTTACAACAGTTTTAAATTTATGAAAAAATTTTTTAAATTTTAATATTTTGTTACAATGAATTAAACAAATCTTCAATAAATCACTTCTTTATTGATACTGATATCATGTTATAATTGTGTGCATTTTATATAAAAAAATTTTTAATTAAATTAAAAAACTTGAATATAAAATTTTGTTTTTGGCTTGTAAATAATTATTAATTGTAATTCAAGCTTTTATTACAGGAGTTTATGTAGTTTGTAATTAGAAAATAACATAATTGACTTTTATTTCTTGACAAAACCTAATTTTTTATATATAATCAACACATATACTTGCTTCGTTTCTAAATTTGTGTACAGCAAGTACTTGTTCTGTGTTTTGCGGCCGTGTCGCATACTTGTTTCGTATTTTTTAACAAGTGTATTGTAAATACTTATTTTTTATTTTGTAACCAGCTTGCTGATGTGGCTCAGTCGGTAGAGCACTGCCTTGGTAAGGATTTCTGACTCCATTTTTGCCTTACCAACATAGCAGCAAAAAGTGGAGCAGTAAATATGCTAACGTGGCGCAGTAGGTAGCGCACATCATTGGTAATGATGAGGTCGGCAGTTCGAATCTGCTCGTTAGCTCCATAACAAGAAAACCCTTTATTTATCGCATTTTTGTCGATTTATAAAGGGTTTTCTTTTATTAATAGATTGTGCTTATAAACGGAGCAACGCTTATTTTTGCACTAGTGAAAATTAAGTGCGTAAATTTTAATAATATTGTCATTTGATATTCTATTAAAAACTGCCTAAAACTGCCTAAATTTGTGTAAATGGTCCCGAATGGTCCCGTAAAAAAATATTAAAAATTTATGTATCAAACTAGTATGTTTTGGATTTTATGGCTAGTGTTTTTTAAATTTATAAACTTCTTCAGCACTTACTTTCGTTCCATTTGGCCAAACAATACCGCCACCCACTTTATACTCAGCGAAAACTTTTTCCTTGCCGAATCTATTAATTAAATCATCCACTTCAGGTATTGATTTCGACAAGGTATGCAAAACTTCAAAAAATAAAATTAATTTTACTTTTACATCTTTGTTACTATTTTGTTGATATTTTTCAAATATTTGTTTAGGTACACTATAAAGTCTATATAACTCTTCTAACTCATCCTCTTTAAAAACACCTTCCGACATTAAATATTTTTTATTTTTGTAAACATCCATAGTTTCTTTACTTAAAAAATTTAAGTTATCTAGTGTATCTGTGCTTAATAAATTAATAAATTTGCTTCGCTTATTATTCAAAAGTTTCAAACATTTTGTTTTAAATTCTTCATATTTAATGTACTCGAACTCTTCTTTACAATGCAATTTTTTACTCAAATCATTATATAAAGTTTCCATTAACTCAGATAAAGCAAATAGTATAGTGTCTAAATATATCATCCTTTCGTTTTTCTTTTTCTTTCTATTTTCAATAATTATAAATATATTGCATATACCTGTAGCTAAAATACCTGTACCAATAGCAAATAATAGATTATAGAGTAAATTAATTATATTATAAAATTTGGCGCTTATCATAATTAAATTTATACCCAATAATATTAAAACAACTGCATATTTGTATTTTGTTTGTTTGAAACAAAAAAATATAAATAAGGTAAAAACTAGGATTATTAAATCCCAAAAATAAGGTTGATTTGCAAAATAATAAATGTATAAAGGTAATATTAATATTATCGCTAAAAAAGATAATATTGGTTTTAAATATTTTGTTAATTTATTATATTGATTGAATAGTGTCAATAGTAAAGAGCTCAAAACAAACAACACCCAAGAATGTAGTGGATTAAACAAAAGGGAGTTTATTGTTGTTACACCAAAGTATAGTGCTATTGTAGAGGCAATACATATTAAGGAGGATAGCACAATTAATATAATAAATACCCAATTTATTATTTTCAATTTTTTTTCTTTTTTACTTATAGCTTTATTTAAATCGTTTATTTGGTTTATTATATCCTGTTCTTGTTCCTTTGTGGGGCTTTTGTCAGCGCTTCGCACTCGTTGCTCATATTTAAAAATGGAAGGCTTTTTTAAGTCTATCAGGATAAATATTAAAATTAAACCCCATGCTATAATTATTCCATAATTTGATATTATATCTATAAAACTCATATTTCTATTATATCATATATAGTTTAAATTTAAAAGAGTGGACAATGAATAATCTTAATAAGTTCGTTTTTACATCTCATCCTGATGTTGTTTTTTCTGTGCTTTCTTTTCTGCAAGTAGTTTTTCTAGCATTATAATTTCAGGATCGGTTTCTATTTCATCTAAGTCCCTTTGTAATGCTGGTGTTTGTTTTTTCTGCTCTAATGCTTTAAATTCTGCCATTTTTTCGTTATTAAATAAATCATTTAGTTTATCTGTTGCCTGTTTATAATAACTTTTGTCTATGCTGTTATATACTGTTAATGTAGTCTTTACCGATTTGTGTCCTAGCAAAGCTTGAATAACTTTTGGATTCTCATTAGCTTCAAAAAGCATGTTTGAATAAGTATGTCTTAGGGTATGAAAATGTATTTTCCCAAAGAACCCGTGTTTTTTCGCTAATCTATCAAAAGCAACTCTAGTTCCATAGTAGGTTCTTACGCTTCCATCATCATTAGAGAACACTATGGAAGATGGCTTTAATAAATCCACGCCTGATAGTTGTTGCTTTACCCATTGTTGTTTTTTCCAATCTTTTAATGCATCAAGCAATATATCAGGAACAGGCACTTCTCGTACCGAGCAAGCAGTTTTAGTGTCGCTTATTACTGTTTTCCTAGATATTATTTCGCCTTTATCATCAAAAATTGGCACTTGTGTTATACCGTGCTGAACATTAATCGTTTTATTTTCAAAATCAATGTTTTCCCATTTTAAAGCTAGAATTTCGCCAATCCTAAGACCTGCAAACATGGCAGTCATACAAAGTGTTTTGAGAAACGGGTGTCCGTTTATTGCCATCAAAAATTTCATTCTGTATTCTGCAGGGATCGCTTTATATTCATTTTCCTGGTCATACAGTCTTACATTTCTACTTCTAACTTTTATTTGATAGGTAGGGTTAGTAGTTACCAAACCGCTTTCCATCGCATAATCAAAAAATTGATTGAGTAAAAATTTATTTTTCTTAACAGTATTTATTGCTAAACCTTGCGCCAGCAATTCATTTATGAGCTGTTGAATAGTTGCTTTGCTAACATTTTCTATTTGCATATTACCAAGATATGGTTTTATATGTAAATTAAAATTTCTAATATTTCCCTCAAAAGTTCTTGGTGTAACTGATGGTTTTTTGAATATTAACAACCAATCTAAAAACAATTCCCCGAAATTTTTATTAGAATACAAGGAATTTTTAAATATATTCATTTTCCCGGTTAGTTCAACTAGCTTTTTTGATGCTTCCGCTTTAGAATGAGCGCGAACTTTTTTGCGACTTTTTGTACCATCTGCATTAGTAACCCATATTGCTCCGACCCAAGTTCCATTCTTTTCCTGATAGATAGAGCCTTCGCCATTGCCTCGCCTTGTTCTTTGAATTACTTTATTTTTCTTCGTTGCCATTTTCTGCTCCTAGTTTCTTCATTTGCCAACTAACAAAAGCGACTATGCTTACAATTTTTCTTTTTCCAATTTGCGTAGTAGGGAAATTTTTATTATTCATTAAGTTGCGTACATTGTCGCGCCCTAAACCGGTGATTTTTATTATATCTTCGCATTCTAAATATTCTTTACCATACTTGTTTGAAAGCCTAGCTACTTCTGCAGTTATTAAATCTTCTATTTTTATGTTCGACATAATATACCTTTATTTTAATAAAAAACTTTGTTGTCCATTAGCATCACAGCCCTCAAGTCTGTTCTTTGCTATCTTGTACCACTTAGGGTTAATTTCTATGCCTATGTAATTTCTATTTAGATTTTTACAGGCAATAGCGGTCGTGCCAGAGCCAAGAAAGCAATCAAGCACCACATCGTTTTCCTTACTGCTATTGCGTATCAAGGTTTCAATAATGCGTAAAGGTTTGCAGGTAGGGTGATGATATGCGTTTTTATCATTTATGTTAGTTGGGCTTCTAAATACCGTGCGCGCATCTTCATAGGATTTAGGATCGCAAACATTTGCGCCTTTGAAATACAAGCAGTATTCAACATCATTGAGGTATTGATGGTTGTATAGCGGCATCACATTAGGCTTATTCCAAAATAATAGTTCAAAATTAAGTTTTTGTTTGTTTACGAAGTGGTTTAAATACATGGGAATTTGTTTTCTATTACACCAAATATAGATATTAGGAATTTTCATTATTCTCATAAACTCATCAAATATTTCTTCTCGAATACCTTGGGTTATATTATTATCAATTAGTTCTTGGTTGAGTTTATAAATTCCTTTTGTTATGTCATTTTTTATGCTATCAATTTTTTCTTGAGTTTTTGATTTACCATCTATTTGATAAGGTGGATCTATAACGATTAAATCTATTGATTTGTCTGGAATTTCTTTTATAAGTTCATAACAATCGCCGAGATAAATGTTGTTTGTTTCTAACACTACATTTCCTCTGATTTGTATTTTTCTCTTAACTCGCATTTGTAAATATACGAACCTATACAAGACGATGCATTATCTTGATATACATCCATATTCAAACACCATTGGATATAATCGTTATAGATTTTTTTAATTATATTTTTATCACGCATTAAATAGCCTAATTCTTTATCATCAAAGTCTTCATTTTTAAGGCATTCATAGATTGCATTAAGAAAGGGAGACCTTGAATCAATTAAATCTTTTTCTAAATTTATATTACTAAATTCATTTTCAATTTGAGAAAGAAATTTTTGTTTCTTGTCCATTATAAAACCTCATTTATTAAATTTCTCTCTTTCAAATCTCTAAATCAACCTACATTTCATTGTTATTTTGTAATTTAGCCAACTGTTTCTTTATTACTTGTCTATCTTCTTTATAGCATTCTTTATCTAATGTTTGTTTCAATGGTTTGAATGAATTAAATAAATCTTGTTCTGTTTTGTTTTCCAAATTTTTAAAATAAGCATTTGAATATAGCCATTTGTTATCTTTTGTAAATATGTAGAAATATTCAATCCAAACATTGGAGAATAATTCTTTTAATGTGCGCTCCTTGGCTTCAGTATTGCTTTCGCCACGATCTCTACCATAAGCAAGGCAAACATTATCTTGATAGTCATCAAATGTGTGTGACTTACTTTTCGCGGGAGTTGTTACTAAGCCTAGAATAGACAAATCGCCCAAGTTTAATAATTCATCAACTTTTTCTTCTGTATTATAAATTTCATCAAGGATTACTCCATTATGTTCTAGATAGCCATCAAAATGGCAGTAAATGGATAGATATTTCCCATTGGAAAGTTCTTTACAAATCATACTCCTTGTACTCATTCCATTTCCTCCTCATCTTTAGATAATTCCTCTCGTCTTACATCTTCAACATAATGATTTAGTAGACTTTCAAAATCTTTATTTGTAGAGCCGTAATATAACTTTTGATGCTTTTCTACTAGTTTGTCTAAAAGATGACCATCACGCAAATAAATAAGTTTTTCAAGCGGAAATTCTGTTAATTCTTCATGTATATAATCTAATAGATTCTTGTAAACACATATTTTCTCTGAATTTTTCCAAACCTCAGCTTGTGGACTATCTAGCATTTTATCTTGAAAATCTAGATAATTAACCCGTGCTTTTTCAAGTATTTCACTAACCAGTTCGTTTTTTAATTCTTCACATTTCTTCGCCATACTCACTCCTATATTCATAAAACTTATATTTACCATCACAATCATAAATAGAACCAAGTTTGGGTTTATTCTCGTATTCTTTTAGTAAATCATTATCTAAAAACTTATCAGCCAAGCTTTTTAATATGGTTTCATAATTGTCCCCATTTTGTGCCACCACAATTTGGTCTAATATGAATTGTGATTCTGGGATGTTTTTGTACAACCAATTTGCATAACTTGATAAATCATTGCACCAACCCTCAAGCATGTGTGTATTATCATAAACATCGCCATCGTTATACCACTTATAGATAATCTTATTAATAGCAGTAACTAATTGCGTTGCCATGTTTTCACCTTCGCCTTGGCTAGGTAAATATTTATCAACAAGTTTATTAAATTTATCGTAATAACTCCAATTTACACCATCACATTTCTGCATCATCATAATCCTCGCTTTCTATGTATTCATAAGTGCCTGTTTTTTCATTAAACCTGAACTCATCTTCGCCACCCCACATAAAGAAAGAATTTTCATAAGCTTCTTTCGATGAATCAGTATATTGAATATCTTCCAATATTTCGCCATTTTTAATAGTTGCTTTACCATCATAATATCCCATTTGTTCTTCTGAATAGGTATAATAGAAAGTATTATCAGGATGCTTTTTAGACATTTCTTTAATTAGCTTTCTTACATCATTCCATGCAGTATTAAACCATATCTCATTTGGAGATTTCTCATTATAAGTGGTATCGCAGGCATTCCATTTTGTACCCCAATTTTTAATAGACCAATCGTACCAATTCATAGCCCCATATTTAATAATGTTGTCTAATGCTCGTTTACCATAATCAATAATGTCTTTTTTGGTTTTAAATAATGGTTCATTTGATTCGTTCCAATTGCCCACAGCCCCTACTAAATCTCTGACTATCTTATCTATTTCAGTTGGAGATTTTAGATATCTGTTGCTTTTTATAAGTTGAGGGAAAAGTGCATTGTTATAAATAAGTTTAATTTTTTCTTCTATCTCTTGCATTGATAACGAGTTAAGATAAACAGCGATACAATTATCAGTTACCGAACCCGAAATAATGTCTAGTGCTTCTGGCATAGGTAAAATACGATTGAAATCAAATTTGTACGCGTTATTTTCTTTATCTTTAATTAAATAGTTTTGTAAGACTTTATCTGCATCTTTACCATCAATGGTAAGATAATTTGCTACCCAATTAGGCATATATTCCTCCTTTGTTACTCCATTTCATTCTTTAATTTTTCTTGTGTTTTTAAAGCCTTTGCACATAAAGTTTGATAATCTCTATATAAATCTTCGCCATTATGTAATTCATAATGTTTTATGTATTTAAAAATTTTGTTTATTTGAATATTATTTAGAGTTTGCAAATTGCCATCTTCATCAAAGCAAACAAATACCGCAGGGCCACAGAGACAATCATAAAACTTAGGCATCATGAAATTCCCATCCATTTTAAATATTTTTGCTTCATCATTGCAAAGAATATTAATGCTTTCATCAAATGGCGCATAAATGCATTCTACAGAACCTTTTACAAGATTTTGCCACTCTTTCAACTCATTTTTGATTTCTATTAAGACAGCATCCTTGTAAGGCTCTTTGTAAACTGCTCTTATAGGTTTATTCATTAGTCAATTATCCTTTTCCTTAATGTAATTTAAAAATTTTTCTATTTGTTCAGCATTTGTGTAATAGGCTTGTTGTATTGCTACGCCTATCATGTTATAGAAATAGTCATAATTTGTATTTGCGGTAACCTTTAAGTTTTTTCGTATCAATCTCAACATAACTAGTAAATCATTTTTCGTATTGATATCTAGTATCTCTAAAAAATTCACCATTTCACCACTAAGTCTTAGCATTGTTCCACCTCGTTTTTATTTTGCGATTTATTGCTTTTAATTTCGCCTGCAACGGCTTGCTCCTGATTGTCTTGAGTATTTGCCTTGGTTTGTCCATTATCGCTCGAAATGGCGCGTTTTTGCTCCCTTAAATGCGTTTGTAGAGCTGGTTCTATAATTGAAAGCATTTGATAACTTACACTTCTAATTAGTTCTGTATTATATTTGAATTTTTTTATGTTATCATCAGAGAATTTAGCAACATCATCAAAATTAAAATCATTTAATGGTAAGCCTAGTCTGTTTGAAACGGTGAAGGCGATACTTTCAGACTCCAACTTATTAATTGCTGCATAATCTTTATCTGTTAGTCCTTTGAAATTGTTTCGCATTCTTGAATTACTCAAAATATCACTTATTTCTTTTACCAATGCAGACAATGTATCTTCATAGGACATTCCTAGTTTAACTATCACTTTGAATTCAGTTAAATTACGATAACTTTTTAAGCCTGTATCATCAGGTATTTCTTGATATTCAAAAGTCCAGCCTCTAGGTATTCTTTCTAGTGCATCTTTCAAAACTTTAAAATTATCTTTAATAATTTCAGCATTGCATTGAAATTGATACATAGGATTACCGCTGGTCTGAGAAACATCAAAGACATGGTTTATTTGAAATCCATATTCTTGTTTGTCTTGTGTGGCAACAACATTTCCTTGCTCATCTAATATTTGAACTTCTTTTGATTCTTTAACTGGAGCGATAATTTTTATTGATTTTTCGCCCTTATTTATGTTCCTATGATAGTAATTCCAAACTTTCATACTGTTTACACAAGTTGCTTTTGGATTTTGTGATAAAATTAGCATTAAATTGTTTATTGAAAATGAATTTAGATTACTTATAGCAGATAGTATTTCTTTATACTTGTTTGATTTTATTAAGTTCATAAAAGTTTCATCAGCTTGTTTTACTAAATCTTCTGTTGTAATTGTTTTGTTTTCAATCATATGTACTCCTAAATTAATTAATTGACTTTAATCTTAAAATTTTGTTAAAATATAGTAAGTTTAAGGTGGTATTATGTTTAGTGAAAAATATTTTAATATAAAATCGTATAATGATTTTTATATGGCAGTTGGGAAAATAGTAGAAGCCGTACAACAATGGGAAAGACGTTATAAACAATTTGTTCAATTAATTGGAATTGAAATTGAATGTTTAGGTACAGCTACATTAGGGAAAATCAACAATAAATTGTTAAAGGAAAATAAGATTGACCAAAGAACTTATAACAATTTAAATAAAGTGATTGAAATGAGAAATTATATTTATCACGACTTTTTCCTTGATAAACCTGTACCACTAAATGATTCCGTAGAAAATAAACTCAATGAAATATATTTTTATATTTTTGAAGCTACCGATGTTGTAGAAAATTTAATAGACCAATTAACAGGTTGCAATTGTAAAAGACCAACTATATTTGATAATTAATTTTATTAAACACCTCTTGCACGAGCTCGCTAGCATGAATATTAATTGTGGTTCTGTTTTGAGTTGAAACTATTAAAAACGCATAGCCTCGCGGTAGATTTGTTATAATATCACTTTCCGTTTCATTTATTTGCCCAGATTTTTCATATAAACCACATAAGTCATTCATGTCGCTTGGTGGCAGATTAAATATAAGAGAATACTGGCTAACATTTATAATCGCTGAGGCTTTTCGGGCAAGTTCTAAACTGCCTGTAAAGTCTTTTATATTTTGTGTAATAACAATTTGCATTCCGTTATATTTTCTTATTCGTTTAGCCAATTGGTACATAAAATCTAGAGCAATGGGATATTTTTCATCAATAAATACATGGGCTTCATCTATAGCAATAATTATCTTTCTGTTTGTGTTATTTCGCTCGTTATACTCTCGGTTTTTAATAATTTCGTTGTCTAACCACTTTAAAACGAGTAACATTTGAGCATTTGCAATTAAGTTGTTTCTATTGGATAGTAATTTTTGGAAATTAAAACAAACAAAATTTTCTTGTGGTTCAAAACTTGTATACCCGTTCCATAATGCAGAATTTCTTGCCCCTGTATTAAATTTACTCAAATAGTTGGAAAGTGTTTTCAAACATGATTTTGCGTATTCATCCTGTTCTTTTTCAACTTTTTTATCTACTAGTTCTACTAAATTTTGTAGAGTTGGGTAATCTTTTGCTTGAAGTTTTGATATATCTGTTTTTGCTGTTATTTTTTTGTTTCTATAGACTTCCAAAATTATTTTATTTAATAGTTCTAGGCTGTCTGAATTAATGCCTGTTAATACAAGCTTGAAGAATTCTTCTAGAAATTGTAGGTGCAGGTAAAAGGAATTACTTGTCCCATCATTATTTTCATCATCTAAACTTTTTATTATGTGTAACGGGTTAATTATTCCATCTTTACTGCTTGAAACATCTAACACTTTACCGTTTAGATTCTTTGCTAAGGTTCCGTACTCATTTTCTGGATCTAATATAAAAACACGAGCATTGTCTGCCGCTAAATTTGCAAGCAGAGTTTTTGTTGCAAAAGATTTTCCGCTACCAGATTTACCTATGATTACCATATTAGAATTAACCCTTTCATCTGTCCTTTCAAAAGGATTTAAAAAAGCTAACAATTTGTTTTCGCCAATTAAGAATCCATCTTTATCCATAACTATTTCCCCAACAAAAGGGAAACATGCTGATAAAACTGATGAATTCATTCCACGGCATTGTTTAATAGGGGAATCTTTTGTAATAAGACTTGTCATATAACCATCTATTTGTCTACCAAATAGCTCATTAAACTTGAAGCCTAATTCTTTTAATTTTTGCCTTACTATTTTCTTATTTTTATTTTGATTCGGCTCATCATATACAGTTATAACTAATGAAACATCAAAAAAGTTTTCATTATCGTTTTGTAAGCCTATTAATGTGGATTGCAGGCTAGATAAATGAGTTTCTTTGTCTATTTGGAAACTAGTTTTACCTAAGTCTTTTTGACTTAATAATTCATTAATTGCCGTGTCTATGCGTTTAATTGCTTTTATTTTTTCAACTGGTTCAGCCTTTAACACTACTTTTGTATTTGGTAGGTCAAACAATGCTTGTCCCCAAGCATTGCTTACTTGTAGTGGGTAATCCGTTATCAAAAAATGGCTTACTTGTTCTTTATCTTGTATTACTTTATTGGTTTTAAATTTAACTTGATTTGGTAGAATATCAGCGAAGTTATTATCTATTAATTCTCTTTCATCAAAATTCTTTGTGTAAGTATATTTTATAAATTTATAGAGTTCGGTAGTATCCAGCGTATGTGCTGTTATATTATTGTTTGTTAAGATATTTTCAATTTTACTTAATACACTTTTTAAGTTTTCTATGCTTAAATCATGTACCATTAAATAATAATTACTTGCACATATTTTTTCTTTTGAGTTTATGTAATCAATTGTATTAATTCTATCTTCTATTAATTTAGTGCGAGAACGCAATTCAGGTTCATTTAAGACATTATTTTCCTTAGCTGAGATAAGACTTTTTAATTTATTTAACTCACTTTCAATATAGTTATCCAAAATAAGCGGTTCATCTACTTTTATAATTCCTATGCTTTGGTAAACTCCAATACTTTTTAACACGCTAGCAAATACATTATCTATAATAAAGTTTTGCTTGTTTTCGTTTAGTAAATTGAAATTAATTGGCGTTACTTTTATTACACCTGTATAGTAATTATTTTTTTGATAAATGATGCCATTTTCTATCTTTAAGTATGGAGTAATTGAAGCTATATTAGACTTTCCGTGTTTCGCTTTACTAAATTGTTTTTTTGCGAATATGAATTTTAGGAAATAGCCAAGCATTTGATATAAACGCAGTTCGCCAAATGAAATATACAATGGGGCGACTACAATTAAAATGATTAATGCTATTATCCATTTTGAACTTAAATTACTTGATAAAGCCAAACAAATAAGGGCTAGTGCAATAAGCGCAATAAAGACATCGATTAATGTGATGTTTCTGTAAAATTGAAGCTTAACTTTTGTGTTTTTAGGTATTATTCTCATTTTTTTGTTTCCTTATTTTTGCTAAAAAGTTGCTATTTTTATTTATTTGTTGCTTAAAATTGAATAAAAGTTGCCATTTTTGACATCAGTTGACAAAAAGTTGCTAAAAAGTTGCTATTTTTCTATTTAATTATTTGCTTTTTATTTTTTTATTTAATATAATAATTAAAAATATTTTCAAGGGGGTATTATGTTAAAAGAGGAACTCGAATACTTGGTAAAATCACTAAAAGCAATAAAAGCAGAACAACAGAGTATTGAAGTAAAGGAAGCTAATGTTGATTGTCCTAAAATATTTGATACTTTATCTGCTTTTTCAAATCAAGATAATGGTGGTATTATTGTATTTGGTGTATCTGAAAGTCAAAATTTTGAAATTATAGGTGTTTACAATGCTCAAGATTTGCAAAAAAAAGTTAATGAACAATGTAAACAAATGGAGCCTATAGTAAGACCTCTATTTACAGTATGTGAAATTGATGGGAAAGTTGTTGTTTCTGCAGAAATACCAAGTGTTGAAGTTGCTGAAAGACCTGTTTTTTATAAAGGTAGAGGCAAATTAAAAGGTTCCTATATCCGAGTTGGCGAGTCTGATGAGCCAATGACCGAGTATGAAGTATACAGCTATGAAATCTATAGAAAAAGAATCAAAGATGATTTAAGAACAGTTGAAAATGCGACACTGGCCGTATTGGATGAAGTTTTATTAAAAGAGTATATCCAAAAAGTTAGATACGAAAGACAGAATTTAATAGATAATGTTGATGATAAAACATTATTAGAACTTATGGGGGTTACAAAGCATGGCATTCCAACAATTGCTGGTTTGATGACATTTTGCAAATATCCTCAGGCTTACTTTCCTCAATTATGCATTACCGCAGTATCCTTGCCCTCTAATGAAATGGGTAAAGTAGGAGAAAATGATGAAAGATTTTTAGACAACAAGAGAATATGCGGTTCAATAAAAGATATGCTAAATAGTGCAATAGATTTTGTAATAAAAAATTCAAGAATAAAAACCATTATAAAAGCTGATGGTCAACGAGAAGATCAACCGGAATATCCTGTGAAAGCAGTAAGAGAGGCTATATTAAACGCATTGGTGCACCGCGATTATAGTGTTTACACCGAAAATATCCCAATTAGAATTGAAATGTATCGTGATAGATTAGAAATACGCAATCCTGGTGGTATTTATGGACAAATTTCAGTTGATGACTTGGGAAAAGTAAAACCAGAAACTCGTAATCCAAGTTTAGCGAACATACTAGAAATTTTAAAAATAACAGAAAATCGATATTCTGGTATACCAACTATTAACCAAGAATTTAAAAATGCACATCTTCCTAAACCCACTTTCCTTGTCGTTCATGGCGAATTTATGGTGGAAATGAACAATGGGCTTATGATTGATATGGCAACTGATAGCACCACGGTTATGGATAAGGTTTTATCATATTGTTCAAAGCCAAGATCAAGAAAAGAATTAATAGAATTTACAGGATTTAGTCGCTATTATCTTACGGCCACTATACTTGAACCTTTATTAAAAAGTGGAAAGTTGAAAATGACTTTACCTAATGTTCCTAAAAGCAAGTATCAAAAATATTATAGATCGAACTAGTAGATTAGATGTATTCTAATCTTTTTTTGTTTTCTTTTTTATTACTTGTGCATGGTTAAATACTGTATCGCCTTTGATTACATTATTCATTCTTGGAATAAAGTTTTTACCAACACCTACAAGGCCGCCTGATACCAAGTCTTTCATTACACCAAGTGGCATAGAAGCAATTCTGGTAGGCATTTTTGCATATCTTGCTGTTTTTGTTGTATTTTCATTACTTTCAACAGCTTTGCTAACAGGTGTTTTAAATGAGCTTTTTACACCACCAGTGAAACCATTAGATTTGTTTTCATCAACAAAATGCTTTCCACCTAATACCGCACCACCAAGAGCTAGTGCAGTTGTTCCAACAGTTCTCGTTATATGAGTTCCTGTTCTCATGTTTGCAATAAGTTCTCGTGTTTCATTACCGCCAGCCTGACTGCCGGTAAGATTTGCAATTACTAGGTTAGCTTTTGTAACCGCAAAGGCTCCACCAATAATAAATAGTATCTTTACTATTCCATCCTTAAAGGCATCATTGAAGAAACTGATTTGTTGTACTTGTGGTATAATAATAAAGAATAAATTCATCGCTAGTATTATTCCATAGGCACTAAGGACCTTGCCGATAAGCATTTCTTTCCATTGTTTAAATCTTACACCATCATCTGTTGGAATGGTAGAAACACTTATCGGCGAAACAAGGAAGAGAAGTATTATATCAAATATTCTTTGTATAAAACTTATTGCACTCATTACGAACATAATAAGAATCGCAAGTCCACCAATAATTCCTACAAAGAAATCTAAATCTCTAATTTTATAATATTGGCTTACAACATCCATATTGGTATAATCTAATTCGCCGGTGATAAACATTCTTTCAATTTCTTCTCTTTCCGCCTCATCACCGATATAAGCATAATAACCACACGTTACAAGTATTTGACCGCCAATTTTTGCATCTGTTCCTGTTTCAGTTATGTATGGATTCATACTTTGATTGACAGCTCGCACAACTGTGTTTGATAAAGCGATACCCGCAAGTAACACAAAAGGTACTATTAAGAAAATTATAAAACTATGGCAAGCCTTTGCTAAAATCGCACCTTTACTTTTCTTGTTTTCGCCATGCGCATATTCACTTCTTATGATTGCTACAAGAACAAATACTACAAGCAGTGCAACAGCAATTAGCATAATGATTAAGAAAGATTTTTTAACAACATCAGACAATAAAAAGTTAGATAAAATGTCTGTTTCTGTACCATTAATATTTATAGGCTCTACACCTGAAAGTGTATAGAAAATATCTTTTATAAAATCAATAATGTAACAAACGCTTTTTTGTATTGAATACAGTAAATCAAAGAACCAATCGGTTAACCAATCCATACTTTACTCCTTTAAGAAAATTAGAAAATTATCAAATTGAAAACTTGTCTTTTCCAAATTTTCTGCGTTTGTATTTTCATCTACTTCAATTACTAATGAACTGGTTGGATAAAGTGTTATTTGATTATTTAAAAACAATTCAACATCGCTTGTAACATTTGCTTGAAATGATTTAGAGTAATGCAAAATATCTTGCTCATCTAAATTTAATCTAAAAGTTAAAGAGCAGGGCTTTTCGCTTTTAACTGTGAAGACTATTCCTTGTATTGAGACTTGGTCTTTTATGTTGATTTCCAAGCTTGTATAAGGTTTAGATTGTATTGAATTAAATTCATTTTCATCAAGCAAAATATCCATAGGATAGAAGATATAATTGTCCAAATTATATTCAGCGGTTACACCTAAAAATAGACTGTTATAATCTTCTTCTGAAGCTATTCCACTCACACAACCAGATAGTGCAAAAATGGTTATTAAACTTATTGTAATAACGCTTACTAAAATAAACTTTTTCATATTATGTAGTTACTTGTGTGCTAACCCAATCTTGTAATATTGGCATCAAAACTTTAAGTCCAACTATGAGAACGAAAATCACAACAAATCCAATAATTGCACCTATTAAATCTTTCTTTGCTTTCTCGCGAGAACCTGCTTCATCAGCCTTTGCTAAACGCACGCCAAGGATGATGCAGTATATTGTTCCTATGGCTCCAACCAAACCTATTGCGGGCCAAAGAATTGCATTTATAACTTCTAATACCGGAGCGAGTACAGGATTAAAATCCACAGCTCCTAACAAATTTAACACGAAATAAAACCTCCAAAATTTAATTAATTCTCTCAATCAATTTTTGAAGATATTTTGAAGTGGGTTTCCCACTTGCAAGCGGGTTGAGGTGCGCCAAAGTGCCAGCAGTGTGTTTTTGTGTGCCAGCACTAAAAATCGCGGTTTTATGCGGTTTTTAGAGGCATAAAAAACACTTTGCGCCACCTCTTTTCCTGCTTAATAAATATTTAGCACTCAAAAAAGCCAAAACTCATTTCTTTTCTATACTATCAATACTTTCTGTAGTTTTAGTTTCTTCTGTTACGGTTATTTCAGTTTTCCCTTTGTAATAACCAACTTTATTTTTAACAAGTAAAATTATAATCAACACCACGACCGCAAGCATTCCACCAAACAGAGCTATTGTTGCTGCATTAAGTGAGGGTAAAATAGTGAACTCATACTCAGTTATATTTCCAGCAAGATCGCTAACAATTAACTTGTAATTTCCTACACTTTCCAACTTGTCCCCAAGGGCATATTCTAGTTTTTCATCATTCAAAGTTGCTGTTATAATTATTGGATTTTCAGAGGGTGTTCTTGTGCTTACTTCGCCTTTTGTATACCCATTATTTTCAACGCCAACTAATACGATTGTAGGAGCAGTAGTATCAATAACAATCTCAAACACATAAGTCTTATTTTCACCATCTTGTACGGTTATTTTATAGGTAGCCTCATCTATTAAATATAGCATATTATTCTGTATATTTAATTCTTGAATCTCATCATTCCTTATGATTTCAAGGATGGTATATTTAGCACTAAGTTTGTGTTCTAATCTATTAACTGGGTGATTTAAAATCGTAAATTCAAAGTAACTTTTATTTCCTAATTCATCAGTTATCACGAATTCATAGAAGCCATCTTCACTAACAAAATCTTCAAAAGAGTAATCAATTTTTTGTCCATCTTTTTGCATTTCAATTGTAAGGTTTTCGTGAGCTAAAACTCTCACTGGCTCATTTGAAATTCCACCATTAAATGTGTTAATTTCAAACTCTAATTCATTATCAATTTTGAAATTAAATTCTATTGAGTTTCCTGCTAAATCGGACACAACTATTTTATAGTTACCGTTCAATTTTATTTCGCTACCATTTGAATATAAACCTTGCAAGACTTCATTTAAATAATAATCTGCTAAAAGATTATCTTCATCCCAAATTACTTGAACACTAGAATTTGTTGTCCCATTATTAGCGACACCAATTAATGTAGCAGCAGGCGGAGTTCTATCTATTTCAAAATCAAAATAGTTAGAGTTCCCATACTCATCAAAGATATGAACCTTGTATTTTCCCTCATCATTGAAATACTCATTAAATTTATAATTCAGTATTTCGTTATCTTTAAAAATTTCAATACTTAAGGGCTCATTGTTAACTATCTTTATACTTTTGTTTGTATATAGAATTTCACCAGCAGTTATAAGCTCATCATCAACATAGACTGTATAATCAAGACTTTTATCAATAGTAAATGTTTTAGAATTTGTGTTTCCAAGTCTATCTTTAACTATAATTTCATAGTATCCATCGCTTGTGAAAACTTGTCCATTATAATAACTTTGCTCTTTGCTGCCATTAAATATATAAACAGCTGAGTAATTATTTAAAGTTTCCCATTTCGCATAAGCATTACTTGAAGTTGTTCCTTTATCGCTAACACCATTTAAATCAAACTCAGGAATCAGTGTGTTTATATCAAAAACATAAGTATTGAAGTTATCAAAATCTGTTTTATCATAAAGCAAAATTTTATAGCTATTTAACACATTGCTTTCTACTTGAATTGTTATTTCAGTTAAATTATCTTCTAAAATCTCAGATGGTTGAATTACTATGTCGTTTTTATATAACACGGCAAGATATTTAGTATTGTCATAAGTAAAAGAAGCATCTGTATTTGTTGCGCCATTATTAGATACGCCTTTTAATATTCCTGTTGGTAAATCTTTTTCAAACACAAATTCATAAGAGGTAATTCTTCCAAACACATCTGTTAGTTGCACTTTATAATAACCACCTCTATTAAATGTGTATTCTTTTGTGGAAATGTTGATAAAAATTAAATCATTATCATCTTGTTCTGGGTATTCATCAAATCCTAACTCGCTGTTAAGCAAAATGTCATTTTTATAGATTTTGATATCCGTTAGGGCATTTACGGAATCACCATCTTGAATTGTTATTTTTAATTGTTGATTTGCATTAATCGTTTCAAAATTAACTTTTGGTGCTAGTCCTAAAATGTTTACTTCAAATGAAAAATTGTTATTTAATCTGTCATATGTAGTTATGGTGTACTGACCGGTTTCGAAAAACGAATTAGTTGGTAATGTGTCTAAATATGAATAATAAAAGGTGTTGTTCTGTGGTGTAACAATTTTTAATAAATACCAAGTGTCATCATCAAAAATATCTAATATTGAAAATTCTTCATAATAAAATTCAAGTTTACCATTTGAAGGTATATCATTTTGTGAAATTGTATGAGTAAAACTGGAATTGTTGCCATATACTTTTGCCTGCACATTTAGTAGCGGGGCATTATTGTCTATAAAAATGTTATAGACTGTGCTATGCCTGGCAAAATCCGTTTCTTTAATTTCATACAAACCGTGACCTAAACCTTGATTTCTAAGAGCAATATTGTATTGTAATTCTTTGTATTCAGTATCTTGTTGATTTATAGCTTTATAATAAATCTTATAACTTTCATTTGCATCTGTCTGTGTGAAAATAAAGTTATTCGCTATTAAAGCAGGAGTATTCGCTTCATTCCATGTGTTATGATACATAGAGGTATTTAAAATTTTTCCATAATTGTTATATTTAGAATTGTCATAGTAGAATGGACCACTAATATAATCTTTGGAATATTGAGTTATGGCTTTATCAAGTAATGTTTCATCAAAGTAATAAACATACAAATTAGCATTTTCTATTGATTTATAATACCAATAAGGACCTAACTTTACACTATCACCACTTGCTACCAAATTTGTGTAGTGGAAATCGTTTATATCATTTAGATAATATTCTGTTACTAGATTCTCATTTTCTTTAGTTTTTGCCCAAAGTAACGCATCATTATAGTCTGCAAATGATTGGGATGTGCTATTTACAAAAGTATTTGGCAAGGTCGCAACAAACCACTTGGATACCTTATAACTGGTATTATTAGTTAATTTATCAAAGTTCAAAGTTGGTGCTGTCGTATCAATTGTAAAAGAATAAGTTTTGGAGTTTCCTGCTTTATCTTGGATGCGCAGGGTATAATCGCCTGCATCATTAAGCCAAGTACCCGATGTTATTTGCGTTGTTACATTATCGTGAACAATAAATGCCTGTTCTGGACTTTCGCTGTTAGTATAATCAAAATTAATTTGTACTTGGTCTTTAAATACAGCATCTGTTATACTTTGAGACTTCGCTCCATTTTCACCAGTAGCAACTCGACTTTCTTTAATATTACTTAAAGCATTTGTATTTGAATATGTAAAACTAATCTCTGGCATAATGGTATCCACAAAGCAGTAGTAATCATCATAGTTATTTTCTTTTGTATTTTCTATAGATACCTTGGTTTTTCCCTCATTGGTAATTGCTATTCTAAAGCCATCTTTAAAGGGTAGTACATTTTTATCTGATATAGGAACCATCCTAGTATCATTTACTCTTACATAATTATTAAGATTACTAGCAGTTACATAATAAGCAGTAGGGCTATAAAAACAATTATTATCTGTAACTACTGATTCTTTTGCTGTTAGTTTATTTGTCCAATCTCTATCAGATCTAGGCATAAAGCCACTTAATGTTTTATGAATTTTTACATAGTCAAAACATCCGCCCCACCAACCGTTTTCCCAGTAAGCAGTACCCATAAAAGATATGACAATATAGGGTGAGCCAGCGTAATCCCAATCACACAATTTATAGTATTCATTGGCTGGATTAACGCCATTATTTCTATAATTGCCTGAACCCATATTGTTTGCATTTCTATCTTTCACTGGAACACCAAAACCATCATCAGCATCTTCGCCTCTATCCCAAGAGATAAAGAATTCAGCACCTTCTTCAAACTTTGAATTAAGTACAGTACCCAAAAACCCTGCAAAGTTATATTCTGCTAAAGTAGTCTTTACCCAAATTTCAGCTTCATAATCTATAATTTCATCACTAGGGGTAAATTCGCCATTTTTATGAAATCTCGCATCAAGATACCCATCTTCATCGTATATAATCCTACCATCAGTTCTTCTAACCTCAAAGTAATCAATAAAAGACAAATGCCTCCAACCAGCAAAAACTTCATTTTTTGCATCATTTTTTACTTTTAATTTTGTATAAGGCTGTAAAACACTACTAGTATCACCGAATACAGCATCATAATTGTTTAATGCTGATACAGATACTTTGCTATTAGTTAATTTTGAAATAGGAACAACAGAAATTAGCAAACCTAAAACGAACAAAGAAAAACATATGATTAATGTAATTAATTTTTTATATTTACTCATTTGTTATTTCTCCAAATTTAATAGTTCTTTTAGTTGTTTTAAAAGTATTTTCACTTTCCTATCTAACTTAATGTCTGCATTGCTATTTTCTTGTATGTTATTTAAATCGTTATAAATAGCTAAATAATTACTTTGTTCTAAAAGTTCTAGTGTTTTAACTTTTTCATTATCATTTAAAATTTCTATAGGCATAGAAGAAATTAAGTTTTTGATTGAGTTTGTTAGAAATAATTTTTCATTTGTTTCTGTGCTTGCATTTCTGTTTTTGTTAAGTATTAAGTCATTGCGTGCATTCATATCGTACATAACCTGTTCTTCTAAAAAAGGTTTGCCTATTTTTGTTACTTGGATAGTTGAACCTAGTTTGTATTTCCAACATTTAAAGGCAGGGGTGAATTTACTTTTTATAGGTGCATAACCGAAAATACTTATTATTGCATTTCCCATACTAGAGTAGTTATTTAGTTGAGCAAGTTCACTAGGATAAATTAAGGGTCTTTCACGCACGGACGCTGAAGAGCTTATATCACTTGATTTAGAAGTGTTAAAACTAACATTATTTTGAACAATAGTATAATTGCCACATTGCTTTGAAAAACTATTAATCGTATCTAAATCGGTTGTTCCTATAAAAATTTGAATATTGCAGTTTGATTTTATAATGTTAGCTGTTTTATCATCATAAACTTTACTTAATTGGGCATAACTTTGCACAACTAAAGTCAGCCATATTTTACGACTACGACCAACCGTTATCATTTGTTCTAGTTTATGTACTCGAGGTAAGTTGCCAAACTCATCAAGTAGGAAATAGACGCTCCTAGGCAGGGTTAAATCAGGATAGGTATTTGCCTTTGCTACAAGTGCTTTGTAGGCTTGCAGTATCATCATAGAAGCAAGAGTATGTCTTGTTTCCTTTTCATCAGGTATTTGCATAAATAATGCTGTAGGCTTTAATGCAATTTCGCCAAAATCTATTTCATTTGAGCTAGTAAGGGCACAAATACTTTTATCACTAAAAAGTGAAAGTTTATCGAATATTGTTGATAGATAACTGCCTCTAGTTTTATCACTCGCATCTAATACTTGTTTTGATAAACTCACGGCTTTTGAAATAGGGCTTCGCTTTGCAAAATATTTAATTAAGTTTTCACAATCATTCTCTGTGTTCGTTGCAATTTTAGTAATGTTATAGAAATTGTATTTCTCTTTTGTCATACCAAGGGCAGGATTTTCACTATCCTCCAGCATTGCAAGCGCAATGGCTAAAATAAAGTTTTTTGCGCCACTTTCCCATATGGGTTCGCTCTTGTTTAATACAGGGCAAAGGGCAGAAACTATGTCATGCAAATCTTCGTATATCTCATCATATAGTTCTTGTTTTTTAACTTGAATGGCAGACAACAAATCTTCTTGTGAAGCATAAGTTTGATTTTCAAATTTATAGACATTGTTTTCTTTATCTTCTGTAATATATTCATCTAAATGCAACATTTTTTGATACATCATATACGGCTTTTCTAGTGGATTCCAACGGACAGAGTTATAAGGGTATCTTAAATCAACGATTTTGGTATCATAACCTAGTTGCTGTAGCCTTTCTGCATGTAATGCGTATAGTTCGCCTTTTGGGTCTGATATAAAAAGAGAAGGCTTATTTTTTGTGTTTGCAAGTATTTGTATGGTAGGCGAAATAAAAGTTGTAGTTTTTCCACTGCCTGTGGTACCTATTACTAGCGTATGTGCAGACTTTGCGAGTGTGATATTAAGTTTATTTTTAACCATTTCAGCTTTTATAGGAATACCCTCAACAAATTGTTGCGATAGATTATCAAAATTGATTTGTTTAAAGTTTTTACTTAATTCTTTTTCTGTTTGGAAATGTGCTTGTTCAAGCCCTGCTTGAATAGCTGTTTCGCCATTATTTTGCATTATGTTTTTTGCGTGTTTATTCCAATAGTTTTTGTACCAATTATAGAGATACAGACAAACAATAATTAAATAGATAAATACTGAATAAATTAATGTTTTTAAGTTAAATAAAAGGTCAAAATTTAAGTAAAAAACAAAGTTATTTGCAACAAAGCAATTTGCTAAAAAGCCTACTACATAACAAAGAACAAACAGAGTAATCCACAATATAATTTTTAAGTATAATTTCAAAGTTCTATAACTCCTTGTTCTATCAGTACTTCAATGTTTAATTGTCGTAATTTTTTCATATGTTCCTCAAAATAATTAAAGGCTTCTTTTTGCGTTTTTTCGCTTAAATAAAGGCTTTTTTCTAGTAAATAGCTGTTTTTATTTCGCTCTATTCGTTTCTTTACAAGTCTATTGCTTGTTTGAAATTGATTCTTGTTTATTTCATACTTAAAACTCAGTAAAAACTTGATAATTTGATTGCCTAAACGCCTATATAAATCTTGTTGATATTTTTTACTTAAAAGATACTTTTCGGGGGCAATTTTGCTACTTTCACACATCTTTAAAATGCTTTTGTCTTTTTCATTAATTAAATTTAAAAATTTTTGATATTTTGCTTGTAAATTTTTGTTTTGTTTAATGATTTTTATAGTTAAATTATCTATTTCAGTCCGTAAAAATTGCATATTATCACTATCATAACTTAATCGACCATTGCTCGGTAGTTTGATAATGAGATTTTTCATAGTTTTCAAGACTGAGTTTTTTAGAAAATTTAAAGATAAATTTGCCTTAAAATCACTATTTATCTCTTTTCTTGTGTCTATTATCTCTGTATTATTGTTTAACAAATACAATTCAGTTCTTATCTTTGCTTTTTCAATAGAATTTTTAGTAATTTGCCCATACGAAAAGCATTTTTTATTTTGCGTTTTCCTAAATTTTGTAGGTTCTTTTTCATAAAAAGCAAAATGTATGTGCCTATGGTCTGTGTTTGTATGAAATCCAGCACACCAGACTATGTTTTTAGGTTCCAAACCTGCGCTAGAGAGAAATCTTGGAAATTCATTTTTCATTAATAAATATGCTTTTTCATAGCTATTACAATTCTCTTTTCCAAACATTTCTTCAAAAGAAATTAGTCCGTGCCAAATAACACTTTTTGTTAATCTAAATCCTTGTTTTAACTCCTTTATTCTTTCCTGTGAACATAAGCCATTTTCATCAAACAAGCCCGTGCTTTTTTCATTATTTCCTGAATAGTCTACAAAATCTATTTTTGCTTTACTTCCATCGTTAATATAACCTAAGTAGTTGTATGGCTGCTCGCAAGCATAAAATTGCCTTTCTTTGAGATATTTTTTTACCAAATTATTATTTAAACCTAAGCCATCTAAACAAGGTACATAATGAATAAAGAAATTAACTTTCGGTATTGCCACTTTGTTTAAATTCCTCTATAAGAGACAAAGTTGTTTCATCAAAATTTTCAGGTAAGTTATCAAAAATACCTTTATTGTAGGCATCAATTGATATACCTTTGTCTTGAATAAGTTGCCCAAGCATATGGTAAAGTCTAATTAATAACACTTGATTTTCTCGAGAACTAATGAAACTATCTTTATAAGATATTTTGCATTGTTTTTGTAATAGATTTAAGTTCTGAGTTATCTTATTAATTTCAGTGCAAATGTTATTATCATTTAGAAGCGTTTTTGCGTTGTTTGCTTCTTGCTCTAAAGTTTCAAGGCCTTTTAGCAGAATGTCTATGTAAAAGCTATTTTTAGAGGGATAAAGCCTACTTACATTTTGCCAAAATGAATTTAATCTTTTTATCACTCCAGAATCATAAATTCTTAAGGTTAATTTTACTAAGTCATTCGGCATAAAACCTCCTTTGTATTTGTGCCCTATAATAAGCAGGTTTTGAAACCATTTCTAACTATCTAATTCCTTTATTTTCTTAATAATGCGACCTAGAAGGCTGTGAATTCTTTGTCTAGATACACTGAAATGATTGGCAATCTCTTTTTCAGAAAGATCTATAAAATAGTATAAAAACAATACATTTAATTGAAGATTTGTGAATTTGTGGATATTTTTAGCAAATGTTTTTTTGAAACTTTCAAGTTTATTTGAGTTTGCTAGGATATTGTCAACCACTTTATCTATTAATTTGCTTTCATTATCTTTTCCAAAATAATCTAATCCTACAGGGATATCTAAATCAAAAATATCTGCAGATATTTCATTTCTTAAAACTGTATTCCTTTGTTTTTGTTCGGCTTTATCCATTTCATCTAGGGCTTCTTTTACTTTTCTACTAGTTTTTACTAATACAGTTTGCTGATGAATTCTGTCGTAATATTCGAATTCAATTATTTCATTTTCTTTTTTGTCTACTTTCATTTTCTAACTCCTTTTGTTCTTTAATTTGGAGTAAGTTTTTAATAAAGACTTTTATATTTACACTTAATTGTTTAAGTTTTTGCAATGCGTTAATTATTTCCTGCATTTCTAAAACCTCTAATTTTTCAACATTAATTTGTCTTTCCTTTATTAGCCTTACTCCGCCTTTATCAATTCCACCACGGAAGGTATCTATATTAAAGCGATAAGCCAGTGCCTGTATATGTCTATATACAGTTTTCGAGCAAACTTCAGCTTTTTTAGCAATTTCTCTATAAGTATGGACTTTGCCATCTAAAAGCACATCTAATATGTCTGCTTGAATATTGCGGCTTTTCACTTTTACACCTCCTTTTGAAATTGATTGAATGAATTATAGTTATCTCGTATAGACAAAGCCTGTCCATACGCAAAAAAATTTTTGAAAACTTTTTAAGGTGGCTTTAAAGCAAAAAGAAAAGACCACAGTTTCCGTTTCGTACGCTTGTTGATACGATGGTTACGGACTCTATGGTCTCAAAGCTTATTGGTCTACAAATGATAGTGTAATGTAGACAATTTTGTTGCATCTGGTACATTTATTATAAATTACCAGTTCTTTAGGTTTGTTTGGTGGCTCAACCTTATAAACCTTAGCCAGCGAATACTCACTGGCATTTAGTTTGCCCAATAATCTGTTGCAGTATGGACACCGAATTTCTTTTTGATACATTTCTGCCTCCAATTTTGCAATAAACATCATTAACTAGTTGCAATTAAACTGCCCTAAACGAGGGGCTAACTCAGGAAAGAGAAGAAAAATTAGTTCCAAGCCCGTGATGTTGTTTGACATTTTAGCACAAATGTTCTAAAATGTCAATACACTTTTTGAAAAAAAATAGCAAGTGTATTTTTGACTTGTTTTGTTATATCTTGTCTTTTAATTAGATGTTAAATCTATTCTTTCCTATTTGTTAATAAAATAAATAGGGGGATTTTTTCTTATAAAAAGAGATTTTAGACATAAGTAGACAAAATTTGACAAAAAAATTTTTTCAATCAGACAATTGTTGTCCTATTGACTTTGTTATATTATTCGTGCCAATGGGTGGAGGTGGATATGGCTAGGTGTCGGGATATTCAATATGGAATTATTAGTTTGCTAATGGATGGTAAAAAACACACAATTACCGAATTAGCAACAAATTTAAATGTTAGTTATAAAACTATTAGTCGGCACCTAAATGATTTATCAACATATTACCCCCTTTCCACCTATGTTGGCGGGCGCGATAGTGGCGGCGTCCAATTAAAAAATACTTTTATACATACAAATTTATTTAACAATGAAGACTTAAGTCTGATTTTAAAAGGTTTAACACAACTAAATCAACAAAGTCCTGAAGTTATAAAATTGATGGTAAAAGTGCAAAATGCCATGCAAAAACATCCTCACGCAGACACGCCTGCGATATCAAGTGTAAGGAGTAAAGAAAATGGACAAGTTATGTAATTTGTTAGGAAAAAGTTTATTTAAAAAAGTGCAGGAGAAACTGAATGGAGAAACACTTTATTTAAGCGATAGTAAGTTAATACCGAAATACAGGCTAGATGAAGTCAGCAAGCAAGTAAAGGAGTTAAAGTTAAAAAATGCGAATTTAAGAGCGGTATTAGAGGCTCGAGAAATCGAATACATACAAGCCCTAGACAAATTAAAAATTAATCTAATTTTATTCAAATTAGTGGCAAAAAGTAGGCCAAAAGATTTTGATGTAGTCCTCAAGTTTATTAAAAAAGAGAACTTAACCCTATGCAATGTTGAAGCATCTACAAAGTATCAAATTAGGAAAATCAAGTCCCATTCGCCGCATTTGTTTTTTTGTAAATAACTCCTAACCTACCGTACTTGTCCTTTAATTTTAAGGAAAGGAGGTATTATGGAAGAATATTTTCTATACTTAATCAACAACTTTTCGCTTGAAATTTTCTTGATTAGTTTAGCAATATTCGGCGCAACAATGCTAATAAAAATTCCAATTAAACGCGCCACAAGCAAATTAGATGAAGCCAAACGGCAAGGCATCAACACGCTAATTATGCTTATTCCGTTAGTTTTGGCGTTTAGTGCCTGCGCTGTGTATTTTGGGATAGTAAATAGGCCGATTTTATCGCTAGATTATGTATCTTGTAGCCTCAGCACTTGCATTATGTCTATAACAATTTATCTAATTTATGCACGCATTGCAATTATCGTTAAAGGTATTATTTCGGGTAAAACGAAAGTAACCGCCGATGACGTGCAAAACGCGGTAACAGACATAACCGAAGCGATTGAAAACAAGCAAGAAAACCCAAGTGAAACGCAAACCACAAAAGAAAAACTAAACCAAATCAAAGACAAAATAAACACCCTAATTAACTTTAAGCAAAAATTAGAAAATGATGGCGGAGTGCAAAACATAACCGCCCTAACCGAAACAAATAACGAAATAAAACATCTAGAAAACGAGCAGGCACAACTGCTTGCTAAAAAATAATTAAAAGGAGAAAAAATGGCTGAGATTAAAAAATTAAATTATGAAATCGGAGCAGATAAATCTACAATTACCATAGCCACGCAAAACTTACCTAAAGGCATAAAGCTAAAAAAGGCATTGGTTACCTTGAAATCGGGCACTACATTGTCAGTAAATGATGCCTATAATGTAAAAACTATTATTGATGCTAAAACCATTTTATTAGACACAATACACAGCATTACAAGTGGCGACATTATAAGAATAAATGTAACCGATGAGTTGCAAAATGTCTTAGAAAGCAAACAAGCACTAACGCTGTATTTTGAAAAGGTTAATACTTCCTCATCAGATTTAAGTTTTACAAAGCCTAGCGATGATGAACGCGGTTCATATTCCAGTGATGTAGAATACATTTCAAAAGCTGAATATATCGCAAACGGTACGAGTCATAGCATAGACCTTGGCACTGCTGGACAGGCGAGTATAAACCTAAATACTGGTACTTTAAGTATTGTTCATCAAGATGTGCAAAGTGATAACAATGTACTGCCTTTGTCTATTTCTCATGTTTATAATTCGTTTGGCACAAAACTGCCTAGTGATGACAGCATTTCAAACTACTATGGTGATGGGTGGAAGTTGAATTTGGAACAATATTTGGTGGAAAAGACTATAAGTGTTTCGTTAGATAATGGAGAATCCAAGGAACAACCAACTGGCGAATATGAATACTTTGATGAAAATGGCAAAAAGCAGATTATTGTGGAGAAGTATTACTATACTACCGCAAACGAAATCGGCGGCAAAGAAAAGCATTATGTTGAGCGCACGGACCCAAAACTTTCTATGAATTTAGACGGTGAGTTGCAATATAATAAAGGTACGGACACGGCTCCTAATATCGTACCTATTGAAACCGAATTGGAGGCTCCCAGCGGGCTAAAACTCGTTACTAA
The DNA here is from genome assembly GCA_944377415.1 of uncultured Clostridia bacterium. Lineage (GTDB taxonomy): Bacteria > Bacillota > Clostridia > Christensenellales > UBA1242 > UBA7867. Next base: position 60,403 of record CALWEW010000004.1, read on the forward strand.
AAAGGCGGATGTAAAGGGCGCAAACCTAGTTGATGCAGAGCCTGACGAGTTGTTGCAGTTGAGAGAGCAATTAAAACAATACACGCTTTCCAAAAAATCCATTGATAATAATATTAAAAGTAATAAAGAGCAACTATGTTATATGGCTCTAGCAAAAAAAGCCTTTGTCGATCAAATAGCAATTCAAATTGATTCTATTAATAATAATGAGAAAGATTTGAATTATCAAATTGATAATAGAGACTTGCTGTATTCTGCCAGCAAACAAGGAATAAGGGGAACACAATATGTAGACTATGGTAAAAAATATTTAGCAGAAAATAATAATGATATTGCCAATCCTAATATAAAGCATCTAATAAGTTATGGTTTGGGGAATTATTTTTTATCTATTCCGTCAGTAAATATGACAAATGAGGATTATGAAGAAGGAGAGGGTGATACAGGTAGTAAAACATTACTTCAACATGATATTTCATATGTAATCAATTATTGTGTAAATCAAAAAGAGCTTGAATACACATGGGGACCACAAAATAATGTCCAAATAAGTTGGAATAATTTAGATGATGTTCAAGATTGTTTGATATTAAGGCAAAAACTTGTATTAGATAAAAACAACAACTTTTACAATACTTCTATAGACCAAGATGATATAAAAGTATTTTTAAATAGTTATTTAGGGAATCAAGTTGTTGATGATTTGAAATTAACAGAAACTGTTTCAAATTTATTTAATGAAAATAACATTAATAACTCTTACACTCTAACATTGGGTTCAAAAGATATTTTATCCCTAGATATACAAATGCAATCATTAATTGATAATATTCTACTATCACAAGAGCAGTTAGAAGATTATGTAAAAAATATTGCAAAACTTAATAATCAAATTCATGCTTACGAGCGCCAAATACCGCAATTTTACTTGTATAACGACAGCGTAATCTATGGTTTTTCTCCAATTATTACAGAAAAACTTGGAGATAACTCGCAAAGTAGTGGCACCGAAACAGCAAGCGCAAATTCTGCCGAAAATGAGACCAGCGAAATTGAATATACCACGATTCCCCACATCTACAGGTTAAATTATATTGCGGACACTTATGAAAATTCAATAGTAATTAACTACGAGAAAAATACGAATAAAATTGAAAATATTATCGATTCGCAAGATAACTTAATTACCTTTGAATACAAAACAGTTAAAACGGATAATAACACCGAAGAAAACCACATTATTATTACCGATGCGCAAGACAAACAAATTACTTTCATTTTGCAAGTTGATAGGCTCGCCAAAGTTAAATATAATGATGGCACAATTTCGCAATACATTTACGATAGTAATGGTAAATTAGTTGCAGCTGTTGGTGCAAATGGTATTGGTGCAAGATTTGATTATTATAAAAATAAAGTAAACGCTGTTAGAGAAATTTCTGCATTATCGAGCATACAAAATGGCAAAGCAGAGTTTAAGGATATACAATTTTCTTATAATGATTTAGATGCTTTTGATTATTCTGAACATTTTATAAATATTAGATATGAAAATTGTGATTCAACAAAAATTTCGAGTTTAAAGAAAACCACTCAAAATAGTGAAACTACAACCGAAGTTTTAAAAAGCCTAACCTATGTATTTGATAACAACGGGCGTGTGCGCACTGTTTATGAAAATTCTTTTGTAGAAAAGACTTTAAACGATGACAATGAAAGCGAAGATGATAAAAATGGCAATCCTAATATCAGCCCTGTAGTTAAATCTTTAGATTATGTTGCAAACAAAAAGCAAATTTCCGTTGAACCATTGTTAAACTCTAAAAACTATATGGATGATGTATGTTTTAAGGGGAATGCCATAATGCAAGTCCCAGCAAACTACTTTGGCAACGGACTACTTGAAGGCGATGAAATCTATTGCGGAGATGATATCTACTGCGAAAGTTATCCTGTGCATATGGACTTCCACTCATATACCACAGCGGACACTGATTTTAACCAATTCTTAACAGTTAGCACAACGCATTTAACTGAAATCAACAACCTAATTACAAACGCAACAAACCCTCAAACTCGCTTTGTCTTGGGCGGCTGGGCAAAAGCTGATTCCGCATTCGTTTTTAACCCTGATAATGACGGTAATATCAACGATTTCCCTGATTATATCAAAAACCGCAAGTTTGAATTGCGTGCAGAAATTACCTACACGGACACAACGACAGCAACCTTTAAAAAGTGCTTTGATTGGCTCAATACTGAGTGGCAATATTGTGCTGTACCGATTGAGTTCGATAAATCAAGAGAAATATCGAGTATCACATGTTATTTTGATTATTCAAATAACACAGTAACTGAAGATATACCTGCCTATTTTACCGATTTTTCATTAAAAGAAGCGTCTTATGAAGAACGCACTTATAACAACAAGTTGTTAACCGAAGTAATTTCTAGCCACAGCAAGTGGAAACAAGTTTGCGAGTATGACGACAATGACAAACTCACAAAACTATATTACTACGACACTACCAACTCAACCGCCGAGCCTTTGGTAAACGAATTTTACTACAACAAAAACGGCAAGTTATTCAAGACTATTGATTACAAAGGCATTGTTACCGAAAAAGTATTCAACGAAAATGGTATTGAAGTCCAGACTAAAAAATACCATAAAGACAACCCTGCCGAAATTATGTATACTGAGCAGAAACTTGGCGAAAAAGGTGAAGTCTTGGCAGACTACAACGAACTTGGCGAAGAGATTAATAGTTATGAGTATGTAGCGGGTACGGGCATTGTTTCTACTGTTGCAGACAAGCAAGGCAACAAAACCGCATACGGTTACGACACCAAAAACGGAACTTTACTGCAAATGTCTAGCGATGTGGACGGAGTGCCTAATACAAATACTTATGGCTACACTCTCAACTTTTTGACCAAAGTTTCACACAATGATTTTGATATTACCTACGACTACGATAGCCGTGGCAGAATATCTAAAATTAAGGTAGCGGGTGGCGATTATTTAACATTTAATTATAGCGAAGACGGAATAAACAGCATAAGCACTGCAACATATTCTAATAGCCAAAGTTTTAAAACAGTTACAGATAAAAATGGTAATGTTATTGAAGTTTATTATAGACCAGAACTTGATATCCCTTCAACTGCCGAAGGTTTGGAAACTCCTGATTATCAACTAATTTTACAAAACGTTTATGATACTCATGGCAATTTGATTGCGGTAAACGATTACGTTACTAACTCAACCACCGAATACACTTTGGATAAGTTTGGCAATACAACTTTGCAAGCGGACACACAGCACGGTGTAAGTGTACAAAAAGAAAATACTTTTGATGCGGACAACAATAATACAGGTATTAAATACACTATCGGCACTGACACTCAAAACTACACCTACTCATATGACACCACAAAGCCAGAAAGCGTATTGAATGGTGTTACTTTACCAACGAGTGCTGTTCAAAGCATTAAAAACGATAACTTAGGAAGAACTAAAGAAATAGTTTTAAGCAATACTGTTAATAATGAAACCAAAACAAATACCCGCCTATTCCATTACTTGAAAAACGGAGACCACACAAGCAATCTTGTATCTAGTATCTGGTTCGGTGATGATAATAAGTACCTTGACAATTTAAAATATAAGTACGATGAAAAAGGCAATATTACAGAAGTTTATGAAAACTCAATACTTGTTGCTAGATACAAGTATGATAGTTTGAGTAGGCTCGTTCGTGAAGATAACTTCCCATTGAGAAAAACTACCACTTGGGAGTACGATGCTGGCGGAAATATTTTTAACCGCAAAGAGTATACATACACTCTTAATGATGACTTGTCTAAATATGTGGATGAAAGTTTACTAAATGATAACGAAACAAACAATAACACATATAATACATTTAAAACTATTCCATACTCTTATGCAAACAGTGGCATCCGTGATAGGCTTATAGGTTATGGTTCTAAACCTACGGAACAAAATAAGCAGTTTGAGTATGATGCGATTGGTAACCCTAAGATTTACCGTGGCAAAACATTCAAATGGAGTCACGGCAGACTACTAGATGCTATTGGTATCGGTTCGGATGAAAATTTTGTTCAGCAACACAGTTATACATACAATGCAAGTGGTATTCGTACAAGTAAAACTATGACTATTCCACTAAAACAAGTTGAGGGACCTGCAGTTAATAGTCCTATGACCTTGGACTACTTCCTTGATGGCAATAAAATTATTTCGCAGCAAGATGTGGCAAATAAAATGTTCTTTATTTATGGCGTGGATGGTATAGCCGGTTTTAGTATTCAATACAACAATACTGAGGTAACTTATTACTATAAGAAAAACCTACAAGGAGACATCATAGGTCTATACAATAGTGCTATGGCTCTCATCGCAAAATACGAATATGATGCTTGGGGAAATCATATAGTTAAATATTTGGATAGTAGTGGTAATTTTGTTGCAACTGAATCAGATTTTTGCTATAATGACATTAGCAATATAAATAGGTTTATTGCAAATAAGAACCCTTTCCGTTATCGTGGCTACTACTATGATTTTGAAACAGGCTTATACTACCTAAATTCTCGCTACTATGATCCTGAGATTGGTAGGTTTATTAATGTAGATAATATAAATATAATTAATGCATTAAAATATTATAATAATGGAGTTAATTTATTTAGTTACTGTCTTAATAATCCTATTAGTTTCATAGATAATCTAGGAAACTATCCAGTTCAAAATTATCAAATAATCAAAACTTTAATTGCTAAAGATTTTAATTTGACGGGTAATACTGCGAGTATGTATTATAGAAAACATTTGGTTAATAATTTTTTTGTAAGATTTTTAATTGGTGATATTAGTATCACACAAATTGTTAATCTACAAGAAAATAATAACTTATTCTATACTTCTACAAGCATAGGAAATGAAGGAACTTCTTATGGTGCTGGAATGAATTTAGGCAATTTATTAGGTATAGAATTTGTGGGTAATATTGGTAATGATTGGGTTAATAGTTCAATTGGAGTTAATTTACAAATAACCTCTTTCATTAATATTGGAGCCTCTATAGGAATAACTGGTTTAGGTTTTAGCATAGGATTCAATAATGGAAATTCTACAACACAGTTAGATATAAATATTGGTTGGGGTTCTATAGCCGCTGCTGCTGTGACTTTTGCAGGTATAGCCGCTATACCTATTCCCGGAATGAGAATTGTGGGAGCAATCGCTTCATTCTTCGTATTGTTGTTTACATAATTGTTAGGAGTAAGTATGAATAACACAAATTATTTGTTTATTGAAGATGCAAGAAAATATAAACGAAAAGTTTTAATAATAATGATTATATGTTATATATTATTTGCAATTTGTGCAGCATTATTAATAACTTCTGTAATTATTAATAATTCATTAGGGGAAAATTGGGGGCTAGGAATAGCAATAATTTGTATTCTATTACTATTTGCTGTGTACTTTAATTGGGCATATTTCTCCAAATATTTAAAGTATTATATGTATATAGATGAAAATGAAATTAAATTTTTTGCAAATAATATTGAGCATACTATGCCATTAGAACAATTAATTTCTTTTAATATTTTAAAAAGCAATAACAAATATACAATTGTAAAATTAAATTTTAAAAATGAAGAACATTATGAAATTACTACATTTAAATTTAATGAATTTCAAAATATTTTAAATTATTTATTAAATAAAAAATAAATTTATATGTTGTAATAAATACCATACAAGTACCCAAGTATCTAGCATTTGGTTCGGTGATGATAACAGTCTAACAGAAAACTTTAAATACAAGTATGATGAAAATGGCAATATAATCGAAGTTTATGAAAACAATAATTTTGTCGCTAGATACAAGTATGATAGTTTGAGTAGGCTCGTTCGTGAAGATAACTTCCCATTGAGAAAAACTACCACTTGGGA
>CALWEW010000005.1 GCA_944377415.1 uncultured Clostridia bacterium
AATGTACAGCGGTTGCCGTAATTAAAAGTCACGAAACAGGCATGAAAATGGAGTTTATAGCAAGCGAACTTTTACGAAATACTGCAATAATTGATGTACGCCTAACCGAAACGCTCCCCGCAAAACTAATTGCAAGTAGCGCCATAGATGCGCTCGTTCACTCTATTGAAGCATTTTCAAGCGCGCAAAAGAACCCGTTAAGCGATGCATACGCTACAACCGCCATGCGCCTTATCACAAAGTATTTACCGATTACCCTATCAAACCCCACAACTGAAAGTCGTCAAAATCTTGCACTTGCCTCAACTCTTGCTGGCGTAGCATTTAGTAATGCAATGGTTGGAATTGTTCACGCAATCGGACACGCCTGCGGCGGCGAATGTAATGTTCCACACGGCAATGCAATGGCTGTACTACTTCCCGAATGTATGAAGTTTAATCTTGACAAAAACGCTGAATACTATGCCGAAAGTCTAATCTATCTCGCGGGGGCGGATACCTATGCAGCAACTCCCGAAGCAGAACGCGCTCAAGAGTGCATTGACTTTGTCGTTCAGTTTGAAAACAAGATTCACGAATTGAGCGGAATCGCGTTACATTTAAGCGACTACGGTGTAACAAAAGACGATTTGCCAAAAATCACAAAGAAAGCATTAAATGACGGCGCAATTATTGCAAATAATAAAATTGTAACAGAAAGTGATGTAATGAACATTCTCGAAAAATGTTTATAAATATAGTTCGGAAAACATAATATTAATTGAATTCGATTTTTAAAAACTTACTTTTATTATATTATGTGTAAAAAATACCGCGGTACTGCGGTATTTTTGTTTTGTAAATTAAATTATATTTTGCCAATCAAATTGTATCATATTTTTAAAAGTTTTGACCACACGCTCTAATGTGTTACATTCAACTCTTGCAAGTTCGAAATCTTCATTCTGTAGATGTGATAAGACTAAATCGGTTTGCCTTCCTATTTGTTCAATATCTCGAAAATCAACAAATAAACAAATTATGCGCTCGTAATTATTCCACTTTTCCACAACCTGTTCAGCAAGAGCGGTACTCGCCTCCAAATTTTCCTCATCAATTTGAGTTTCAAGTAGCGCAATTTCTGTAAGCATGCTATCAATGCTTGTATCAGTGTACACTTGCTCAACTGTAACTATGCCAGCAAGAACTAAAAGAACTACTAAAATAACTATTAATCTTTTTGTCATATTTCACCTACCACTGCCCTGAAAATTCAATGTTAAGCGTCTTACTTGTGCCGTCAAAAGTTTGAATATAAACCTTTCCTTCGGTATCAATAGTTAACAGTAATACATCTTTTAGACTTTTAATTTCCGCTTTTTTCAAAATGTTTTGAATAAAATCAGGTTCAACCTTTGCTGTTTTCATATTATTGTTAATAATTTTACCCCCACTTACAAGCATCATAGGCAAAGTTGATTCTGGAAGTTCTAATTTCATGTTTTCGTTAGTTACATTTGCGCTTGCAATTTTAGGTATTACATTAATTGTTCCATTCGTTTCAACGATTGCATATAACACATCTTCAATGTTAAAATACTCACACCCGCGTATTCCTTCCATTAGGTCATCAAGCGACATATTTAACTCTTTTAATGCTTCATACTGCACCCCGTCAGGAGTAACAACCAAAACTGGTTTTCCGTTGATTATTTTTCGCATCGTAATACTTTTGCGAGATAATAACGACACAAAAAAATGAACTATGACAAGTGCAGTCAATGGAATAACACTAAACAAAATCGGCATACTTGTCTGCGTCATAGGAAGGGTTGCAATGTCCGCAATTAAAAGAGTAATTACAAGTTCAAAAGGTTGCATTTCCCCCAACTGTCGCTTTCCCATTATGCGTAAATACAATAAAACAATTAAATAAACTATTAAAACTCTAAATAAAATTATAACCATATTGTTAGTTTGCAATATGGCTTAATTTTTATGCAAAATTTTCCAAATTAAACTTTCGTAGACTTTTTTACCTTTTGTGGTTTAATTTTTACAAGAACAGCAGTAAAGTCAATTATTTTAAATAACCAGCAAAGCACTGCGAAGCACCCCATACTTAACACTCCAGCAAGTCCTATTGCTAAAAACTGTGGAAATGCCATAAGCAATAATGGATAAGAGAAATATGCAAGTAGTGTACAAGGCACGGCGAAAGCAATCATTAACAGTGTCGGGCGCAAAAGCCCAAACGACAACTTTGTGTGGCGTTTTATCATGTAAAGGTTTAATAGAGTTGTAACTGTCATGCATGCCCCAAAGCCCCAAATTAACGCATCAACACCGAGCAAACCACTAAATCCTGCAATAATACCGAGAAGTAGAACCCCACCTATTATATTATTTATAAAACTCTTAACTTCAAGGTTATACGCATTTAAAATGCTACTTGTAATATTACTTAAACCTAATGGCAACATTATCCACGCTGCACGAGCAAGATAAATTCCGCTCGCCGAATTATCATATAAGAACTTTCCAACTGGCTCTCCAACCCCCATATAAAAAGGAATCACCATAGTCGAAATAAATGCTGCAAAAATTAGACTCGTTTTAATTCGGTTGGCAACAAGCTCCTTCTCATTTTTTGCAATAGCAGTTGAAAGTTCTGGAATAAGTGTAAATGAAAGAGCCCCGACAACAGTTGACGGCAAAAAAAGTAGCGGGAATGTCATACCCATTGCCATACCATAACTAGATAATGCTTGTTCGCTTGTATAACCTGCAAGCACTAGCATCGCAGGAAAAAGAACTGCAATTACAGGTTGAATTAAACTACTTGCCGCACGCACTCCTGTTACAGGGACGGCAGAACGCAGCACAGGTTTAAAATACCCTTTCGGTCGAGCAAGTCTTTTGCCATTTTTGAAGTAAACAATCACCACAAGCAACGAACTAATCACGCATGCAATCGACAACGACCAACCTGCGATACTTGCCCCATCAAGCCCAGTAAATAAGAAATTAGCCATAATTACAAAGATAATTATGCGCAAAAATTGTTCAGCGAGTTCTGTCCAGCACACGCTAAAATAATTTTGAGTTCCCCACAGTGAACCCCGAAACGCAGAGTACACCGCCCCCGAAACAACAGCAGGTAAAAGTGTGATTAAAATATACATGCAGCGCTCATCAGTAAAAAGCGAACCGAGAGCATCGCGAAAAATTAAAATTACAGCACAAAGAGCAACCGCCGTTGTTACGCCAATAATCAACGCACTTGTGGTTACACCATTTTCTGCGTGAATATCTTTTTTAACTCTATATTGAGCCGTTAGTTTTGAAATCGCAAGCGGAATTCCACTTGACACCAAAACTAAAAGAACGCCAAAGACAGCCGATGCCACTTGATAAACACCGAGTAACTCGGCACCCAACTCACGCGAAAGGTATATCCTAAATAAGAAGCCAAAAAAACGCGTAAGCACAGAGAAAGCAGCAACTAGCAAAACCGCTCTAAACAGAGATTTAGCCACTTACCTATTCCCCTTTTTTATCAATTAAAAGTTGCATACCTACAAAAACTTTGCGTGTTTTCAAACCATTTGCACGCATAATACTTTCAACACTAACTCCGTTATTCTTTGCAATATCGTCAAGCGTTTCTAAGGGCGCTACAACTACGCGCTTTTTCCCTAGATTTGTTAAATACAAAACACACCCAGGATATACGCTAGAAAATAGCGGATTATCTCGCATAATATCCGCTTTTGTTACGCCGAAACGATTTGCAATGCTATCTAATGTATCCCCCGCAACGCATGTATAGAGAAAATTCTCGCGAGTGGACTGTTCCAAAACTTTTATCATACTTAATCATATTAAAAGCACTTTTCTAATATGCAACAATTACCTAAATCAAGTTTAATTAAAAATAAAAATTATAAAACTTATTGCATTTTTTTAAATTTCTAACAAAAAAACATATCATGTTTGCTTATACAAAATGATATGTTTTTAAAAATTTTAACTAAATTATAATTAAACTAGCTTATTTTAATCATTGCAATTTTCTTTCTTTTCATGTGTTTACGCACAACAATCAAAGCAACGATGCCCGCCAAAATCACAAATATTCCTATACTTACAATTGAAATACCTGTTACTTGTTTTACTATTGCAAGTTTTAAATTATCAGCGGGTACGCTAAACACAATTTTACCGTCAACGACCTGATAAGGTAAAATCTTTGCTTCGCCTTTGTCGTTATACATGTAAACATAAATGTTCGAATAATCGTCTGCCACATAGTCGAGTTCAACCTTTACTGTCGCATTACTCGATTGATTATATTTAATTTCATAGGTCAAGTCTACATTATCATTTACTGCAGACTGCGCATTGTCTTTATCTTCTGTTTTATCTATCGAAAGTTCTACATCACTATTATCTACATTTCCACTTTCAAACTCAACACTTCCGCCCGAGGTCGCATTGGCTGGTTTGTCAAGGATTGTGAGAGTTCCGCGAACAGAATTATAATTTGTATCGTTAAACACAATCGTATAACCATGCTCACCAACATTCGCTACACTTGCAGGGTCATCATAAACAATCGTGTATGCAAGTGCAGACTCGATTTCTGGATTTTGAACATTTCCATTCGCAACAAAAATATTACGCAAAATTGAAACTTGAGCATCGGCTTTGCGTATTGTAAGTGTTGCTGTACTTGCAACTGCATTGTAGTTTTCGTTACCAGCAAACGATACAGTTACCTGATAGGTTCCAGCATTAATAGCAGAAGCAACGACTTCACCATTTAAGGTGATACGGTAAGTAAGTTCTTCATCTAGTGAAAATTGAACATTAATATTCTTTTCAGTACCATCATATACCGTGTCAACATCACTTACATTTAATTTCACACTTGCCTTTTCAATTGTCAAGGTCGCAGGAGCAAAAACAAGTGTATAATTTGCATTTTCAGTTGTTGCTGAAAGTCTATATTCCCCAACATTTTCCCCTTCCTCACGAGTAACATTAATAGCCAAATTCTCGCCTTTTATAACGCCATCAAGAGTATAAGTGTAAGAGGGGTCAACAGAACCATAAGTCTTTGTTACATTATCAAAGTAAACATAAACGGTTTTGGGCTCTATTTTAAATACACCATTGTTAAACGCATATAAAACATAGTTTTCGCTATTAAATTCGTCTAACAAAATTGCGTAGGTTCCTGCATTTTCGCCCGCTTCGCGAGTTAATGAAATATTAAGAGCAGTGTCTGTAATCGTTTCGCGTGCAATAATTTCTCCATCTACAACTGTTACGCGCTCAACAGTGTAACTTAATGTCGGGTCATTTGCGCCATAAATTTTTGATGAGTTATTCGCAGTTATTACAATATCAGCCTTATTTATAGTAAATTTAGCAGAATTAAAAACGATATTATAATTAGGATTTGAAAGCGTACCGAGTGTTATTTCATACTCTCCTACACTTTCGCCTAATTCGCGGCTTAATGCACCAGAAAACTCAATACCATCTCCCCCAGTAAAAGTAAAACTCGGTTCAAGTGCGCCATATGCTTTTTCACTCGGTAAAGCAGAAATTTCAACTGTTGCTTTATTAATCGTCAAATACCCTGACATGAAAACAATTTCATAATTTGAATTTGCTGAACCTTCAAGCGTGATTGCATAACGCCCAGCATTTTCGCCCGCTTCACGCACAAGTGTAATTTCTGGCTGTGAACCATTCACTATTTCGCCATAAAGAATTGAATAAGTTAAGTCAGGGTCAACTTCACCAAAAGTTTTAGATACATTATCAGCAGACACAATTAGAGTAACAGGATTTATGCGGAAGTTATCACCTCTAAATGTAACCGAATAATTCTTGTTTTGGTAACTTTCCAAACTAATAGCATAAGTGCCTGCATTTTCGCCTGCTTCACGGTTAAGTTTTACACCCAAATCATCGCCCGAAACTAAACCCTCAACTGTATAAGTAAACTCTGGGTCGACATCACCAAAAGTCTTACTCTGTCCCGTATCAACGCTTACAATAACTTGCTTCGGTGTAATATTGTACTTACCGTCAACATAATTTACATTGTAATTTGCAAGTTCTTGCTTAACAACACTAATTGTGTATTCGCCAATATTTTTCCCTAAATCACAAACTGCTTCAAACTTAAATTCATCTTGACCTAGCATTCCATTTATCGAAACAGTTAACGGGCTTGTGCTATCGCCGTAAACGCTAGTTTTGTCATCTGCGGTTACTGTTAAGGTTGCCTTCTCGATTTCCAAAGAACCACTTGTCGAGCCAACATAATTAGAGTCTGTAATTGTTATTTCGACATCATAAACGCCCGCATTTCTAGGAGTTACAACTTCGCCATTTTGCTTAAATATGGCAGAAACTGAATATAAATATGGGTTTTCAAACTCAAAATTCTCACCACTGTAAGTAACGGTTACATTATATTCGTCAAGTAATACAGGACATTGTGAAATTGAAAATTCGCCAGTAATTTCGTTGTTGCCAAGTGCTTTTTCGTCAAAGTAATAGAAGTCGTCAGTAATCGTTAGAACGAAAGTATATTTCCCAACATTAAGAGAATTGTCTAACACTTCTAAATAATCATATGTTTTTCCAGCGTTATCAACAAATTTAAGAGAGTATCCTATCTCAACGCTTAAATTAAAGTCAAGCGCAAAACCGTCTATTGAGTAAATGTATTCGCTTTCATTCAAAACAAACTCAACAGGTTGATAGATTGTGATTTCAAAACTTCCACTACCGCAAAAATTTTCAGTGTCAACAGAGTAAGAAGCTGAATATTGACCACGCGTACGCAACTCACCCGCTAAACCATCTTTTGTTATTGTCCAGTTTACAAGTTCTTCAGCGCAACTTGCCGTATAGTCAAGCGGAATAACCGCCCCCGTGTATGAATATTCTGTAATCGCTTCTACATCTACAATTTCGCGATATATGATATTGATATTATAAGTTTTATCAAAGTTAAAGGAGATTGTATCGCCTTCGACCGCTACACCATTTATAGTAGCCTTGTAAAAGGCATATTTAATGCCGTTCTGCTCTTTTGTCTGCTCTATTACATAAGATACTTCTGCGTTAGTTGCCCCTTCCTTACTGTCGATTACTAATGTTTCTGGCGAATTTCCACGAAATTCCGCAGTAATTTTATAGTAATAAGTGCCGTTTATTGTAAAAGTATAGGAGTATTCAGCACTATTTCCAGCAGCATCAATTCCATACACACGCAAAGTATATTCGCCATTTTCTGCAAAATTTAAAGTATTTAGCCCGATATTTAATATAGCGCGCGTTTCACTATCTACTGGCGAAGTTCCATCAACTGTGTAATAAAATGTTTCATCGCTTTGCATAGTACCACTATTTTGACTAGCAGTAAAGTTTATTACAAAGTCATCAAAAGTTACACCGTCGAGATTATTAATAATCAACTCTGGCGCAGTTGTATCAATGAAAGACGAGTGATAAACAGTTTCAGTTACATTTCCTACATTGTCATAAATGCGCACAACATAGTCAATGTCATTTTGGTCTACCACAAAAGTTGCAGTTGCGCTGTGTTGAGTAGAATCAGCAAAATTTAAACTTGCTTCTACACCGTTGACCTCTACTCTATCAATACCCGCCTCGCTATCTGCCACCGTAAAGGTTACATTCTTACTTTGAGTGTAAACATCTGCATTTTGAGTAACAAAATCAGTGTAAGTGGGAAAAGTAATATCAGTCGTGGTAAGAGTAATCGTAGGAGCACGAACATTCATAATGATGTCAGAGCCTCCACCACGAGTAACGCTAAATTTCAAAGAATAGTTTTCATCTTGAATATTGTTAAAAGTGAAGGTTTCGCTAGTATAGCCATTAATATTTTGTGCAGTTGTAGATTGTTCCTCACCTATACTTTCATTTCTAAGTGTCATGGTTACATTATCTGCTGGATAGTCACTACCAATTAACCTATCCTTACTTTTAGAACCAAATTCAGCAAATGCGCTAATGGATAAATACCCGTTTTGTCCAGCCTTTTGCAAAGATGAAGAAATACTAAAATTACTTTTTATATAACCTTCTCTTTTTGATGCATCTGAAGTAGCCCACTTACTGTAAGTAAAGGTTTTTGTATTAGCATCGAATGAAGTACTAAGGGAAGTTCCCCATGTCAAATTCCAAGTATCTTTATATGTTGCCATTTCAAAATACGGAATATTATCCGCATTTGTTGCTCCAGTAAATAAATCAAAAGTAAACGACTTTGAAGTTTCACTCATACGCCACTGCGTTTCAACAACGCTATTCCCAGCCTTATTATCAAATACGAGTGTAGATTTTTGGTCAATACCGTCAGTATTGCTTTCTAGTGCTTGTGTGCGTTGAGTAGGATAAATTAGAAAACTGAGTAATAGTGCTATTACTCCTAGTAAGCCTATTAAACTTGTAAATAATGTTTTACTTTTACTCATTTTTCACCTGATTTTAAACTTTACTTAAAAAGTATACTTTCTCGCAGCATATTAGCCTTTTACTCTATCTAATAAAGCAATTAATTATAATTATCTTTATTTATTAAATCTGTCCCATCGTTTATGGTAAATGTTTCTGTTAGTGTCGATACAGTACTTGCGTTTATACCAAACGCTTTTACTGTGTAGGTGTCAACTGTCCTTACGCTAACCAAATTGCTCTCTATGTCAAAAGTGTAAGTGATTTCAATTTTACTAAAAGTTATATTTTCTGGAGAAGTTCCCGACATTGCAGACATTTGAGTTTTATAATTATTAACAACCGCATCTGTGGGGTTATTTATCGTGATTGTAAAGACTAAGTTATCCCCAGACTGAGAAATCGTTGTTCCAAAGTATACACTTGTTAAGTTGTAAATAGATAATCCAGTCGGCTCTGAACCGTAAATTTGCTTGTAACCATCAGGAGTTGTAGTATTCCAACCAACCCCAGAATAATTTGCAGTAACAACGCCGCTAGCATCTGGAGCATTTACACTATCCTTTGTTACCTGTTTGTAATCGACTGATTGACTATCATTAGTATAATATCCAACTACCGAAATTCTTGTGTCTTGCATTTTAGTTCCGTAATTGTTGCTTATAACTAAGTACTGCCCCGTATTATCTTTCTTTTTAGTAGAATAAACTGTTTGTACTATTTCCCCCACAATAGGTGCGTTTGACACCACACTACCCTTTGTTTCGTTATAATATCCATCTGCTGAACGAATTCGTTGATAACCATTTTGATAAAGCCACCATGCATACTCATTATCCGCTACTGTAAAGTTATAAGTGCCCTCGCTTGCTACATATGTGCTACGAGTTATACCATCACAATTTTCAGCAGAGAAAGTTGCATAAAGCGTACCGTCGCCAATTAATCCTGTAAGCGTATAATTACCACTTGTATCTGTCGTTGTGCTTACATCACTAAATGAAATCGTCATTCCGCACACGCCGATGCCAGCACTTGTAGTAACGCGCCCTGAAATCGTGTAAACTGCTTGATATGAAATATCCACGGTTTTAGGAATTGAGTAAGTGTCTGTGTTTGGAGTAAATCTATAACCATCACGAGAAATATTCCATTGACCTACACCAACCAAATTATTTAAAACTACTTGGACATCGCTAAATGTTTTTGAATATTCGCCGTTTTCGTCAGTATAGTTTACAGTAATATCATTGAGTTTTGCTCCACTAATACGAAGCACAACATCATAAGTCATTGTAATTTCAATATCAACAGCGTGGTCAGTTACTGTTACACTACCAGTGTTATATCCATTTACATCTGCGGTAATAGTATTTGTTCCCGTAAGTCCACGAATAGTAAATGTGTTTGCCGAGTTTTCTTCGACTTTACCAGCGTTCGCTGTAATTACAACTCCGCTTAAATCTACGCTACCACTTGATACTTTTACTGTTACCCAATAAGTTGCCGTAAAGTCAAGAGTTGTTGCTCCTGTAAAGCGAGTGTTGCCTTCGAAATCGTACCCGTATTTCTCAACATTGAGTCTGCCCGATGTTGAAAGTCCATTTAAAGTGTACTCACCATTTTCATTAGTTGTCGTACTAACGGTGCCGCTTGAAACAATTACGCCCCCAAGTCCTACACCGCCTATTGTAATTTTACCACTAACAGCAAATGTAGCAACGACTTCCAAATTAGAGACGGGCCCCGTAATTTCAACAGGCGAGAAAGTATAACCAGACAGTGTAAATGTCATCGTTCCATAGAAGTTAAGTCCTGATAAACTAAATCTTCCTGCTCCGTCCGTTATTGTGGTGAATTCTCCGTAAGTTACTGTAACTCCGCTAATTACTCTACCCGATGAAGAAACAGAACCACTCACACTAAATGTACCATTAAATACGAAATCTTGACCATAAGCATTTGCTGTAATTGAATTGAATGCAAAACCGTCTTTTGACACTGTTATTACATCGCCAGAACTAATACCAGACAGAGTAAATGCACCATCTGCACCTGTAACAACTGAAACCTTTCCGTTAGACACAGTCGCACCATCAAGGGCGCTATCACCAACGCTTACACTTCCCGAAATACTAAATGTTGTGTAAACATTTTCACCATAGTAACCACTTGTTTCAATGTTACTAAATGTGTAGCCGTCTTTATAAAACTCTATTGTAACTGCGCCAGTAAGACCACTGATTTCATAATGTCCATTTTCATCTGTTTTTGTAGAATACTCACCAACAGTTACAACTACATCGCTAACTGGAGCATTCCCGCTTAAAACAGTACCTTCAACCATGTAAGTTGAATTAATTATTATATTTAAGTTCTCATCATCAACAACAATTGCTTCATCAAATGTGTACCCAGTCTTAAATGCTGAAACGCTTACTTCGCCAATAATCAAGTCAAAGCGGAAATTACCCGAACTGTCTGTTGTTGTCGAACTATTGCCTGCGTAGACTGTTACGCCTTCAACACCAACACCGCCATTTAATACTTGCCCAGCAATCGCGTAACCGTTCGCATTAAAGTCATATTCCCCACCGTTTGTAATTGTGTAGTACGAAGGACGAAGAGTTACACCACGATTATCAGTAACCAAAAGTCTGTATTCGCCTGCAAGATTTTCAAAAGCGAATTTACCGTCAGTTTTTGTTGTATAAGTAACAGTACCGTCAACACCAACAAGGCTAACTTCAGCATTTTCGACAAGAATGTCTTCCGAAGTTAAAGTACCAGAAATTGAATAAGTTGCCGAAAAGTCAATTACACTTGCTTGCAAAACTGAATTTTCTTCAAAATCAAGACCGTTAGCAACGGCAATTAACTGCTTACTCCCCTTCAAATCAATAGTATAAGTACCGTTCACAATGTCGGCAGAATAAGTATCGTCCGTTGTCTTTACAACACCATTCACATTTAAAGTGCCGTTGGTAACACTACCCGATACAGTATAACTCAAATCAAAATCAAGAACTGTATTATTCTTATTCGCGGTCAAGGACTTTGCATTATAACCATCAACCGAAACCTTAATTTCTGTCGGTTGAGTCATGGCACTAATTGTCAACTTACCGCTTTCATCAGTAGTTGTTGTAACCGAGCCATATTTAACTGTCGCATTTGATAAAACAATATCTCCGCTGTGAACCGTAATCTCTACATCAAAAATTTTGTTTAAAACTACATTTTGCGCAGAATTCTGCTTTGTAATAGTAATGCTTGTACTCGTGTAGCCATCTAGGGACAATGTTGCATAATACTCGCCAGTTAAATTTGAAATTAATATATTTCCGTATTCATCACTCGTATAGGGGGTGTCCCCTATCATGAGCGTTACTCCAGCAAGAGCCTCGCCATCACTTGTCACGGAAATATTAGCATTATAGTACTCATTAGTCGTTATAATAAGTGAATTTGTATTTGTTACGGTCATAGTTTTGGTTTCAAAACCGTCTTTTTCGAAATAAATTTCGCTATTTAAAGCAACACCATTGATTTTAAACTCACCATTCGCATCAGTAAAAGTAGAATTGCCTGCACTCTCTACATAAACATCAGCAAGTGGAGAACCGCCACTAATTACAACACCAGAAAGCGTAAAAGTACCGTCAACATTTATTTCTTGCGCAGAATTTACTGTCAATCCATTGAAACGGAAAGTCGGGTGCGAAAATGTTATATTGTTTTGTGCCCAAAGCCCAGACAAAGTAAATTCACCCAATTCGTTACTTGTAGTAACCGCTTGTCCGTTTACCAAAATACTAACACCACTTACACGACTCCCACCACTTTGTGTAACACCAGTAACTGAGTAAAGTTTATAAGCAGTAAATTCAATACTTTCATTCTCGCGCGATAATACAACTTGCGAAGGCTCAAAATGATAGCCTTCAAGTGATGGAACTACTACACTACCGAGAGCGACAGAACCAGCAATGTATGCACCATTGCTATAATCCATTTCAGCGCCGTTTATAGTAAGAACAGCCTCATTTAAAATTTCACCATTCTCGTCTTTTACAACAGCAGTAACATCAGTTGTTCCCGAAAATACCAAGTAGTTATTGTCTATGGTTGCGATTTTGCTTTCAAAAATCATTCCATCTTTTTCAACTGATACTCTTGATTCGCCTGCAATATTATTTGCGGTAAAATTACCGAACGAGTCTGTCATCGTTTCTAATTGAACAAGTCCAGATACTTTTACGCGCGCACCAGCAATTCCAACCCCATTTGATTCAACACGCCCAGTAAGAGTATACATAGCCTCAGCCGAAATCACAAGATTATCCGTTGCTTTGTTTACAAGCACATTTTCTTTTATCACATAACCTTCAGCGGAAACGGAAAGAATTGTCGCAGATGAAAGATTTGGAAAAGAGAAAGCTCCGCTCTCATCTGTTGTAACAGTTTCGCCTAAATCAGTTGACACAACTGCATTAGATACAGGATTATTTCCGCACATTACACGGCCATTTACGGAAAAAGACGAAGACGCACTTTCACCGCACCCCGCCAACATAATTGCTACAAATAAAAGGATAAATATACTAAAAATACTTGTTATAAAACTAATTTTTCTCTTATTAATCGTCATAATTCCCTACAAAAAACAAACGAAACAGTGTACACTGTGTCGATTTTATGTTAAAATTATAACACATAAACGACACAATGTAAAGCATAGGAACAAAATAAAAATTTTTGACACACTTTTTTTATTTGTCAAATAACAAAAAAAGACATAATTATATTATGCCTTTTTTCGACAAATAGTGATTTTTTATAAAAAATTTGTCTATTGATATAAAATTTTCTATTTTTAAATTAAAATTGTAAATAATTTTATTACTTAATTATTCTCGCTTCTGCTATTAACTCCCACACTTTTTGAGCTTGCATCATTAAACCACTCGGGAAATTCACCTGATGCTATTCGGCATTTTTCAAGCCAATCTGCTCCAACTCCCAATACATCTGCAAAAGGATAAATTTTAATTACCGCAGTTTTGTCCTTTTCTAATATCTCACCTATTTGTTTAATATCCGCAAATTTTACAAATTTTTTAAAACTTAAAAACCTGCTAGCCATTATTGTACCGCGTTCCGAAAATAACCCCGTAAAAAGTGGCAAAACGGATGCCAAAATCACTGAAATTGCCGCGATAAGCAAACCAATATAGCATAGACTAAAAGTGTCATACATAAGCACTAAAACCACAATTAAACCACCACACAAAATTGCTAACATGATAGAATAGCATAATATGAATGTTTTACTGCTTAAAAAGTATCTAAGTTTTACGAAACGATTTAGCAAAAGCGCAATTCCACAAAGAATAGCAGCAATAAAGAAAGCAACCATATTAAATGAACTAACAAAACCTAATGCTGCAACAGTCAATGCCATCACCACAAACAAAGCAAGTATTGAAATTATAGCAATGCTTAAAAGACCACCAAGAGCCTTCTTTGAATAATTCGAATAATCACCCGACTTTCCGACTTCATTTCTAATTTTTACAAAATTTTGAACAAGCGCTTCTTTTGCATCATCAAGTTCAACTCTGTCTCCACTCTTAAAAATAGTGTCAAATACAGTGTTTTCATAATTTTTTATCAAGTTTTGAGGCGCTAAAATTTTTTCTATATATATCTTTCCACTCTCTGCTCGAGAGATTGAAACATTACCATTTTGCGCGAAATAAATTAATACATCTGCAAAATCATTACCCTTAATTTCTTGTCGCAATAAGTAAGCAAGTTCAAGAGGGTTTATTCCTTTCGGCTCAACAAAACTTTCCTTTACTTTCTTAATTTTTTTAGTGCGCGTAGCAAAGAAAATTATAAAAACAAGCAAAACTGCCAAAATGCCAACCACTAGCGCAACTACCCCCCAAATGTCCGTAGTGTTAGTTACAAAATATCCGTTCGGCAAAAGAAGCGAAAAAGTTAGTGGCGTAAATGCATCTAGTGTTCCCACATAAGTATAGACGAGTTGCCTATTATTACTATTTAATGTAGGCTTTAAGGTTACGACTTCCCCATCAGCAACAGTCATAACTTTTGCACCATAATCATTTGAATTTACATACTCACTAACATCACGCTGGAAGGTAAAACTCATTGTTACATTAGATACCGTTGTATTCCAACTACTATCTATAATATTGTAAAAGAAATCGTCAAACTCGGCATTCCTGTCATTAGGAAAATAAACGGTGTAGTTAATTGAAAATATATAAGGAGTTCCTGTCGCGACAACTGTATCTGGACTTGCCATTTTAATTACTAGATTACCATTCTCGTAACTTGTCGTATAGTCGTAATTTACCCTAGTCAACTCGTAATTCAATCTATATGACTTTCCGTTATCACTGTACGGATTTGAAACGACAGTTGGAAGCGCCCGAGTAAGCGTAAGCTCTCGCACTTCGTTAAATCTAATTTCGATGCGTTCAGTTACAGTCGCCGAATTATTATCGAGAACAGAAACCTGCGTATTGTAACTGTTTATATAGTAACTATCGTCTATTTCGCTGTTTGTTTTTGTGTCAAAAAACAAGCAAAACACGACGACCAAAGCGATTAGTCCCGCTAAAATTATGCCCGTAAGTATTCCAGAAAGTACTTTTAAAATGTCGTTTTGTATCATCAGTTTTCCTATAATTAAAATTGTAAAGTAATATCCTGCCCGAGAAATTCATCAACAGGCAATTTAAAAATTTAACTTGCTGCTTCCAGTTCAACGACCTCAACTTCATAAATTGTGTAAGGCTCAAATTTAAACCATTTCGCTAATATATTTGATGGAAACATCATGCGCTTTGCATTATAAATTTTGGTCGCAGCATTATAGTATTTGCTTGCATTCTCAATTTCGTCATTTATTAAATCAAGCTCGTGTTTGTCTTCTTCATATGACTTCTCTGTAATTACTGTTGTCTTCTTTTCAACATCGGCGAAAAGTTTAGCAAGTTTGCAAGATAACTCCTTTTCGTGCGTAAGTTGAATTGTAGAATTTTTTTTTTTTTTTGCGGAATCAATCAAATCTAGTATTTCTTGATATTCTTCATTTTTGACTGCATTTTTTATCGAATTTAGAACGCTTGGCGCACTTTCATGACGGCGTTTAAACTGCTCGTTTAAAGCCACAAAAGCATCATCTACGGTATTACGGAGTTTTACTAAAAAATTGTAAGTAACAACAAGCCAAATAATCGCAGCGACAATGAGAGCAAGCACAACAGCACCAATAGTGATTCCAACAATAGCAAGTATTGACATAGTTTTCACCTCTTATTTTCAGTTGTTATTATATATTAAACTCAAATTTTTTGCAACAAAATCAACCAAACTAAACAAAAAACAAAAAAGCCAACCGTTCGGGTTAGGCTTTTTGTTTTTATTTCTTCGACTGATACTCAGCGAGGACTTTTAAAAGTTCAGCAGCGGACTTGTTAATTTTGTTTATCATTGTCTTACTTGCTCCGCGCGCCTTTGCTGTTTCTGCCTCTTCTTTTAGTTTTGAAATCATTTCTTTGATTTTCTTTATATTGCGAGTACGCTCGGCTTTTGTTGCATTTTCTGCCTTTTCCATTGTTGCAAGAGTCTTATCGATTTGCGCACGCAGTTCTTCTTGTTGTTTCTTTAACCTTGCGTTTTCTTCTTCAATTTTCTTTTGCAACGCTTCTAGGTCGTCATTTTCAACATATTTTTTCTTG
Organism: uncultured Clostridia bacterium; assembly: GCA_944377415.1. Lineage (GTDB taxonomy): Bacteria > Bacillota > Clostridia > Christensenellales > UBA1242 > UBA7867. The sequence goes on from CALWEW010000005.1 coordinate 16,269, forward strand.
TCCTCTTTCTTATCAGTAGACTTTTCGTCTTTTTCTGTTTCTTTATCGACTGACTTTTTATCAACCTTATCCTCGTCGTCTTTACTGTTTTCCGCTTTGTCGTCCTTTTTGTCGCTTGTTTCTTTTGATTTTACGCTTTCAGTAAATTTCTTTGAGGTGCTCTTTTTAGCAGGCTTAATTTCTTCGACATCGTCTTTTTTAGCCTCGGCTTTGTCATCTTTTTTGTTTGTGTCTGTCTTTTCTTTCTCGTCTGCCTTCTCTTCGCTACCAGTATTTTCGGTCGTATTACTCTCTTCACTAGACACGTTAGACAAATCTACGCTCTCGGCATTAGTTGCCTCATCATTCTCAACTTTATCGCTGACTTTATCACTTTCTTCGCTTTGTGCAGTCGAGAAATCAACTACTTCTGCTCCGTCTTGTGTGCTACCGAGGTCAACTGCTTGCGCTTGCTCATTTGCATTTTGAGCGTTTTCAGTAGGCTCACCAAACGACAAGCCACTATTACCTTCAACATTTTCGGCTGCAGGTTCTTCACTCACTTGTGCATTAGGGTCAGTGAATTCTGTATTATCAGCAGGGATATTAAGCCCTTCATTTGCTGTACCAAAATCAACTGCGTTTTGTCCATCAACACTATACTGTGCGTTGTCCCCTGCATATTGCTCGTTACCATACATACCGTATTGACCATTATCGGTGTATTGCGTATCGTAAACAGGGTTTCCATTTTCATCATAGTAAACTTGACTTTGGTCGCCATACTGAGCAGCATTTTGTTCATACTGCATTTGGTCTGCACCTGCACCCGAATCAACGGGTTGTCCGTCTTGCACTCCGTCAACAGTTCCGCTATCAGTCGGCTGTTCACTTACGAACTGACCATTATCAATCATATTTCCGTTTTCATCATAATAGTATTGTTGACCGTCATTATAGCCCGCATCAATCGGCTGTCCATTCGCATCATAAGTTTGTTGACCGTCATAACCTTGTTCAACATTTGAGTACTCATTCATTTGCGCACCGTCTGCGTATCCCGCATAATCAGGTTGCACATCGGTCTGAGAATAATCATATTGAGGTTCTGTTGGTTGTCCGCCAGCAGTTTCTGTATAAGTTATATCATTTCCAACATAGTTTTCAGTGCCATTTTGCCCTACATCACCCTGTGTCTCTGGTTGAGAGTAGTCAACCTGCACTGCATTTATCGTGCCGTCAGGATTATTTTCTTGCGCTTTAATGTATTCTTGACCGAACTCTTTCTTCGATTTTGACTTACCGCGTTGCTTGCTTAATTGCTGACGCATATTGTCAAGTTCAAGATTACGCGCTTCAATTATAGAATCTTTCTTTTCAATATCGCGAGTAAACTCTTTGACTTTTGCTTTAAGTCTTGCAATAGTCATTTCCATTTCATGCAATTGTTCAGAATTGTCGCGAGTTATCTTTTCGTTAAGCTCATCATACACTTTTGTAGCAAATGTATCATATTCGGACTTTAGCGCCTCTTCAACTTCTTTCTTGTTCTCTTCGATTATTTCTTTGCGTTTTTGAATTTCAACCTTCAAAGCATCTTGAGCAACTTTTTCCTTGCTTAACATGTTTTCAAGGTCTTTTTCAAGCAAAAGTTTTTTATCCATTTCAGCATCAGCTTGACGACGGTTATAGTTAATTTCGACACGGTTTGTTGTTTCCGCCATTGCTTTATCTAGACGCTCTAGGTTTTCCTTAATTGCCTGCAATTTTTTATTTGCTTCGCGCTCAATGTCTTCCATGTTCGCATCAGACTTTTGCAACTGCTTTTCAAGGTCGTTTATTTCGTTTTGTGTTTGAATTTTATTTGTTAAGAATTTCTCACTCTCGGTTACAGCACGCTCAATTAGCTGCGCACCGTTGACACCCAAACTTGAAAAGTCGTATGGGCTGTGATTTGTTTCTTCTCTCTTTGCCTTTTCAAGAAGTCGTTGTTCTTCCATAGCGCGCTTTTCCAAGTATTCGCGAAGCACAGGAATACCTTTGTCAATTTCTTTCTTTGTAAACAATAGCTCATAGTCAACATAGTCGGGCATAGTGTTAGTTGCCTTGTCAATGTTACGCACAAAGTTTGTAAACATATCATAAAAGTCGTGGTTGATTGCGTTGTATCTAACCTGCAAAATCATAACATAGATACTACCCAAAATCAGCACGATGGCAGGTATAACAAAAGAATAAACGAGTGTATTTGGAATGTTCGTACCTAACCCGTTAGTTGCTACACACGCAAGCCCGAAAATAAAGCCCAAAACTGCCAAAATAATAGTTATATACCAAACTTGTTTTTGGCTCATTGTAATTGCACTATTGTAAAGCGGACGCTTAACACAGTACTCCACCGTCATATAACGACTTGGGCTTCCCTCACGCTCAAGCATAAAGAGTTGCCAACGGTCGCGCATACGGCGCGGTAACATCTTCATTCGCTTATGAAATTCAACAAGATTATCATCATTGATTTTTGGGTTGTCTTTTAGATACTTGTTGACACGCTTCATAGCGCGTACTGAACGGTTTTCATAACACCAAATAAGTCTAATACCACTAATCAAAATAATAGCGGCAATAACACCGACAAAAATGTAGAATAGCTGGTCAAATGTTAAACTGCCGATAATATCTCCGATGAAGTTGACTATTTCGTTAACCGCATCGGCTCCGAGTAATGAAAACATAATAAACTCCCATTTTTACAAAAATTTGTCTATCTTTGTGATTTAATTATATAAAAAATCGATATTAATTGTCAATTAATATTAAGCGTTCTTGCAAAAAAAAGTAAAGAAATTTTTGCGTAGGTCGTGCATGGAGCGCCCCGTGTATAGCCTCGGAATAACAATTAAGTTGCATAACATAGTTTTGTGCAGTTTTTTCTATGTTATGCGAACCACTTGTCTTATAGTCGATAAGGGTTATAGAATTGTTTTTTATAATAACCAAATCTATTACTCCCTGAACCAAAATTTCGTCTGTAATATCACTATTAGGAACAAGGGAATTATATGGTTTTCTCATCATAAACTGCTGTTCTCGTAAAATTCGTGCGCCGTCAAGCATTGGGCGAATTTGGCAAATTGCCGAATATATTTTTTGCGGGTCAACAAGCGCCATTTCATTAGGTGTTAGGCGTGTAGATAAATACAAGGAAACGCTTTCAACACTAGGCAACTCGAAATCAATTAATTGCATTGCTTTGTGGTATGCAATACCCTGTTCCGTGGTTATAGAACTCAAACTTTCGCTGACAGAAAAATGCTGTGGCTCAATATTAACACTTTCCCCTGCCTCACTTTCACGATTTAATGCTGTTACTGTGTTTTTAAGAGCAAGGTGCGTACTTTTATCAAATTTGTAGGTATAATCGCTAAATTTTGCAAGTATATCACTCATTTTTGCGTTTAAGTGATTAAAATCTTCTTTCTGCAACACTTTTTCTTGCTTTACAACATTATAATCAATACAATCAAAAACATTTACAACTAAATTATTGTCGATACCCATCGGCATTTTAAAACTTGTAATTCCATTGCGAATGGAATCTATTTCGGTAGGCGTAAAAGCGGACAAAATGAGTTCTAAAAAGTTACCTCGAGATTTTACAGCAAAGGGAGATGTATTAGACTTTAATTTTTTTATGTCAGTGCTTCCTGTAATTATTAGGTGATTTTTTGCGCGCGTCATGGCTACATAAAGCAAACGCAAATTCTCCGCAAAATCTTTGTCGCGCATAGCTATTTTGATTGCATTTAATGAAAGCGTTGGTGTTTGTGTTCGAGTAGTTGTGTCGTACTTATTCGTACCAACTCCTAACGCACTATGCAAAATAAAGTCACCCACCCTATTTATAGTGTTGAACTTGTGCCCCGTATTTATCAAAAATACAATAGGATACTCAAGCCCCTTACTCTTGTGCATGGTTTCAACATTAACAGCATTGTCACCGATTGCAACCTCGGGCGAAATCTTCGGTTTTGTTTCCGCCTGTTCGACAGACGAAAGATAATCACGCAAATCGTTATTATATTTTTTGCCTGTAAAGTTGTTTATATACCCTATTACATTTTTAACTCTATTTTGACCATTTTCAAGAGCGCCTATAAGTGCTAGATAATTCGTTTTATCGCAAAAGTAATTTAGTAGATTGTAAATGTTGTCATTTATTATGCGTTCTGCCCCGTCGTTTATAAGTTCGTGTGCGTATTTAATACGGCGAGCAAGTTCGTCATCTCGGTTTTCGTATTCGTATACACATTCATAATAATTGTCGCGCGTAGGCGCGCACGCGCGCACGCGCGCGAGCGCATTTTCATCAAGGTTTATAACTGGACTACTCAAAAATGTAGTTAAATACAAATCATTATAGGGATTGTTTACAAGGTTAAGGTAAGCAAAAAGAACTTGAATTTCATACTCGTCAAAAATCTCGTCGTTATTTAACAGCCCTACGGGAATACCATAGTCCGCAAGTGTTTCTAAAATTATTGATACTTCTTCGGTACGAGCACTACAAAGTAGTGTTATATCGCTGTAATTAATCTCACGAAAAGCCTTCTTTCGAGCATCATAAATCGTCTTTTGCTTTGTCATAAATTCGGCAATTTTTTCGGCAATTCTAACCCCTTCGCTACGGGCAAAATCGCGCTCTACGCTCTCAATAATCGGCGAAGTTGATACTCTATATACCCCATCTGGTTCAAGCGGAGTGGCAGTTTCACGAGGTTTATTTATTATGTCGATTTCAATTTCAGGAAGCGCATTTTCAGCTGGCACAAAAGTCATGTCAGACTGCATTTCATTATCGGGAAGATAATCAATTCCGCCGAGATTTTTAGTCATTAAACGCCCAAAAACAAAGTTTACAAGTTCAAGGATTTTTTGGTCGGTTCGATAGTTATAGTTCAGTCTAATTGCGACATTATCTTCATTGTTTTTCATTGAAAAGGCACCGAGTTTATCAAGAAAAATCTGCGGATTTGTATTACGAAATCCGTAAATACTCTGTTTTACATCGCCAACCAAAAACAAGTCGCGAGCTCCATGAACACGGGCTATAATTCCCTCTTGAATGTCGTTTATATCTTGATATTCATCGACATAAATCTGCTTATATCTTGCTCGAACTTCGGCACAAACCGTTTCATCACTCAAAATTTTATAAGCAAAATGTTCGAGGTCAGAAAAATCAAAGATATTTCGGTCTTTCTTCAATTTATTATAGCGCGTTTCAAAGCGTTCGACGAGCGAAAACATGGCATTTAACACGGATTTTGTTTCCTTTAAATCTTGCTCAATTTTATTTAAATCGGAGGAAATTAACTTTTTATCGCGCAAGTCCTTTAATTTCTTTGAAAAATCTTCCTTTACCTCTTTGACACTCTCTTTTAACTCATCTTCTTCTGTCGAATTTGCTTTTACAGAAAGTGCTTTCATTGACGGCAAGTTATAAACAGCAAAATGATTTTTGGTGAAAGGCAAATCGGGCTTTACACAATCTAAAACTGAAATTATGCCTTTTAAATATTCGCACATGTCCGTGTAGCCTATCATTTCAGCATCATTTAACGACTCATGAAAAGATGCTTTGAAATAATCAAACATTTCTATAATGTAACTGTTTAATATTGTAGTAAATTTGTTTTCATCGATGCTACCGTCATACGCTTCATCAACACGGCGGCGAAACTCGTCAATATCAGGTAAGTTCGTTAAAAAAGTGTGAATTTTATAAATGTAGTCGCGAATTTTGTTAAAGTTGCGTTTGCTATCAAAGGTTGATGCAACAAGATTAAACTCGTCATCTTGCCTCTTTTCGCAGTCGGCAACCAAATCAGAAAAAGCCCGCGCACGCAAAAGTGCGGTTTCACTTTCATCACCAACATTAAACGACGGGTCAACATCAATTGCATAGAAATATTTTTGAATGATTGAAATGCAAAATTTATGTAGCGTGCAAATATCACTTTGCCCGAGCAAATCTAATTGTTCGCGCAAACGCTTTTTAACATGCTCATCAGTAGCAGTACGCAAAACCTCATTCAATTTCTTTTCAAGTTTCAATCGCATTTCATTTGCAGCGGCATTTGTAAAAGTTACTACAAGCATCTCATTTACATTAATGCCTTCTTCAATAATGTTTCGCGCTATTCGCTCTATCATGACGCTCGTTTTACCACTGCCCGCCCCCGCAGAAACGAGAATATCTTTGTCGCGGGTCAAAATTGCTTCGCGCTGAAAATCGTTAAAATCTTCGATTGCCATTTTTCTTTCCTTGTATAAATTTTTTATATAAGATTAAAAACTTTTTGTTGCCCAAATACCTTAATTTTTTAATAAACTACTCTTTCTGTTCACTTTCTACAGTCTTTGAACTACCGTTTTCAGCGGCAAAAGAATTCAAATCAATTTTAAAATTACTCTTACGCTCCTGCGCGGACTTTGTTACATCTTTTTTGCAAATGTACTTATATTTACACCATTCACAAGCATTATCAACATAAAGCGGTCGAATTTCGCCTGCATAAATATCATTAATCGCACCTTCTAGCACATCTTTTGAATACTCAAGCATTTCTTTAAACTGCTCCTCAGTTGCCCCACTGTTTTTTACGCTGTTTAACTTGAAAACGCCTGCTTCGACATTCGCTTTACTTGTGCTTACAGAACATTTTAAAATATCACTCGTCGGGTGCTCAAATGATAGTTGGTCATCTTGCGCAAGCATGTTCGCCTCGGTGTAAACAGATACACCATCAAATTTATAACTTGAAAACTCTGTCGACTTTCCTTCGGGCTCGTACTCACGATGTACAGGCAAATAGTACGCGCCTCCTGCCTGCAAACCTAAATCTTTCAAAATTACTTGTAAATAATAGAAAAGTTGAATTTTCTTTCCCAAATATAAATTTAGCAAACTAAAAGTTCCGCTTGCCTTACTCGTTTTATAGTCGATTATTCGCAAACGATTTCCCCACAAGTCTGCACGGTCAATTTTTCCGCTGATTTTGATATGTTTGCTTGAATTGATTACAGCGACCTCGGGAACGCGTGCAAAGCCGTCTACGCCGAATGCAGTTTCTATAAATTTAATTTTATATTGCGAATGCGATAATTGATAATTAATCGCCTTGCATGCACGCACCGCCTCATCTTTTAAAGTGTCTAACAAATACGAATTGTTACCACTATAAAGCAACCTACTATATTCCTTATCTTGCAAAACTTCATCAAAAATTTTAGGTACTACTCGCTCTATCTCGGCTTCGCTTAAACCTGCTTTATTTTCAGTTTTACGCAGAATTTTACCGAAATTTTCGAATACTGCGTGCATAATGTTACCTATATCAACAGCCTCGGGAGTAGACTTTTTCCGCTCTTTTATGCGCAGGCCATAGTCAATAAAATGCTGATATGGACATGCAAAAAAGCGTTCAATTTGAGTAACTCGCGCCTTGCCTGATGTAAAAAATAGTTCCGCAGGATTTTCAAGTTTAGCAACATTTTGCGCACTATTCAAACTATTAAAAATTTCATCTAAAACGCTAGCATACCCCTTATTCACAAGATAATGATAAATACTTGCAAGCGTTTCATTCGAAATCTTACGGTTCGGGTTTTGAACTTCCTCGACAAAGCGATTTAACATCACGCCATCATCACACATCAAAAAACCAAGTCTGCGTTCTGCTCCCCCAAAGGCGTTATCGTCCTCCAGCATATCCGCTAAAAATATTATAGGCAGTTCGCGCTCGCGGAATTTAAAAATATTTGATATACTTTCAACCACGCTTGCGGGCTTACACTCTTCTCCTCCCTTATTTAAGGGATAAAGTATAACTAATTCACGGCGCCCCATACACAAACTTTGCAGAACACTTGCACGGCTACGCGCATTTACTTGTTTAATTGACGGCGCAATTTTTACAGCATTCGCACCAAGTTCGTCAATGTCGTAATCAGCAATCAAACCGACATCAGCGACATACGCAGGAAGCAAACCATCAGCAGCGCCAACAATATAATAGTAATTAACAACATTAAATACACTTGCAAGGCTCTGCCCCACATACACGCAATCAACACTCATAGGAAGTGGCGAAATCGTAACCGTTGAAATACCAGCACGCAAAATCTTAATAAATTGAGATAAATCACTTTCGACACTTCCCAAAATATCAAGCATCTGCTTTAAGACATTATCTAATTTCCCAAAATTTTGTCGGCAAAGGCTCTGTTTCAATAAATCACCACGCTCGGCAAAACTTGCTGCTAGCCCATCAAGGTTTGCTTGCAATTCAGTTACTTCAATAAAGGTACGCAGAGCCGAAATCATCTCGCCCACTGTACGGCTTCCCTTTATGTTTTTATCTAAATCAAAAAGCGGGGTTAAGAAATTTTTGATACTTAAATATTTATCAAATTCTTCATCAGGGAAATTCGGTTTTGAGTCGTCCATAAAGCGCGAACCAACGATTCCGTAGCGCTCAACAACATTTTCTAACACAGCATAATCATCTATGCACAAACCCGAAAACGCATTTTTAGCAAAACTCAAAACATCTTTCGCTTGAAAATTATCAAGCAATACATCAAGCGCGGTTAAGACGAACTTCGTGCCCTCGACATCATCAAGTTTATACGGATTGTCTATCCAAAACGGAATGCCGTATTTTTCAAAAACGCGCGTAAATATCGGCGCATAACTTTCAAGGTTTGTACAATTAATCGAAAAATCACGATAGCGCACGCCCGAGCGCACCTTATTAATTATATCACGAGCAACAAACTCAACCTCATTGTTTGGGCTTACCGCGCTAAAAAGTTTAATATTATTAGAATTTTGAAGTTCAAGGGTATCATAATTAACTGCTAACGCATTATGAAGAATGTGTTTAAAAACTTCAGGTATTGTATTTTTAGTCGAAATTATATTCGGTGTTATTCCTAAATTTTTGACCAGTGCGTAAAAATATGAACTCATATCACGAATGTAAATATCAGAATTGTTCTGGTGTTCTGCTGGCGTTAGTAACCCGACAGAAACAGAATTTGCACTTCTAACTAAAATTTTTATAACATCAAGCGCGCGGTCTGTTGTGTTATCAAAATTACAAATATGAATGTCAGTTTTTTCAAGGTCAATGGTGTCGCGCAAGACTTCACCGAGTAATGTCAGCCTGTTATTTGAGTCAATATAAACGGAGCCGAGAAACTCTTCATAGTATTTATAGATTAGCGCAATATCTTGTAATTTTAACTTTAATGCAGAATTTTTTATATTTTCAAGATTATTTTCAATATCACCGGGGGTAACTTTGCAACTTTTTAATTGCGCAATAGAGTCAAAAAGCACTCCTGCGAACGCTATCGTTTTAGATGTGTTTTGAAAACAATTAAGTTCACGCGCATGGTCGGTTATAATTTTTTCTATCACCATAGTTGCACCCAAACTTGACAAAATTTGCGGAGCATTAACTGTCGACAAGACTTTACTCGCTAAACGCGCAAACGAAGCGACTTCAATATCAAATGTCGCGGTTAAATTTAATTCCCGCATAATTCTGTCTTCCATGGTTAACGAGAAACGGTCAGGAACTAAAACAAGTTGTTTTCTTCCCTGCTCTAACCCCTTTCCTATTAGACGAATTTGCTCACTCGTAATATCGTGAAAATTATCACCCGTAACAAAAAAAACCTGCATACTTTTTTCCTTTGTAACAATTTTAAACAAAGTTTATAATATTTTCATGTTATAAATTAATGACAATTAATTTTAGCATAAACGCAAGAAATACGCAAATCAAAAAGCTAAATCTATACATTAAATAGTAAATTTTATCTCATAAAAATAAAATACCTAAAAATACAAAATTATCGCATTTTTAGGTATTATGCATAGTACTATGCACATGATTTTATGCGCAAAATACTAAATATTGTCCGCTTTTGTTTTATCCGCAAGATTTAATTTAGCAATAAAATTTTTCAATTCTTCCATTTTAGACTTTCCCAAAAGGTTAGAAATCGTAGTCATATTCCCCATCATTTTTTCTTGATTTCTCTGTAAATTTTTTTCTATATTTTTTATCTTTATTTTTAAACTTCGGTTCTGCTCTTCAAGTTCGCGAATTAAAATCTCTTTTCGCCTTAAATCAATAAGTGAATTTTGTAGTGCAGTTGAAGCAAATTCCGCATCTCGTTTAAGCCTAATTTCGACATTTTCTTCTGCACTTTTTCGAATAAGGCGCACAAGTCCAAAAAACAACGACTGTATTTCCTTGTCTGTGATTTGCGCTTTTGGTGTTGGCATAACTGCAATATTATCTTTTATACCCACATTGCGCACTTTTACCCCCTTTGCGCGAAGTTCATTTGCCACCTTACTAACTAATTGAGGTTTTGTTTTTAACAAATTACGATATTTATTTTGATACCTTATCATAAGTTTGTCGTCCCCATTTGCTAAATCTAGGCACGCCCTGCGAATACTAATATTTTTGTCATTATTCAATAAGTTTTGTAATAAGATAACTGTGTCATCTTTACTAAAATGATTGTTTTTTATGTTTTGTGCCATTTTTTTAATGCCTAGTAGTTCAACGATTTCATTATCGTGTTCGGCCTGTTCCATGAGTTTATAATAAAAGTTTCGAACACTAAAAGGCTGACGCTTTGTCATGGTTGCAAAATCATTAAACACAGAAAGCAAACTTTTGCTTCCCTTGTTAGAAATCATGTTTAGTAGTCTTTTAACTTCGGTCAAACTCCAACCGTATATTTTAGTTTTCATCGTACACGCTCCTTAAACTGTTTGTTGTAATTATTACCTTAAAAGTAATTTTTAGACGAAAAAAATTATTTATAATAAAAACATATATATTTAGCACAAAATTTGCGTTAATTAATATTTGGTTAATAAATTAGCATATTTTATAATAAAAGAAAGATAGAGGTTTCAAGTGTGGAAGAATTTAAAATACGCATATTAAGTGAATTTAAAGCGGTTTTTATGTATAATAACAAACAAATCGGCTGGCTTGAAAGTCCAAGCGACACTATTGACTTTTTAACCGATGAAGAAAATTTTGTGCTTTCGTGTTATCCTATTACTGAAAACTCTTCAAAATCGCTAAGTTTACCATACTCCGCAAAAATATCAGTAACAGCAGGCAAAATGCTTTGCGACTGCCCGCTAATTACAATTACCGACTACGGAAATAAAAATTATGTAGTAAACTTTACCCCTTATCAACTTCCATCTAACATAAACTCCACTCCCCCATTTTATAAAATGGTAGGAGAAACTATAATTTCAATTAACAAGGGTATGCTTTACGCATCTTCAAATGGAACAAATCTTTGTTATCCTATATATCTTCCTCTTGACGATATCACCGCCGAAAATGAGCATGGATTTACAATTATTCGAGGTAAAATAAACAACTCTTTTGAACTTCAAAGCAAAGTCAATACATCTAACACAAACACAGAAAACAACAAAATTTATGATGAAAATTATAAAGTATATAATTTATTTTTGAACAAAAATTTGCAAGTCGCTTTTGAAGGAAAAGCAAATAAAATCGAATTTGACGGAAACCAAATTGTAACTCTCAACAATGTGCCAGATATAGCGCGCCATGGAATTGTTACAGCATATGCACTTACTGAAAATGGCTTTAAAAAAAGCAAGAAATATTCTGTTTATACAGCAAACTCACCAACAGCGCCTGCCTGCATACAAGCCTTGCCTCTTGCCTTTATGGAAGCTTTGAATATCGAAAATTACACATTAGCGCGCTCATATCTACACCCTAATTTAAGCGCAAGTTTAAAAAATGAGCACTTACGCGCATACTTCGGTGATTATGTTGAGGTAACGCAGACTTTTAACAACACCCCTTTCGAACTTTCACTCGTATACAATGGCAACCCGCGTTTTGTTAAAACATATCGTTTTGATGTAAAAGACAATCGAATTTTTAATATTGATTATGTGTAAATGCAGAAATTTTTACCGTATATTTAACAAAAATTTAACATAGATTAGTTATATATCTTTGTATATCGTTACCATACATTTGATTTTTACGCGATTGTATGATAAAATTAAATATAACACTTTTGGAGAATGAATGTTAGATTTTTATATACTATATTGGTTATTAGGTATTATAATTGTACCAGGAATAATTCTTGCCATTTGGGCACAAGCCAAAGTTTTCTCTAGTTATAAACGCACTAAAAACATAAAGCCAACCTCAACTGACAAAACTGGCGACCAAGTAGCGCGCGAAATTCTAGACAAAAATGACCTATACGAGATTAATATTACATCTATTCAAGGCGAAATGACTGACCACTACGACCCCAGCAAAGATACTATTGCATTAAGTCAAGGTGTTTACGGACAAAATTCAATCGCGGCTTTAAGCATCGCCGCTCACGAAGTTGGGCACGCCATTCAGCGTAAAGAAGGCAATATTGCCACAAAAATTAGAACTTTCCTTGTACCTGTAATAAATTTCAGTGACAAAATTTTGTGGCCACTTGTAATTATCGGGCTTATTATCAATATATTTGCAGGCTGGAACTCCCTATTTGGTAATATTGTAATGTATGCTGGAATTGCATTTTTCGGGTTAGCAATGCTATTTAGTCTTGTAACACTCCCTACCGAAATTGATGCATCAAAGCGCGCAATGCAACAACTAAAAGAAGGTGGTTACCTTACCACCGATGAAGAAATCAAACAAGCAAAATCTATGCTTACAGCGGCGGCACTCACCTATGTTGCTTCGCTCTTGATTTCAATTCTTACACTTGTCCGCTTTATTGCAACTATTTTAATACTGCGCAATAATGATTAAAAACAAAAAAGATAGCAGAATTATCCCTTGCTATCTTTTTTGTTAGTTTAAAGTTTTCTATCCTTTTTCCCTTTTTATTGTCCTTTTATAATTACATCGGCAATTAAATTGCCGTTATTATATCTATTTATTACACCAACTGTGCTAAACCCCGCGTTTCTACCAAAATCAAGGTAGCGTTGTGAGTCTTCAAAAAGCACAACTTCATCAGGCTCAACACCTAAAAATTCGCGAATGTTCGTGTAGTAGTCCTGCTTTTTCACTTTTTTAACAAAACACGAAATTACATCTTCAAATTCGTTATCTATACCCCATCTTGTTTGCAAGTCCTTTATAACATCATCAGATTGATTAGACAGAATGACCTTTCGCATATTAGGAAAAGCGGTGAGCAATTCTTTAATGTATTCAAAATAAGGAATATCATTTTCGTGCGCAACATCTTTAAACATTTCAATGTAGCGCCTGCCCTCGTTTTCAGCTGTAAAATTTTTGCCAAAAATTTTGTTTATAAGGTCTAAATATTCAAAAGCATTCTTTCCAACCATCATTTTGAAATGCTCTTCGGTAAAGTCAACATTTTCCATTGCAAGCAATTTTTTGAGTGTCAAAAAGTTAAGCGGTTCAGTATCAGCAATAGTTCCATCAAAGTCCATTAAAAGTAACTTTTTACCCGAAATTAAGTTTTTTAATTCGTCTTTCATAATTCACCTACTGTTTAATAAAGAGAAAAAATAAAGTTTTTTACAACAAACTAATTACTAATAAAAGTTTTTTAAGCAAAATCTTCTTATCTTTATATTTTGCGCATAGTCTGCTTTTTAAATACTTTATTTTTACAAGTTTTACTATCAGTATTTTAAAACAAAAATAGGCAAAATTCAAGTATTTTTGCCTATTAATAACTATTAGACACAATTAGAAATTTTGTGCACTACTCTTTTTGTCTTTCGACTTCTTCTGCAACTTCTCGCAAATTATTGTTTTCTTTGCTTTCCCCGACTTCTTGTGAACTTTTCATAACTGTATCGGTTTCTTTTTCTTTTACCGCAGGTTTACTTTTTCTAGTGTCCCAGACAAAACCTAATTCGGTTAACTCATGTATTTGTTCTTGCGTTAAAGGGCGTGTCGTTGTTTTGCCTTTTTTCATCAAGCGAAGCCGACCAGTCATAATGCCTAATTTAAAGCCCGATGGCGATATATAACTTCTTTTAACTAACAAATTCCCATATTCTTCTTTATATTCCTTTAATTCCTTAATTGTTTGTTCATAAGGAAATTTTCGTGTCGCATCCCATACAAAGCCGCACTTTTCAAGTCGCTTCAGGGTATCTTCTGTTATAGTTTTGCTAGAATTCTTGTAAAGTTGCCTTACTTGCCCAGTGCGTCTCCCTAAAGGATAACCATCATCGGTTACAAAAGTTTGCTTTATATTTGCATGACCGAATTCACAAACAAAATTTTCAACTTCCAAAACAAATTTATTAATATCTAAATTATCTTTCTTTTTCCAAATAAAGCCATTTTCATCTAACAAACTAATCTGCTCCCGCGTTAAAACAGCACCTTCATTTGAATTTTCATTATGTCCTAAGCGAATATAATTTATTTTCTGCCCCAACTGATAACCGTCTGGACTAACATAACGGACTGGAATATCTGCTGATTTATTTTCGTTTTTATAAGCTATAAAGTGTTGAAAGAAAGTTTCGAAATCAAAACTTTTCGCGTCCCAAATAAAACCTAATTTATTTAATTCGTCTTTTTGTTTCTCAGTTAGGCGAGCACCTTTGAGCGTTCCCTTTTCAATTTGCCGAACGGTCTGTACTTTCTTACCTAAAAAGTATCCGTCAGGCATTATGTAGTCGGCAGGAATATCTAAATTATTGCTATCTTCTTTATACAAAACCAAATGATTATAAAAATTTTCAAAATCATAATTTTTATTAAAGTTATAAATATTTTTCTTTATTGCCTCTATAAATTCTAAATATTCCAAATTTACAATATTAAGATTAAAAGCAATATTTTTTAAATTTGATATATTTTCTATTTTACCACCATCTACATTAACTTTCGTAGTCCTAAGGGAACTATTATCAAAACTTAAAAGAGTTGCAATCTCTCGAATATTCGCGTAAGTTAAGTTTGCTACAAAATCGAAAATTTTAGGGTGTTCGCTATTTCCAACCGAAAGGGCTCGACCGAGTTGTTGCAAATAAATCAGGTGTGATTGTGTAGGGCGGAACATTATCACGCCGTCTATATCGTCTACATGCTTTCCTTCATTTAGCATATTTACGCTAAATAAAAGTTTTATGCCGTCTGAATTATCTTTCTCAAATTTTACAATTTCTATTGTGTTATGCTTATCCCCATACTGAGAGTGCACAAGATAAGGTTTAACTTTCGGCGCACCGTCTACTTTACTAAACCATTCTGGCGCTTGTTTTGCTAAATGTTCAAGAATTAAGCGTGTGCCGTTTTCGTTTTCTCGCTCCCCTGGTTCACAAAAAACAATAAATTTACCATTCTTCAACTTCGGCGTATTTAATTCTCGGGCGAAAATATCAGTAATCTCTTCGCGCTCGGCAATCATTTTTTGCGCGGTATTTAAATCAGCCAAATAATGTACGATAAACGCGCGTTCTTTAGGAGTCGCATTATTCATTTTTTCCATAAGTTCGCGAAGATTTTGTTCAATAAATTCCAAATCTTTGCCAAAATCAATTTTTGAAAGAGTATAGTCTGGTGTCGGCAAAATACCATTGCGAATTGCATCAACAAGGTTAAGCCTTGAAATCGGTTCTTGGTTATCAAAAAGGCGCTTTACATCGACACCGTCGGTGCGCTCAAGTGTGGCGGTAAGCCCTAGCACGCGAGCATCTGGGTTATTTTCGATAAGTTTTTCGGCATACTCACTCCACTTTGGAGCACCAGCACGGTGGACCTCATCTAATATGATTAGGTCATATTTATTATTGACTTCTTTGTTTAAACCTGCGTATAGCGCAGTAGAAATATTGAACTGTGCTTGCCCGCTTTTAGTCGCTTTACTCAAACATTCCTTGCAATTATCTAAAAATGCGTTTTCTATAACATGAGTTGGCGAAACGAAAAGAATACGCTGCCCGTTAGATGCGTAATCGTGAATATATTTCATAGCAAGAAATGTTTTACCCGTACCTGTTGCCTGTTCAACTAGAACCTTGTTGCCTTTTGCAAACCCTTGCAAAATTTTTGCATAAGTATCTTTGTTATGCTCTTTTAAAATACCGTCCGAAAAATCCACCCCGTTTATTCCGTAATGAGATAAAATTTCAAACTTTTCATTTTGGCTGTCCATACTCTTCCCCTATTAAAAACTAACTAAAATTTTCTAATTTCAATGCACCTAACTTGCCACCGCTATTTGATAGCACTTATTAAAAATTAAAATGTAACTGTTTAACCCTTTGGTTTCTACTTCTTTTCTAGAAAAATTATACTATAAAAATAAGATTTGTCAACATCTCGTAATTGCGGAGCGTTGTATAAATCATGTAAGCAAAAAAGAAAAAACCTCGCATTAAATAGACAAATCTGTCAATACGAGGTCAATTAATTAGAATATTACATTTACTTTATCTATTTGAAAACACGAAAAGAGTTTCATTTGTCGTTCCGCGAGTTACGGAAAAGTTTACTCCCCATGTTGCGCATTGCCTACTTATATATTCAAATGGCGCGCGCGCAAGCGCTGGAATATCGTTTGTTGAAAGTTCAAAAACATTTAAAATCTGTTCAACAGCGTAGGTATTATCATCACCACTTAAACGATTAATTTGCAAACTACAACTTTCAACTGCATTTTGCGTTTGCGCGTTTAAATTGTAAGTTGCTGAAAGCGTAACATACATATTACTAGGCACACTGCTACTTTGTATCGGCAAAACGACCGAAAATAGCGACAAATCTATTTGAAAAATTGCCGAATATTGCACTCGTTGCATGCCGTCGGGATTATCTGTTATTAAGTCGAGCGAAAGATTTATTATTTTAAAAATATTATTTGTCAGCCCGTCGACCGCTGCATCTTGCACGGCAAAAAAGTCATTTGTAAAAACGGCTATATCGTCGCAATCAAGGCTTAGCGAATTGCGAAACATAATGTTGCTAGAAATAAAACTCTCGACATTAAGCACACCATTTACAACTAGCGGAGTTCCATTTATTGCAGCAACATTTTGTGTAATCTTTGCATTAAAATCGCTCACATCGTTCTCATCAACAGTTGTATAGAATGGCGTAAACTCGCGCCCTAAAAGTTCGGTTAATCGAATATCATAACTATCATTTGAATCAAAATTGTCGACTATTATAAATATGGTAACTATTACAACTGCAACTACAACTAAAATAAGAAGAAGCGCAAACTTTAGGCAACCCCTCTTGCTACGCTTGTCCAAATCGTCTTTTGCCACCCCTGCGCTCACCTCCTTAATTTAGTATTTTTTCATTTTACGCATAGATTTTACTTTCACAATTAGAAATATTTTTTAGCATTATTAACAAACATTTGTTACATAATCATAAATAAAATTTATAAAATACTTATCAAAGTACCCCCGTAGCGGAAAGAAGCGTAAGCGCAACACTACTACCGACAAAGCATACCATTATACAAAACTTCGAAAAACAATTTTTACAACTTAATGCCCACCCTAATGGCCCAGAAAAAGCACGCTTTAAGTCTATAAGCATAAGTTGAAACTTAATCGGTTTAGAATTCTGAGTTAGTTTGTCATCTTCTTCTTCAATTCGTTGTTGAAGTCTTTCTGCCCCACGCAAAGTTTTTATGGTGCTATTTGCTGTACCTAGAGTTTGAATTCTAGAAAGATTTTTCCTATATTTATCCATGTTGTGACGCAAAGTTTGATGTCCAGGTATTTTTTCTTCATTTTCCGCTTTCCGCTGTATGATACCATTTTTTAAGTAAGGACGCTTTAGGGTTTTTTTGACTGACTTATTTATCGATTTTTTTATCTTTCTAACTTCGTTCCATTCAAGAGCGCGCTGTGCGGGATTTACTTCAGAATGTTCTTCTCCATACTTAAATTTTGCGTACCTTTCTCCAGATTTAGTAACGCCTACACCACCATTTTCTTCTATTCGCTTTCGGTCCTCTTGGTCGGTAAGCATCCCCTCCAACATCAGCTCATCTTCCCTCTCTTCCCATCGTTCCGACTCCTCTGCTGAAAGGACTTTTTTTATAACTTTCGGCTCTTTTCCGCCGTTTCCACCATTCTCAGCCATATTTTAACTTCCCCTTTATTAGTACTCTTGTTTTTAATGAAAATAAAAACAATATATCTGCTTTAAATCCATTGTTTAAATTGCTTGTAAATTTTTTTAAATTATCTAATCCATATTTAGCAATACCAAAACTTTAAATTAAATAATACATTAAAAGCGGCTTCGGTACTTTCTTCGGTTGAAGCGGGCTCAGAGTTATAAAAGAACACAAAATAAATCACAACACCTACAATAGCAAGTGGCAAAATAAACTTTAATAGAAATTTCAAAAGCCTTATTAAACACATAAGCCCTCCTATTACACAAAAATTAATACAAGCCCTATGTTAAGTTTGAAAGTTGCAAATAAATTCAATTATGCTCTTTTAATGACATGCCACTTATCATAGTATTATACTAAAAAAAGCATATTTATAGCAAGTGATTAAAAGAAAAAAACAAGGTTTCCCCTGTTTTTATCTACAAAACTTAAAATAGTTTGCTATAAGCAATTATAGTTTTGAATACTCCTCATCTGTTACGGGTTCACACCATTCGTTTGATGCATTCTCAGCAGGAATTTCAATCGCTACATGACTAAACCACGAATCCTTCGCAGCACCGTGCCAGTGTTTTACTTCGGGAGCAATGTATACAACATCACCTGGTAAAAGTTTGCGTGCGGGCTCGCCCCACGCTTGATACCAGCCTATTCCATTCGTAACAAGCAAGATTTGTCCGCCTTTGTGGTGAATGTGCCAATTATTGCGGCACCCTGCTTCAAAAGTAACATTCGCAACTTTCACGCCCTTGTCATTTAAAGGATTTAGATAACTCTGCCCGATAAAATACTGCTGATATGCCGTGTTTGGCTCGCCCAGTTTAAATAAAGGCTCCATATTTTCTTTTTTATTCATGTTTACTCCTATGTGATAGTGATTTTAAAATTTGCCTATAATGTAACATTATATATAAGAAATAAAGTTTCAGTCAAATAATATAGATAAGATACAATTTAGTTTTAAATCAATTTACTTTGATTACAAGCACTTTCAAAAATTATTTATCAAGGTCAATAATCTCGTATTCACGAGTACCGATACCGAGTTCGGCAGCGCGCTCAACCGTGTGAATTGCGTGGCGCTCAAGCATGCGATTTACGAGTGAAGCCTTGCCTTCGTCAGTTGAATTCATAACTTGGTCGTAGCAGCACTGGTCGATTGCAACAGGGTCAAGCGAAGCAAAAATACCGATGTCCGCCATTTCGGGTTCGTGCGGATTTGCATCGCAGTCGCAGTCAATTGAAAGCCTATTCATCACATTAATATATGCCATGTTTTCGGGTTTAAAATGCGTAATAACAGCTTTGCATGCCTCAGCCATACTTTCAAGAAAAGCATCTTGATTTTCAACATAATTCCATAATTCATCAGGAACAGTAGTGTTACCCCATGAGTGAATCCAAGCCTTACCGTTTTGAGAAGCAACGCCGATACTCATATTCTTTAAAGCGCCACCGAAACCACCCATTGCATGCCCTTTGAAGTGCGAAAGCATAATCATAGAATCGTAGTTATCAATGTGAGTACCTACTATATCATAGCCCTTTAAGTGCTCTCCGCCCTCAAAGTAAATTTTCTTTTCTCCGTCTTCATCCATAATGTCGCAAGGGGCAATGTCCATAAAGCCGTGTTCTTTTATTGCTTCCCAGTGGTCTTTAACCGCATAGCGTCTACCGTGATATGCAGTACAGCACTCAACAATGGTACCGTTTAATTTTTGCACGAGCCCCTTAATTAAGTTCGGGTTCAAAAAGTTGTGCCCACCTGGTTCGCCTGTTGAAATTTTTACAGCAACTTTTCCCTTCAAATCGCGGTTTAATGCCTCATATATTTTAATTAAACTATCGGGAGTGATTTCCCTTGTAAAATAAACCTTTGCTTTTTCCATTTTCATATCTCCTTAATTTACTTTATAATTATTTCGTTCGGTCAAAATTAAGTTATTAACATACAAATACTAACACATATTATTTTCAAAAATCAATTAATTATAAACAATGATGAAAGTCACGAGTCTTTTGTTGCCTTCATAATTTCCTTTTCTTTTGATAGCATTTTAGTATAATAAACATCAATTTTATAGTCGAGTTTCTTGCATGCTTCTTGCATTTCCTTAATTTTTTCTTGCACACGCTCGCGTTGCTCTATTAAAATATTCCTGCGCGCTTCGGCAGTTTTATCCCCCTGCCTACTTAAATCTATATATTCAAGCAAAACTTCAATCGGCAATCCAGCACTACGCATGCACAAAATAAATGATATGCGGTCAAGTTCGCGTTCTCCATAATCGCGCCTGCCACTTTTTTTAGGCACTGCGTCAATTAATCCTATACGCTCATAATATCGCAAAGTATCTTGTGAAATCCCAAATCGTTCACTAACTTCACTTATGGTCATTTCAACCTCCTTTGCGCGTATTTTACCACTTGGAGCAAACTCCAGCGCAAGCAATTTAAATAACTTTTTCAAAAAATTTTAGAATGAAAAATTCAAACACAAAAGAGCGCTTACTTTAATCGTAAACGCTCTTTTTTGGTGCGCCATGAGGAGCTCGAATCCCCAACCTTTGGTTCCGTAGACCAACGCTCTATCCAATTGAGCTAATGGCGCATGTGCTTCTTTTGAACTGTTTTATACACTCTTTGTGCGGAACTCATGGTTCCTGTCTTGTTGATATATGCGCTACCGCGCGTTGCTACGCAACTACTATCTCAACAAGGCGACTGCGCAAGCCCGACTTTCGAACTCGCAAGCGGTTCGGTCGTCTCCTTGCTAGTCTTAGACCAACGCTCTATCCAATTGAGCTAATGGCGCATATTGCTTTATTCCGTTCAAAGAATACCCAAATAGTATAATACTTTTAAAATTGAATGTCAATAATTTTTTACTAAAATTTAATTCTCAAATAAAGAAAAATCTTTTTCGCAGTTATCCGCTCCCCTGCAAAAAAGACTTCTAACAAAATTTTAAATATCTTATCTCAATAATTTTTAGAAAACACGATTTACTTTTTTCGTACTATTCAACTATGATAATACCTGCATAACACCCATTTTGCGAATAGTTTACACCTTTACTTCGAGCATAATATGCATAACACTTGCTATCTCAAATTACAATTTTCTTCCTTTATGCTACTATCTTTTGCATTGTAATTACTGCTATTCACATTAAAATATTTCCCGTCTTCACCCTCCATCATTATAGAAAAGGTTTCGGCGCCCTTCTTGATAAAATCCGTTAAATCAACTTTTTGCTGTTCTAATTTTAGAGCTAGCAAGTACTCCATCAATTTTGCCTCCTCAATGTTATTATTTTGTAAGTAATCAAGAACCAGAAAAGCCCAATGCGGCGGAATTTTATCGTCTATAAAACTTAAAATAGTAACAAACATTGTTGCATCTAAATTGAAAATTGCATAATAAAAAGCATCGTAAAAAGGATTTTTTGCATCAACTACGGGCTTTGCCCCAGCCGAAAGTAAAAGATTTACTCGGTCATAGTCTTGTTCATTAATTGCTTGATTTAAAAGACTAGGTAAATGTTCGGTTTTTAGTCTTTTACATTTCTTGGAACCAGTTATACATTCGTAATCTAGTGGAACGCCCGCATTTATAGCACTTAGTAATTTTTTGGCACTTTTAGCTGTCACTGCTTGTTCTAAAAGCGAAATTTTTTGATTTTCAGTAAGCATCATGCCATATGACATGCGCACATATTCATCGCGCAAACCCTGCTGTTCACAACTTTGTTTAATAGCATCACGCAGCCCATTAAAATCATAATCGCCGTCTGACATTTTGAACGCATCATAATTAATATTGCTCATAGTACTCCCCTTTTGCGCCCGCTTCTTTAAGCAAAAGTTTATCACAAGCAAGGAAAATTGTAAATATCAATTTAAAAAATAATCTATACTGCACGCGCCCATACTAAAAATTAATAGATAAAAAATTAAGCAAAAATTTATTACGCTTTTGTTGACAAAAGGAAATAATAACTGTATATATTGTATATACACAGTTTGGAGGTACAAATGTTAAGGGTTGAAAATTTGAATAAATCATATACATCATTTCAACTGAAAAATATTTCATTCGAAATTCCAGAAGGCTATATTGTCGGCTTTTTGGGCAAAAATGGCGCAGGAAAAACAACAACAATAAAAACGATGCTAAATATTGTCCACCCCGACAATGGAAAAGTGGAATTCTTTGGCAAAGATTTTTATTCAAACGAAACGGAAATCAAAAATCAAATAGGCTTTATGTTCGGCGCTTTCGATTACTTTCCTAAAAGCAAAATAAAAACGATTACAGAAAGTTATTCATCATTCTTTACCGAATGGGACGATGCTGTATACAGAAAATATTTGAAAAAATTTCAAATAGATGAAAATAAGCGAATAACTGAATTATCCGCGGGCATGAAAGTAAAGTATGGTGTTGCACTTGCACTTTCTCACAATGCTAAACTTTTAATTCTTGATGAACCGACAAGCGGGCTTGACCCTATTGCGCGCGATGAATTGCTTGACATCTTTCAAAATATTATTCAAGACGGCAAAAAGAGCATACTTTTTTCAACACATATCACCTCTGACCTAGATAAATGTGCTGATTATATTTTGATTATAAAAGACGGTGAAATAATCGCAAACTCAACAAAAGACGATTTAATTAATAATCACGCTATTATTTCGGGGAAAGTTGAAGACTTAACAAATGAATTAAAAGATAGAATGGTTAATGTTAAGATTTCACGATTTAACTTCAAAGGACTTATTGAAAGAGATAAGTTAAAGAATAGTGATAATCTTGTAATTGAAAAGCCAAACCTCGAAGACATTATGATTTTTTATAATATGGAGAAAGATAATGAAGAAAACTAATACAATAAAACTGTTTAAAAAAGAATGGTCGCTCGTTATAAAGCCCTCTGTTTTTGTTTTCATCTATGCCCTACTTCCTCTTGTCATGCTTTCTCCAGAATACCCATATTTTATTGCGTTTTGGTTTGCTGCGTTAGGCATTCCTATATTATTTGCAAATTTAAAAGCTAACAAAGATTTAGAGTTTACCGCTATGCTTCCTGTGAGCCGTGCTGATGTCGTAAAATCAAAATTTTTAACAGTCCTTTATATCGAAATTCAACAATTAGTAGTTGCTATTCCATTCGCCATTGCCTCTGCTTTTCTAAACCCAAGTGGTAATACTGTTGGAATTGATGCAAACGCGACAATTTTCGCTTCTGCACTCCTTTCATTTGCAGCCTTTAACTTTGCGTTTATGCCACTTTTCTTTAAAACTGGATACAAAACTACGCTCCCCACGATAGTTTCCTTCATAGCGTACTTTATAATTGCAGTAGCAATAGAGTTGCTTGTCGGTCTTGTTCCACCGCTTTATACAATATTTGACGGTTATACTAACCTAGGCTGGCAATTTGTCTTTTTAGCAGTGTCGCTTATAATTTTTATCGCGCTAACTTATGTAAGTTATAGAATTTCGGTAAAGAAATTTGAAAGGGTAAGTTTATAATGAACATTGTTCTAAATTCATCAATCTATACACCACTCTACCAACAAATTGCTGAACAAATAAAAACTCAAATACTAAATGGCTCACTTCCGCCTGACTTCTGCCTACCCTCAATTAGAAGTATTGCAAAAGAACTGCGCATCAGTGTTATCACAGTGAAAAATGCGTATGAATTACTTGAAACAAGTGGATATATTTACACACTTGCAGGCAAAGGATGCTTTGTTGCTCGGTTTGATAACAAGCACAAAAAGGACGAAATAATCAGTGCAAAAGCGCAAGAAATCACCGAATTCTGCGCAAAATATGAAATTCCTATTGAAGAACTTATAAAAAAGTGCTCTTAAATAAAGGGCTCTTTTTCTTTTGTTTTTTGATGAAATTTGTTATAATAAAAGAAAAAAGGAAGTTAAAAATGAATAAAGCATTAAAAATTATTGCTTGGACATTGCTCGGCATGATTGGTTTACTTATACTAATTGTTGCTGGATATGTCATTTATGTGGCTTGTCAATACTATCGTATTCCCGACAATCAAGCCCTTGAAATTTCAAATAACCCCACATCTATAGTCGCGCTAAACACGCAATATTCTATTACGACATACAATATAGGTTTTGGTGCATATACTCACGATTTTTCATTTTTTATGGATAGTGGCGAATGGCTTGATGGCACGAAAACAACAGGTACAGACAGTGTCGCAAAAGACCGCGACACCGTAATTACTAATACACAAGGTGCAATTAACTCAATCTCTGCACTATCACCAGACTTTGCGTTTTTTCAAGAAGTAGACATAAACGGAGACCGCAGCCACAAAGTAAATCAATTTGAGATGATTGCTGAAAATTTTGAAGGCTACGGGACTAGTTCAGCAATCAATTTCCATACTGCATACCTATTATATCCGCTCTTTAATCCGCACGGTGCTAATGAAAGCGCAATCGCAGCATTTTCAAAATACAATATAACTGATGCTGTTCGCAAAAAATATCCTATTGACGAGTCTTTCCCAAACAAATTTTTTGACCTTGACCGCTGCTTTGCGGTGTATTATCTCGACATTGACGGAACAGACAAGCAACTTGTATTAATCAATTCACACATGAGCGCCTACGATGAAGGTGGAACAATTCGCGCACAACAATTAGAATTGCTAGGCTCGTTTATTTCTGCTGAATATGAAAAAGGAAATTATGTAATAGTTGGTGGCGACTGGAACAACGACATTGCGGACTCTATGGAGTATTTCCCAACTGGCGAAAAAACTCCCGACTGGATAAAGCAAATCACTGCAGACGACTTACCCGAACATTTTGCTTTTGCGCAGTCGCGAAATGTCCCCACTTATCGTTCAACCAACATTCCATACACCACTGACAAAAGTGGGAATATGCTCAACCATTCCGCAGTTATAGACGGTTTTCTTGTGTCTGACAACATAACAATTAACTACATTGAAAATATAGATAACGACTTTATGTACTCCGACCACAACCCTGTTATGATGAAATTTACTTTAAATGCATAGTATGAAAAACACACTCAAGATTTTTTACAATCTATGCATAATAAATTTTTGCGAGTTTTTAAAATAGTAGAAAAATAAAAGGATAGTGATTAATTTCGCTACCCTTTTTTATAATAACAAAGCAATTTTTTACGCTTTATTTGCACTTAATAATACATTTGTCATTTTGTCTATTACAAAATCGCGCATAGCATCTTTGCATGCTTGCAGGTATTTGCGTGGGTCAAAAATTGTTGGATTTTCTACTAAATATTTGCGAATTGTTGCAGTAAACGCAAGGCGCAAATCGGTATCACAATTCACTTTACTTATACCGTTTCTGCACGACTCACGAATTTCCTCTTCGGGCACACCTTTCGCACCTTCAATCTTTCCACCATACTCATTAATAGTTTTTACAAAGTTTTGCGGAACACTACTAGCGCCATGTAAAACAAGTGGGACTTCAGGCAAAAGTGAGTTAATATTTTTCAAAATATCAATGCGTAGTTTTGCTTCACCTGAGAATTTGTATGCACCGTGGCTTGTTCCTATCGCAATAGCAAGGCTATCAACGCCAGTTTTCTTTACGAAATCGACCGCTTGTTCGGGGTCGGTGTACTTATGAACATCACTGTGAACATCGTCCTCAACTCCTGCAAGAACTCCGAGTTCACCTTCAACGACTACCCCACGCTTGTGAGCGTATTTAACAACTTCTTTTGTGACAGCGATATTCTCGTCATATGGAAGCGAACTTCCGTCTATCATAACAGAATTAAAGCCTAAATCAATAACTTCACGAACAATATCAATATTCTTGCCGTGGTCGAGATGCAAGGCAACAGGCGCATTAGACATTTCGCTTACCACCCCAACAACATGGCGAATGTAGCGCGGTTCCGCATATTTTAGCCCACCTTCGCTAAGCGCTAAAATTACAGGCGAATGAGCCGCTTCCGCAGCATCTACGATTGCACGCATGATTTCAATACTACTAAAATTAAATGCTCCGACAGCATAATGTTCGCGCTTCGCTTTTAAAAGCATGTCGCGCTCGTTTGAAAGTTGTTCTATTTTCATAAATGTATCCTTTTAATTTTGCACTACAGCCTTTTGAACGCGAAAGTGTCTGTCTTCCTCATGAAAATTATACAAGACTTTATGTCAACAAGCCCGCGTTTTAAATTAAAGTTGAGAGTACTTCAAATATAAGTTCATTTTACTCAAAATTTGCAAAATAATCAAACAAATTAAATAATTATTTTAGAATAGTAGTTAAATTTGTTTGTAAAAAAAGCGATAAAATAATATAATATGTATAAACTAGTCGTATAATGTTTAGTTTTAGAAAAAAAGAGAGGTTAAAATATGATTTCACTCGTGGTTACAGCGGATACGCGCAACTACAATCCCGCCGAACGCGATAGCGATTTTGCTGGGCTTTTAGCAAAGTTTAAACAGCCTTTTGAAATCGTGTATGTTGCCAATGCCGACTATCCCCGACTTGATGAATTGCGCGAGATTGCGAAACTGCCTGACAGGCGACTTGTCGTTACCACCCCTTCGACTAATATAAATACTCAAATTTATACAGCACTCGACCACACGCAGAACGGTGATGTGCTGCTTGCGACAATGGACACAAATCTCGACTTAATCAAAAAAATAATTACAAAGCATCAAGAAGGTGCTGATTTAGTTTTTGTTAAACAACAAGAAAATTGGTTCAGGTCAATTTTCGTAGGATTAGGTCGAGTAACCTATCAAATGGGACTAAAAATCTTAGGTCGTGGGCGCGACATGTGTTGTGATGCTCGTGTACTTTTAATAAATAACCGTTCCGTTAACACTATAATTCTTAACCCAACCTTAAGTAAAGCACTTCGACTTGTCAACCCAGACCCTGACCGTAATATGCGTATAATTGAAGAACGCACTATTTACGATAACCCTACCCCAGAGCAAAAAAGTTCAAATAATACATTTATGGCTCTCGGAATCGTTGCAATGTTTTATATAGTTGCACTTCTTGTTTTAGCAATTGTCTTCCCTGTCGCGAATTCGGGTGTGTTTACTATTTGGATACTTGTATCAGTTATTGTTTGGCTTATTTTAGGAATAGTTGGTTCGGTAATTGTGGCTAAATATATTTACAACACTCGACTAGGTCTGCCTGTTGCTATAAATCTCGCTGGTGAACCTCTTATAAACATTCAAGAAGTTATTGCAAGCGAATATCAAACAGTATTTGACACGGACGAAAGCACTGAAAACGAAGAAATAAATACTGAAGAATCAAATAGCGTTGACGAAGGCTCAAACACTGAAGATTTAGAAAATTCCCCTACTGAAAATAGAATGAAAAATGCAAATATTATAGATACTAGTGATACAAGCAATACCGAAAGTGAAAAAGTTGCAGAAAATGTTGACTTGTCTAGCACAGCAAACACCCCGAGCGAAAACGGCACTACTAAAAAGCGTGGCAGACCGAAAAAAATTCAATCAAGCGCATCAAGTGAAACTGTAACCGCTCCTGCTGAAGAAAACGAGCGTGCCAAAAGAAACACAAAAGAAAACGAACAAACAAATACGACCAAAAACAAAATCGAAAAAACAAAAACTACAAAGTCTGAAACAAAGAGCGCGGCTAAAACAACGAGTACAAAAACAGGTGCAAAAAAGCCCGCTGTATCAAAAGTAAAAAGCACTCGTAAAACAAAGAGCAAAAAATAAAGGAGTATAAAAAATGGCAAACATTAAAATAGGAATAAATGGTTTTGGGCGTATCGGCAGACTTGTTGCGCGTGTCGCAGCATATTCTGGTGATGTTACAATCGTTGGTATAAATGACCCTTTTATGGATGCTGAATATGCTCACTACCTATTCTCTCTCGACACAACGCACGGAGAATTTGACGGTACTGTATCATTCAAGGACAATGACTTGATAATAAACAGAAAGAAAATTCCCTTCTTTTCAGAAAAGGAACCTCAAAACATTCCATGGGGCGAACTCGGTGCTGAAATCGTAATCGAGTCAAGTGGTAAGTTTACAACAGCCGAAGGCGCAAACCTACATTTGCAAGGTGGAGCAAAGAAAGTAATTATAACCGCTCCTGCAAAAAGCCCTGAAATACCTACCGTAGTAGTAGGTGTCAACGAAGAAATTTTAACACCCGAAATGAAAATTGTATCAAATGCCTCTTGTACAACAAACTGTCTTGCCCCAATTGTGAAAGTGCTTAATGATAATTTCGGCATTGAAGAAGGGCTTATGAGTACAATTCACGCAATGACGGCTACACAACTGACAGTTGACGGGCCAAGCAAAAAGGACTGGCGTGGTGGTCGTGCTGCTGGTTTTAATATAATTCCTAGCAGTACGGGGGCGGCAAAATTAATCGGTGTCGTTATTCCCGAATTAAAAGGCAAACTTACAGGCATGTCATTTAGAGTACCAACAATAAATGTTTCGTGTGTCGACCTTACCGTTCGCCTTAAAAAAGCAACAACTTATGAAAAAATTTGTGCCGCTATGCGTAAAGCAAGTAAGAACGAACTTGACGGCATCTTAGGTTACGAAGACCGCGCTGTCGTATCAAGCGACTTTAACGGTGATTACCGCAGTTCAATATTCGATGCTGGCGCTGGCATCATGCTAAACGAAAACTTTGTGAAAGTTGTTGCTTGGTATGACAATGAATGGGGCTACTCAAACCGTGTCATTGATTTGGTTCGCCTTATGAGCGAATAATTTAGTTTACAAAAGGAGCGAAAATGCGCTGTCCGAATTGCGGAGCAAGAATGAACAAGCAAGCGGGTGTCTGCCTAAAATGTGGTACAAAATTATCGCAAATTCAGACGGCAAGCCATCAGGCAGTAAAACAAGCCCGCGCTGAATACGAACCCGAAAAAGTAGTATATACTACGATGTGGCCGAAAGATTTGAGTTGTCGTAACACCCTACTCTTTTGCATCTTTTTAGGGCTGTTTGGTGCGCACTACTTTTATGTAAAGCGCCCGATACCTGGCACAATTTTCTGTGTCGGCTGGTCAATCTTTTTACTGTTCTATATAATTGCGGCAAGCCTGACTTATGGCGATGGCGGAGGATTTCCCGTATTTGAGGGCGATTTGCAGATTGTCGCAGTATTTATCTCAATCATAGGCGCACTTGTCTTTGTTTATTGGATAGCAGACATTATTCGCATAGCGTTTAAACGATTTAAGGTTCCTGTCGTTCTTCAAACAAAATAAACAAAAAAGTAAATCCTATAAAACAGCGTTGATTAATTATAAATAATCGTGCTGTTTTTTATTTTGCTTGCAACTCCCCCGTTCCCCGCCTTGACAAAGACGATGAAATAAGATAATATTTTAAAATATAAAAACTTTTCAATCTACTAACTATAATTTATTACAAAGTAAATATAAAAGACAAATAGTAAATTTGTAAAAAACAAATTTTGAAATCACAAAATAAAAGGATAAATTATGAAAACTGTTGTTGTCGGTATGAGTGGTGGTGTCGATTCAAGTGTTACTGCCCTACTTTTAAAACAGCAAGGCTATAATGTAATCGGGCTTTTTATGAAAAACTGGGAAGAAAAAGATGCCCTCGGGCGTTGTACCAGCACGCAAGATTATCAAGATGTATGCCGAGTTTGCGATAAAATCGGCATACCTTATTATAGCGTTAATTTTTCTAAAGAATACTACGAACGCGTTTTTGAGTATTTTTTAAAGAGTTATAAAGAAGGCCGCACCCCAAACCCTGATGTACTTTGTAACCGTGAAATTAAATTCGGCCCCTTCCTACAAAAAGCCCTAATGCTGGGCGCTGATAAGATTGCGACAGGACACTATGCTCGCGTTACTGAAAAAGATAATTTGTTTTATTTACAAAAGTGTCGCGATACTTCAAAGGACCAAACATATTTTTTAAATCAACTGAATCAAACGCAACTTTCGTATACCCTCTTTCCTCTTGCCGACTATTTAAAAAGCGAAGTTCGAAAAATCGCTGCGGACAATGACCTAATAACAGCGAACAAAAAAGATAGTACTGGCATTTGTTTTATCGGCGAACGCAATTTTCGTGAATTTTTGTCGCATTACCTTCCCGCTCAAAAAGGTGAAATAAAAACATTAAATGGAAAGACAATCGGCACACATAATGGGCTAATGTATTACACAATCGGTCAGCACAAGGGGCTCGGCATCGGTGGCCAAAAAGACGAGGAGCAAGGAGCATGGTTTGTAGTTAAAAAAGACTTGACTGAAAATGTACTATATGTAGCACAAGGTTCGCAAGATGCACTCTACTCTCATGGACTCATTACAGCAGGTTTCAACTGGATACCTTGCTTACCAAATGAAAAGGCGCTACCCGCACTCTTTAATCAAAGCGAGCAAGATAAAACAACCGACAATATTTCATTTGAATGCTTTGCAAAATTCCGTTACCGCCAACCCGACCAAAAAGTAAACTGCACCATTGAAGGTAATAATGTAAAAATCATTTTCGATACCCCACAGCGTGCAATCACTCAAGGACAATATGCCGTGCTTTATGATGCCGAGGGCAACTGTTTAGGTGGTGGCGAAATAAATGAAATTTTAAAATAGTTTATAAGTACTATGCATACTATTCACGCAAGTTAAACTAAAACTATTCGTAAAATTAGGTATTATGCATATATTCTAATAGAAGTAAGCGATAATTATGTTATTCCCCCTTACTAACTTTTAATCTTAATTAAAGAATATTATAAAACAAAAAGAGTGAAGGAATTTTCTTTCACTCTTTTTTATCAAATATTAAACTTATTACATTAATAAATTACCGTCATCAGTTTCAACAACTTTTAGAATATTAATCTGTTTCCCTGTTTCTGCATTTACATAAATATAGTAAGTTGCACCATTTGAAACGCACATAAATTCGTATGCCAAACTTTCGCCGACATAGTCATTTGGAATAATTGCAAGTCTAACAGTGCGGACATCCATATCAACAGTTAAAGCCTGACGAGCCGTTATCTCATTTACTGTCGCGCTATAATTATTGCGTTCGGTATGATTATATGCCCAACTGCGTGCTTCCCAGCCGATTATTGCTCCTGTATCTTGTGCAATTTTGACCTTTATCATGTCAGGATAAATTACAACATCATTTACAACAGGAGTTAAGTTTACATAAACAAAGCCATTACTTGCAGTGCTCCACACGCCTTTCATGTCTCTAAACCCGAGATTTGTAGCAAAGGTTTCTGCGATAGTGATACATTCCTCTTCGCTCTTTGTGCTTTCACCTGCATTGTATCCGCTGTTTAACTGTAATAATATACCGTCGCGTTTTGTAACTTGTGCATAGTAAGTGTCATTTCCGTTTGTCATTGTGAAATTGTAAGTTTCAAATTCACCATTAGTTTCCCCACTCGCTGTAATTTCATAATCAGGGAACCACTCTTTCATGCGGTTAAGTGCCTCTTCGGCGTTAATTTCATTTTCGCTAAGTCCCTTTATTTCCTTGTTGGTAACCGAATCGCTGAATGGGCCGTCGTAAATGAGTTGCGGATATTCTGTGATATTATTCGTAAGTCCACTAAATTGGCTATCAAAATCACTTTGACCAACATTCGGGTCTTTAATATTGTCTACGATTGAGTAATCTGTTGACAACAAAACAGAAAGTCTATTTAATTCGTATTTGATATTTTGACTTGATTCGTGAAGTGATTCAATTTGGTCCATATCATCAAGGCTGATTTCTTCCCCGTCTGCAATGCTCTGTTGTAGAACTAACGCAAAACCGCTTAACTGATTAATAAATGTTGTTGTGTCGTTTATTGCGTTGTGGTCAATAGGCAGTGTTGCCAAATTGTCTTGCGCAGAATTTGAAAGTGCTACAATATTCGCAAGATATTTTTCTTGTACAGATTTGTCCGTTGATACACTAAGTTTACTTAAATTAGATTCTATATTGTTGATATTATCTGCAAGTTCATAAAAATTTCGCTCGTAAACATATTCGAGTTGCATCTTATACGAGCCAAGTTGATTGGCGGTCAGCCCCCACTGAACGCCAGTAAAGGTGATTACACCAGCCACCAAAACACAAGCAAGTGTAATACCAATTATCGCTCCCTTTTTCATATTCTCTCCTTTTATTTAATTTCAAAAAAAATTGACGAAGTAATTTGCAAAAAGACGCCGCATTTTTTGCCAGATAGCGTGGCAGATACGAGAAGTGCAGGTTTTTTCGGGCGCGCCGCGTATAATGACATACGCTAGCGGTCGAAAATAACCGAACGACGAAGTAGATGCGCGCTAGATGGCAAAAAATTATCTGGCAAAATTGTGTCGCCCTATGGTAACAACAATCTCTCTTGACCATATCCAACTACTTGTAGCGGTGTCAGGATTGTAGTAGTAAATTGCGCCATAAGTTGGGTCCCAACCATTTAATGCATCGCGTGCTGCATTGTAGGCTGTTTGGTCTGGTTCAAGATTAATTTGTCCGTCGTTCACACAAGTAAAAGCATACGGTTGATAAATAACTCCATAAATTGTGTTTGGGAATGAACTGCTCTCTACTCTGTTGAGAATTACGGCACCGATTGCAACCTGCCCAACATACGGTTCACCGCGTGCTTCTGCGTAAATGCACTTTGCAAGTAAGTAAAGGTCATTACTACTTTGGCTACTTAAATTCATACCTAAAGCCGCCGCAGTTTGACTGCCGACAATTCCGTCTACACTCAAACCGTTATTTTGTTGGAACCAACGCACTGCGGCACGAGTTTGCGAACCATAAATACCGTCAACATTTCCTGTATAGTAGCCCCAATTTTTCAACTTTTGTTGAATTGTTTTAATCTGCGAAGTTGTTAGTCCTGTTTCAATGACTTGCTCAACATTGTATGTCAAAGGGTTATAAATTCCCACTATTCCCACAGCAACAATTGCAGCAAGACACAAAAACATTCCTAAGCTTTTAAGTATTTTTATACCTTTTTCGCTCATTTTAACCTCCAAAGAAAGATTTTATAATTTCTAGCAATTTTGAACGGTATACAACATTTTCCGTTCCATCATCGGTTGCATTGACGAAGCAAAGTGGCGGATACGCGACACACCACCAGTTATCCCCTGTTCCCGAACCGAGTTCGACAATTAGGCTGTCATATTCCCCGCTTTCTAAAACCACATTATCATAACAGCGTGTTGGGAAATATTCGCTTCGCAAAACCGCTTTCGCTCCGTAAGTATAGCCGTTCTCTTCTAAAACTAAACATGCAACTTCACTTATTTCGTCTAAATTTTGCGAAATTAAATTCATAGCAGTTTGTTTGTCGGTCGCATTGCTTAAAATCGGCGTTAAATATTCTGTAATCGCATCTTTTACGAGATATTTAACATTTTGGTCATCATTTGAATTGCTGTTTGCACGAATATGTATTCTCAAAAACGAATCGGGAGTTAATTCAGTTCCCTGTCCCACACTAACACCTACAACTCCTAAGACTATTGCTAAAATCACCAAAAGTGCAATTCCTATTTGTTTTACCATAATACTACCTACCTTATTTTTATTGAATAATGTGTTACTTTAAGCCATAAAACATTTATTAACTGATACTATAAATAATTGACAGTAAGGAAAATTGTTATACTCTAAAAATTCAATTTATAACAAAACTATCTCGATGCCTCACAAAAGAACAAAAATTAAATAAAAAGTAAAACAAAAGGTACTATGCAGTGCATAGTACCCGACATAATACATATTTTGCGCATAAATAACTTGATTTTTATGAGTTTTGATTTAATAAACTACAAATCTTACATACGACACTCCCACTTTATAAATGCTTTTCTTTGTAAATAATTATCCTTTGTGGGCTCGTTATAGGAAAAGTTAAGTCAGGATTTTGAGCCATTATCATTTCGCTAGGAATAGCAAGCGCTTTTGAAATACTCCACAAATCTTCTGCTTCGGGAATAATATATAATCCGATTGCACTTGTGTTTGTAGGGCGTTTATCCCCTAACGACATTGACTGTAAAATACCGTCATTTTTGTTTTTTGCAAAGGTTAATTCTATCGCAATTTCTGCTAAAATATCAATTTCTTTTGATTTTTTATTGCGAGCCTCTATTTCTTTTGGCACAACATTAAGAGTGATTTCACTATTTTCGTTAATACCGTCATGTTTTACAATTACATTAAAAGGCACTTCAGCAAAAACCGATTGTGTCGAACCTGTGTCATCATCAAGCGTATAAATAATATTGCTAGTTAACACACCACTAACTGACACCTCATTTTCTGCCACTTCATAGTTCTTTACTACGACATTACCTGCATTCACACTTAGCACTCGGTCAATTCGAGCAGAGTCTTCCCCAAGAGTAATCGAGCCATCTACCTTTTCAAATGTTAGTTCTGTGCCACTAAATTCCTGCGAAATAAAAGACGAATACTCACTATTTAGAAAATAATTAGGACAGAATGCATCGCCTATCAACTCGACAGATTTGTTTTGATACACAAAAATATTAGTTTTGCATGTATTTTTCAAAATTATTGTGCTTTTTGCACTGTTTAACTCGCCCTGCACTTCATATGATAGTGTGCAATTTTGGATAGTTGCAGAAACTCGGTCATCGGCGGTAATGTTATTTGCGAGTAATTCATGTGAAAATGTTTGTACATAGCGTTGATTTTTAAGTTTTGGCTGTTCATCATTTGTTAGGTATACTAAATTTGAGTAAATTTCACCAGCAAGTGTAATAACATCTGTTCCTGCTTCCACCCTATTTAAAGCAAGTCTGCTTTCAACACACAAAATTTTACTAATGGATGACGGCAAATCAAATTCTGTTTCGAGTTCAAATTCTTGAGTTGTTGCCGCAACAATGTCACTATAATTTAAACTTTCTCTTTTTACTTGTGCGGTGGGCAAATCTTCAATATACTTCACGCGCTCGGCGCACAGCATTTTGATACGCGCTAAAACATTAACGGACAAAGTTACGGACTGCTCCGATGCCTGCACATTATTCACACCAACATTATAAACAAGCGCAAAAATCTCGCTTTCGGGCGTTATTTCCGCGTTCATATTATGAATAGAAAAATTTGTCGTACCTTCGAGGCACGAGTAACCGCCATCAACTAATTCAACTATAACTTTTGCGCAGAGTTTACCATCTATTTGCACGCTCCCTGTATTCGCAACAACCTGCTCTACATACGGTGTTGAATGTATAGATACCACGCGCGAAATTACCCCCTCACCGTTAGTAAGTGTCATTGCAACGGGTACAGTTTCTGTTCCTATAGTTTTCGCATACTTTAATTCAAAATCCGCACTTTTTGGTTCAAATGCCATTTTGCCCTCCTAAAACTTTCTTAACACTAATTTATTTTAGGAGTTAGTTGAATATGACAAAAAAGAAAAAGTTTATAGTTAATTAGGCTGGTTGACTTCCTTTTGAGCGATTTTTACATCTCCGCAAAGAACATCACTATAACTATAACTCAATTTATCTACATTCGCTACATTCATAACTTTTACAACAAAGACCGAATTATAAATATCTTCAAGTACGCCTTCATACTTTGTGATTTTTCGTCTTCCCTTGTTAACTGCCATTTCGACATACTTGCCTTTTAATTTTAATATTTCAGCCTTTACTTCGTTTAAATCCATTGTTGGTTTACGCATATAAAAAGTCCCCTTGGTTCGATTTTGCACCAAAGAGACACTTTTTAAACATAAAATTAAATAATAGATTCTATTAAAGTTTTATTTTCTTTTATAAGTTTATCCATAATTTTTACAATATTTGGTAATGTAAAGCCAAATTTATTATACAGGTCTTTTGGCTTTCCGCTTTCGCCAAATTCATCAATTCCTAACACATAACCATCGGCACCAGCGACACGGTACCACCCCGCTGTTACGCCTGCTTCAATTACTAGACGACAGGCCATTTTAGGCGGAAGG
>CALWEW010000006.1 GCA_944377415.1 uncultured Clostridia bacterium
GGGCGTTTAACAATTTCGAATTTTTGAAATTGTTTGCGCGCCTTACGTGCCGCGCTTGAAAAACGCAAACGCCCGCCCCCGCGTAACAAAAAAACACCATGATAAAAATCATGATGCTATAAAATGCCTTTTTATAAATTAAACAAGTTTTATTATATAAATTGTGTAGTCTGTCAATGGGCTATAATTAGAGTCTAAAGCCGTGCTTAATCCTTTTGAAACTGTGGTATATGGCAGGATTGTTTTGAACTCAAATGAAGTAATCTCGGGATTGTTATTAACATAGTTTATAAGGCTCATTAATTCGTTTACATTTGTAATATATAATGAATGCGTGCCGTCATAGGTTGTGTATGAATAGTAGTCAAAAGGAGTATTTGCCGTGTGAGTTAGTGGTGAAGTTTCTGTGTGTTGATTTAAAGTAAGATAAGCATCGGTAGTCAAGAAAAACTGGTGTGAAAGGGTTTCGGTGTAGGTGTTCCCTGCTACTTCGGTTAAGTCGTTCCATGTAGCATCAAGGGCGTACCACTCGCCCGTTCCGTCGCCATTCATATCAAGGAAAACTTTATTCCATGCGTGGCCAGCATCACCAGAAGTACCTGTAACCTTGTAGCAGTCTATGCCTTCAAGGCCGCAGAGTAGAGCAAAGGTTTTTGCAATACCATCACAGACTGCCTGCCCGCCATCAAATAAAACGCCTTCTATATAAAATCCGCGGTAGTCATAGATAGTTTGGTCGGTTATTGTTGCTGTAAGGTCAACGAGATTATAATCATATTTTACAGTATAGCAGAGCCAGTCGAAGATTGCGAGAGTTTTTTCGTAGTCGGTCATTGAGTCGTCGACAATCTCGCGCAAGACATCTTTTGCTGCTTCATATGCAATATAAGCGGGTGCTGATGAGTTTGGGAAAGTCGGGCGGGCGCCGTTTTCGATGGCGTAATAAAGTTGGTCAGAATTGTAGACCATCATAGTAGTTGTGCGGTTATTGATTTTGAAGTCGTCGAAGTCGTCTGCTCTCGGGGTGTCGGTATAAGAAGTCGGCACGACATCGGTATCCTGCTCGACAGTGTTATTACCTGTTGCAATGCTAGTCGGGTGTGCGGTGTGGTAGTAGTTTGAAATTGTGAGTTGATACATGCCGTAACTGTTGCGCGAGGGAATTCTATTATAGGATATATATTTAATTTCGACATATGACTGCAAGGCGCGCTCGAAGTCGCTGGTTGAATAGCCTGTATAGTTTGCGAAGTAGCCTATATTTTCAATACGGTAGTAAAGCCCGTGGTGGATGATTGTTTCGAGTTCGCTATAACTGTCGGCGACCAAATCAAATTCTGTTGTGCCGAGATTATATTTTTTGTTCGCATAACTTGACTGAGGTGCGTTTGTGTAAATAGCAACTGAGTCCGAGAACGCGGAGTTAAGGCGGTAAGTTTCATCGTTGCTAACTGCTTGCACGGACAACACTGCCATATCTCCCGAGTTCAAATCAAGGTCAAGAGTGATTGATGTAGTATTTGTTGAATAAGTATCGCCGTTTAACACGCTGACATTATACCCGCTTGCGCCCTTGACCGTGTCCCATGTGAGATACACGCCATTATTTGAAGTTATAGTTGCTTCGACATTGTCGGGGTATTCGAGCATTGAACGGTATACGAGCGAGTCCGAATTTGAGTAAAGCGAAGGAGCAAACTCGTTTATATTGTCGGCATAAGCGAAGACTGCGACACTGTATTCCCCGCCTGCTTCGAGTTGACCAGAGATTTTAAAAGTTGTCGAATCTGTGTGCAAGTATTGTGGATTACTGCCGTTTAGCGAAAGGCTGATACAATAGTGGTCGGCGTTCTCGACAGAGTCCCACGAAAGAGTGTAGACATTTTCGTCAACGGTTATATTGAAGTTTTGCGGAGCATTTAAGCGCGGGGCTGATGTTGAAACGGTGATTTCTTCAGAGTAGCCCGAAGATGATGAGAAAAATGAGTTTGAGAGCGCGCGAACACGGACGGTTGCTGAGCCGTTTCCTTGAATGTACTCTATTAAGTTTACGCTTGTATCACTAGTTTGAAAGGTTGTGTCATTTACATTGACTTCATATGCGTAGGCATCGCTAATTTCGCGCCATGTAGCCGTATGCCCGTTGATTGTTACTTCGGGCGTGGCAACTGAACAGCCAGTAAACACGACTGCTGCAAGCGCGATTATCAAAAGCGGTAATATGATTTTTATTGATAATGATTTTGCTGTCATCTTTTCCCTTTTTGGTTTTTAGTTTGTTTTTAGTTTTTGTTTTTTCATGACAATATTATACTATATTATATACAAATTTGTGTCAAGAATACCGAGCAAATTTTCCTTTTATATAAACATAATCTCGCAAACTATCCGCCTGCGAGATTATTTATACTTTTAAGCAAGTGCGCTATATGCATCTTTCCAACCTTGTGGCCAGTTAAGAATATCAAGGTTGACTGCATCTTGACTGTGGTATTCAATACTGAAATTCAAGACAACGCCGTATCTACCGTTAGACCATTCGTTATAAGTGTCGTAACCGTCGCGAAGGTCGAGATTATAGTCATCGAAAATTTGAAGTTCATCACCTATTTCAAGACTGCCTATGTAATAAAGGTTGTTGCCTTGTATAAACCAGTTGTTTGAGTTGACAATGTTCGGGTTCCATTCTAACTGTTCAAGGGTTAAATCAGTCGCTCCCGAATCAATATCGTTTTTCAAGGCTTCGTTTGGCTCAATAGTTACATGCAATGCAAGAAGCACATTTTGCACATCGTTGTTTAAAACGGACAATTTTCTGCCTGTGTCGGTGCCGAGTTGGTAATTATTTATATCGGCTTCAAACTCGTTCTGCCCCACTATTTCAAGTCGTTCGGCAAGGTTTAAATCTCTTTGGTCTTGATTGATGACAAGCACTGTTACGAGAGTACCTGTACCGATTACGGCTAAAATCGCGAACACGATTAAAAGCGCTGCTACTAGGTTTCTTGTCTTTTTAGCGGCGGCACCGATGAGCGCAGCACCTTTTTTCCCGCTTTCACTTGCAAGAGCACGCAAGCGTGCAATTTCGAGCATGTGTTCAAAATATAATCTGTGTGAAAGGCGTGCTGAATACAAGCGGCGTACCTTATATAGCGGGCGTGCGTTTTCTGTTAAGGTTGCTTTTTTATAACGCTTTTTTAACTTTTTGATTTCGGCGTTACCGTTGTTCACGGCACGCAAGCGTTCTTTGTCCTCTTCGGTTAAGACTTTTTTATTTTCAAAATTCTGTTGTGGCATTTGGGCGTTTTTAGGGGCTTGAGCCATGTTCGGTTGCCCTTGATTTACGCCACGAGGTGCACCCTGCGGGGTTTGCGCATTAGGGCGAGTTTGGTTTTGTGCAAACTGAGGGTTTACTCCCTGTCCTGCGGTGTTTTGAGCGGAGCGAAAAGCGGGATTTTGTTGCATATTTGTATTTTGAGTATTGTTATATTGCTGATTTGGAGTTTGTGGGTTCGCCTGCCCTTGATTTTGCGCCGCAGAGTTTGTCGGAGAATTGCCTAAATTTGTGTTATTAGGCGAAAAATTGTTGTTGCCTGAATTGTTCTCCGTCATTACATACCTCCATGAATTTAAGACTATTTTTTGACAATATAACTATTTTATACACTATATTCTACTATAATCTTACAAATTTTCCTAACGATTTTAACAACAATTTGAAAAATTTTGAGAAAAACAAAAAACGGAGTTGATACTCCGTTCTTGTTTGGTGGATGATTAGGGACTCGCTCCGTTTCGCTACCGCTACACTTTCACGCCGGGGCGCTAAAAACTTGCCACTGGCAACTTTTTCGGGCGCGCCCGTTCGAGCCCCTTAAAACTTTTTCGCTCAAAAAAACAAGAACAGAGTTGATACTCCGTTCTTGTTTGGTGGATGATTAGGGACTCGAACCCTAGACCCACTGATTAAGAGTCAGTTGCTCTACCAACTGAGCTAATCATCCATGTGATAATTATTTAATGAACTTTGATAATAATATCACAACTAATTAATTTAATCAAGAGTTTTAGACTAAATTTTTATAGATTTTGAAAAATTCGCCCTTTCTTGTGCCTATAAAATGTCCTTTATTGTTTGTTTCACCGATTCAACAGCAGGCTGTCCGTACGGATTAACATTCAACAATTTCCCCGAAAAGATTGTCTTAAACAAATAAAAAACAAACAATTTTCCGAGAGTTTTCTCGTTGATATTAGAAAGAGTTATAATCTCACATGGAATACCATTTTTAGACAAAACTTGAATTGATGCATCGCGTTCCGTCTTGATAAGATGTTCAAATGAAATTTTTTTATTTAATATATCGCTGCTATACTCAATATTTTTACGAAAACTTTCTACGCCCAAAACAGTTATAATTTTATCTTGCGGCCCGTCTATATAAAGTTGAAATTGGCTGTGTTGAACACTCGTACCTATTGCGGTAAGTGGTGTTTGTCCTTCTCGTGAGTCAGTTGCCAAATTGCGTTTTCCTAGGCTTTC
This sequence comes from uncultured Clostridia bacterium, assembly GCA_944377415.1. GTDB lineage: Bacteria > Bacillota > Clostridia > Christensenellales > UBA1242 > UBA7867. Next base: position 4,544 of record CALWEW010000006.1, read on the forward strand.
AGCCCACAACTGACAAAACCAATCTCCAAAACTGCCAAGCGCGCTAGCATATGTTAATAATACCGCAATATTTTTATTTTGCGCGTAGTGTGTATAATTTAGGACAGCGCTTAAAAGTGGTGCATTTTTCAAAAAGTCTTCATTTCGTGCAATATTGAGCATTTGGCGAGCGCCATCAAGTAAGGCTTGAATATCTACTCCCAGAACGGCGCTCGGCAAAAGTCCAACAGCACTTAAAACTGAAAATCGTCCGCCCAGTTTACTGGGTATTTCAAAAGTTTTTATGCTGTTTTCAAGAGCAATTTTATTTAACTCTGCTCCGTTATTACCCGTGATTATGACAAAATGTTCTGCCCACTTTTCGCCTACTTCTTCCTTCACTTTTTCCAAAATTGCATAAAATTGAGCAAGCGTTTCTATCGTTTCTCCACTTTTACTAACGATACAAAATATCGTTTTTCTTAAATTTAAACTTTCTAATAGTGAATTAAAACTTTCAGGGTCGACATTATCTTCAATATAAAAACGCGGACCGCGGCGAACTTTTCTTGGCAACTCATTATAGTTTTGAGGTTTAAGGGCGCGGAAAATAACATTTGTGCCGAGTGAGGAGCCTCCTATTCCAAACACGACAAAATTTGAACACCTTTTCCTTGCATAATTTGCATAATCCAAAATTTCCTTAATATCCTCGTTATTTATCACATCTATCAAGGCTTGAGTTTCGTCATCTACATTATTAAAAATTTCGTCGTATGTCTTTTTAAGTAGCGGTAAAATTGTTTCTGCTTCTGTTTTTGAACTTTTCGTTAGCAACAAATCATAATTATAAATAAATTCGTCAGATTGCATAATATTCCTTAGATTTTTGAGTTCCTAGAAACATTCTACAACAGTACAAAAGATTTAGCAATTAATTAAACAAAATTTTTAGTTTTATCATATAAAAACTATTATGGAAGATATTGTTTTTGAGATTAATCGCGAAAACTTACTTCATAATGTTCGAGTTATTCGCGAGATGTTGCCTAATTTCACAAAGTTTTGTGCCGTGGTAAAATGCGATGCTTACGGGCATGGAATGAGCGAAGTTTGCGAGTTAATACACAATTTTGTCGACTATTTTGCAGTAACTAATAACACCGAAGCGGTTGCATTAAAAAAAGAATTTCCTAGCGCAAAGGTTTTAGTACTCGGTGCGCTATCGACAAAAAACTTACTTACTGCCCTGCGGCTAGGCGTTGAAGTAAGTCTTGAAAGCGAAGACGAACTTCTCCTTCTCTCTCGTTATGCAAAAAAGGCAAACAGGCAAGCGCTTATACATATAAAAGTAGATACAGGAATGCACAGGCTCGGGCTAAACAGTGTTACCGAACTTTATCGTTTTTTTGAGAGATTGCGCAAGTTCGAAAACATTACACTTGCGGGACTTTTTAGCCATTTAGGCAGTGGCGACTCATACTCAAAACGCAATTATGAGCAAATTATGCTCTTTCAACGATTTGCCGACCTTGCTCCTGTAAATGTTTTGAAGCACCTTTGCAACTCGGCTTTTTATGCAGACAATCCATGCTATGATATGGTACGCGTTGGCATCGGGCTTTATGGATATGGCATGCCGAAAGTCAAGCCCGTTATGGAAGTTCGGGCGCGAATTGTATCTATAAAAAGCGTAAAGGCTGGCGAATTTATAGGTTACGGAAACAAGCACAAAGCAAAGCACGATATGAAAATCGCGACCATTGCAATCGGCTATGGCGAAGGAGTTCCGCGCATTTGGTCGCGCCATGGATATGTACTTGTAGATGGCAAAAAGTGCCGATTTGTCGCTAATATTTGCATGGATATGTCTATAATTGATGTAAGCAAAACGAATGCAAAAATCGGCGATTATGCAACAATTCTAGGGACTGACAAAAACGCACAAATTACCGCAAAAGACATTGCAAAGGGCTGTAAGACTATTGAATATGAAATTTTAACCAACTTTAAAAAAGCAAAGTAAATTATTCACAAATATTTGCGACAAAGTATAAAAGTGCATTAGTTTCATTCATCTGCCCCGACTTGATTTCATAGTCAAGTTGCGCGCCTAAATCAAGGATTTTCTTTAATCTCGAAAGCGGGAAAGCCCGCGCTTGCTCGCGCGCGATTTTAATTGAATACTCTTTTATGCCGAGTTTAGAAGCAATTTCAGCATTTGTTTCTTTTGAGCCAGTGGCGTAAAACATTCGGCGGAAATTCCCTTGTATCAGCATAAGGAGCATTTGCGGCGATTCTTTTCGCTCTAAAAGTTGTTTCACAATTTGAAGTGCGCGCTTCCCGTTCTTTACACTCACCGCTTTACTTAATTCGAAAATATCATACTCGACTTCGCGCGCGACATTATTATCTACATCGGCGCGCGTAATCGTTCCGCCCGAGCCGACAAGATTTGCAAGTTTAATCACTTCATTATTAATTCGAGTAAAGTCATAGTTGCATGCCGAAATCAAGACTTCGAGAGCATCGGAGTTAATTTTTGTCTTAAAGCGCGCAAGTTCACTTAACACTAATCGCGACAACATCGCAGGGTCAAGGCGCGAGCAATCAACGAGTTCCGCAAGCGCTGCATAACTTTTATATAGCGCGGCACCATTTTCATCAACGACAATCAAAACAGTTGTAGCGTTCGGGTTCTCTGCGTATTTAACAAGCGGTTTAGTTTCATCGGCTTTTTTGAAGCCCCCTTTCACAACGACTACACGATATTTATCCATCATCGGCAACGCGCGACACGCTCCAACGATATCAAAAGCGTTTGCATTCTCATCATCGAAGCGCTGAATATTCAAATCTTTGAGCGTTACAACAGCGTTCTCTATCATTTCTTGCGCTTTGTGTCTTAAAAAGGCATCATCGCCCTTAATATAATAAAGGTTTTTTACACCGCTCGCTAAACTCTTTTTTAAATCTTGAAATTTCATTTTCCACCGCACTAAACAAATTTTGTAATTCCGCACGGCACTTTTGCCATTTTGCGTACACTTTCTGCTTGGTTTTATTGCAGAATTTAGTCAATATATTTTCATTCTATCATATCAAAATTGAATTGTAAAGAAGAAAATACCCTATAATAAGACAGACAAAATACACAGAAAAACACAACACAACCGATATAACTTTTGTCTTTTGGCTGACTAAATTATAACGACTTGCCGCAAAGGTACCTAGATAATAGCAAGCGAGCGCAAATTCATTTGTTTTCGGGACAGTAACATTCGCGAATGGAACACTTGCGCACAGCATAGCGCCTTTATCAACGAGCCAAAAGCCGTATTGAAAGACATATAAAGTGCCCGCAATATACGGAATTATAAGCGCGCAAAGCGTAACAACAAAAAGTATCATAAAAGCATAACCAAAAAGTGGAACGAGTACGAGATTTGCAACAAACCCGATTAGCGAAAAGTAGCCGAACGCGTTTATAACGAGTGGTGCAGTACCGATTGTTGCGGAAACAGTAAGCGCGGTAGCATCGATTAATTTCCTCCACTTCAAAAACCTAAAAGCGCGTTGCATGACTGGATAGAGTAAAAATATCCCAAACACACCCGTGTAACTTAACAAGAAACTTAAATCAAACAAACTTACAGGCGAAAACAAAAGCGTAACAATTCCAGCAAGCGAAATGCTATTTAATTTGTCGGCTTGTTTGCCGAAAAGCGTACCAACAAGCAAAAATATTGACATTAAACTTGCCCGAACAACACTCGGTGTCATATCACACAGCAAAGCATAAAACACCAAAACGACAATTACTGTTATGAGTTTCACCCACCGATTTGCTTTTAATTTTTTAAGAAGCCATAAAAGCAACATCATAATAAAGGCGGTATTTAACCCGCTGACTGCAACCACATGCGCTATACCCGAAATTGAAAAATTATCCGAAATATCACGCGGAAGTTCAGTTCTATCGCCGACCAACACCGAAAACGCGAGCCCCGCATATCTATCGTCCATGTAATTGTGATACATTTCGCGAATATATTCACGGACAGAATCAAGAAAGCCCATCTGCCCGCCCGTAACTAAAATATCTCCAATTTCAATGTAAGCGGCATGTTCAAAATTATTACGAAACGCAAAGTAATTTATTTCATCAGCATCAAAAACTGGTGCTTCGACAATTTCAGCAGAAAACAAAATAATGTTACCCGGTAAGATTAAAGACATTTGCTCCTCGGTTGGCGCTCCGTTTTCCGCGTGCGAAATATAGACATACAAGTTACGCTTCAAGTCTATTACATCACTTTCATTTAGAACGGAAACATTTGAAATAAAGAAATATGTTCCTTTTTCAGTTTGAATGTAATTTGTGTCGATTGCCCCTACAACACCATATGTAACATTTTCATCAGGGTGAAAGTCAAGAGTGTATACCGCAGTCGATATAAGATATAGACCAGAACCAAACATGGTAAAAAGAGCGATTATAAAATATTTGTATCTAATGCTATGAAAGAATTGAAAGAATTTGTTATCTTTGTTTGCAAACCATAATAATATGAATATAAATACAATGACGAAAGCTGCCAAAACGGCATAGAGAAAATAAGGACTGTTGTAGTAGTAGAGTTTCATTAGCCACAAGCCAAACATAAGCCCTAGGAAAGCAAAGAAGATTGGTCGAAAATGTGCTATCACGCCAGCCACCTATATTGAAAAAAGAAACACAATGGTAGTGTTTCTTTTTCTGTATTTTGTGCGTACGAGAAAATTTTGCGCGCGATGAACGAGTACAATATTAAATCTTCACAATGTAATATAAATTTGCATTTCATGGCTTTTCTCTTTTGTTTCTAATTTTAGGTACTATGCATATGTATTATGCACAAATTCATATGCATAACACTAGCGCATAGTACTATAAAAAGGCGTTTTTTATCTATTTTTTACATAAATACAATTTTTCTTAATAATACCAAAACTCCCTTGTTTTCTAATTAACAAAGCATTTGATACTAGAAATTTCAATACATTTTACTCTGCACGCAAACATTTTACAGGTTCTTTTTTGCTTGCAATACTTGCAGGAATAAGTCCTGCAATAAGTGTCAAAACAGTGCTTAATGCAATCAAAATTAATGCATGCAACGGGTTCATAATTGCTGATACTTCTACCCCCGCAGCAAGCGAAGAAATTATCAGATTTATAGGAATGAGTAAAATTAGACTTATGATAATTCCCAGTATACCAGATGTAAGCCCGATTAAGAATGTTTCAGAATTAAACACACGAGCAATGTCGCGCTTGCGTGCGCCGAGGCTTCGCAAAACGCCGATTTCTTTTGTGCGCTCGATTACCGATACATAAGTTATAATTCCTATCATTATGCTCGACACAGCTAAACTAATTGCGGCAAACACTATCAAAACGATTGAAATTGCATCAACTATTGTACTAAATGTTTCTGATATTATTTCACTTGTATCGGTATATAAAATTTGGTCATCTTCATCTAGCCCGATATTATAAGCATCAAGATATGCAAGCAACTCCGCTTTTGCTTCGAATGTGTCTGTGTAAATGCTTATGCTCGTTGGCAACTCATAGCCACCTAAATTTTGAAGAGCATCAAGATATAAATCTTCGACCGTTTGATAAATATTCGCACGAAAAGGGTCACCTGTTGTAATATCAATTGTCGGATTTGCGCGTTGTGCAACTGCGATATTTGAATTATAGTTTTGTTCGTGAATGTAGTCAGCGAGCGTATTCAAGTACCCTATGCCTTCATAATCATTCGAACCGCCGAGCATGCTCGACATATCAAATTGACTTGACATGCTGTCGTTTTTAACAATTCCAGCAATTGTTAGTTCGATTGCGTTTTCGTTATTGTATATACTTTCGGTCAAATCTAGTTTTTCATAATGAGTAGGGGTAACTTCGGCATACGCTTCGTTATTTAAAATCACTTTGTAAGTATTATTTAACAAATCTTCGGGCTCATATTCGTATGCTTCCCCGTTCCCTTTGGCAATACCGAGTTGAGATAACAGATTCTCACTAATAGTGCCGTTGCTGTTTAAAATTAGTAAAATTTCATTGTTTTGTGTTGGATAATGCCCCGCAACAAGCGGATATTGATTGTTTAAATAATCTGTATTATCAGCAAGTTGGAAGAGATTAACACCTTCAAGATAGCTAAACTCATCGCCGTCGTGTTTCGCAATATTAAAAGTCATATTATAGCGATATGTCATAAAAGTATAAGTAGTCGGGTCTGTGTTCGCTAGATATGTCATATAGTCTTGTGTTATGTTGTTAAAATGATAAAGTGCACTTGGCCCCGGAACATATGATGCGATTTTATCGTCCGTCATTTCAGGGTTCCCGCTCTCTATCGAATTACTAATTTGTTCAAAATCTAGTGAAAGAACGGACTGACCGATTGTTATAGGCATTGTAGACAAACTGTCGCGTTGCATATTCGCAATGTAGATATTGAAGCCATTACTTACCGATAATATGAGCGCAATTCCGATTATGCCGATACTTGAGCCGAGCGCAGTAAGGATTGTTCGAGTCTTTTTAGTAAACAAGTTTTTCAAACTTAACGACAAAGCAGTAATAAATGACATACTTGTTTTGGCTTTTTCAAGTTTATCTTTCTTTTGATTATCGTCATTTTCTGTTTGCTGGTTTTCGGGTTCTTGAAGATTTGTATCTTTGTTTGCATCTAGGCTTGCAGTTTCAGCTTCCAAAATATTGCTTCTTTCAGTGCTTGAATCATAAGGCTTTGTATCGCTCACCACAACACCATCAAGCAGACTAATTACGCGAGTACTGTAAATGTCAGCAAGTTCATTATTGTGCGTAACCATTATTACAAGACGGTCAGCGCTAATCTCCTTTAAGATATCCATAATTTGCGTGCTTGTCTTACTATCTAGCGCACCCGTTGGCTCGTCCGCAAGAATTATATCAGGGTTATTTACAATCGCACGAGCGATTGCTACACGCTGTTTTTGCCCGCCTGAAAGTTGGTTCGGTCGTTTTTTCGCGTGCTCGGCAAGCCCTACTCGTTCGAGTGCGGCAAGCGCTCGCGGTTTGCGTTCTTTATAAGAAACTCCCGAAAGTGTGAGCGCGAGTTCGACATTCTCGACAACGGTCAAGTGCGGAATGAGATTGTAGTCCTGAAATACAAAACCTATTGTACGATTGCGATATGCATCCCAATCTTTGTCGGCATAGTCTTTTGTCGAGCGACCGTTTATGATTAGGTCGCCAGACGAATATTTATCTAACCCGCCGATTATATTTAAAAGTGTTGTCTTTCCGCAACCGCTCGGCCCTAAAATCGAAACAAATTCGCTTTCGCGAAATTCAAGATTTATACCCTTTAACGCTGGAACGACATAGTCCTTATCGCCGTAATCTTTCTTGATGTCTACTAATTTTAGCATGCTTCTCTCCTTTCGGTTATTATAACAAATTTATAAAAAAATCAAAATAAAATTAAGCGTGAAAATAAATATTTTACACTTGTACCTTCTTTGTTTATGCGAAATTTGCAGGAAATTGTAGTATCAATATAATGCATAGTATACTTTCGTGATAATTATCAAAAACAAACTAAGTGCATAGTATGCATAGCACTACATTTTGTATTATACTTTTGATTTAAATATATTATACTTTCGTTTTCTTGTGTGAAATTTTTATGAAATATAAACCGTATATTTAAAATTATTTAAATTAATAAAAACCTAAGAGGAAATAATTTTTAAAACTTTTTCAAATATTTGTCTAGTGTATAAAACACATGTATTCATGTTTTGTTAACTAAAATTTTCTTTTATGTTATATTGACAGCGAAAGTGTTTAAAAAGAGTTTTTTATGAAAATTTTCAGCAATCTTTTCGGCGCACGCGCTCAATATTTAATGATTAAAAGCGCGTATGACGAAGAAAAACAAAAAGACATTAAGCGCTTAGGAATACAATCGCTAATACTGCCGGCTGTTGGTTTGGTTGGCGTTATTGTGTTTGTAGTGGTTGCTACATTATGTGCGCAAAATGTTGTAAACGAGCCGAATCTGCCTATTATGTCATTTATAGGTGCTATCGTATTTTATGCATTTGCTCTTGTCTTTCTTTTAAGTGCAACTTTGAGTAGTATAACATTTGCAGTATACCAACGAAAGTTAAATAAGCACAAAATCGGTCTTGCTGCACTTATAGTAAGCCTAACTTGTCTTGCTATTTGTGTAATCGGCACAATCTTAATAATCGTATTTATGCTATAACAGCGCATAACAAATCTATACAACAAAAAACTCCGCATTATTTTGCGGAGTTTTATTTTGGTACCACCAAGGGGATTCGAACCCCTATAACCAACGTGAGAGGCTGGTGTACTAACCCTTATACTATGATGGCTTATATTTTCATTATAACATAAACTAATAATAAAATCAAGTGTAAACAAGAAAAAAATAAGAACTCTACTAGATGTAAAATTCTCATTTTCAAATAAGTAAAAAAGTTTTCTGTTTTAAATGAAATAGTTATAAATTATAATGTGTTGATTTTTATGTTTCGTGGAGTATTTGAAATTGTGCAGATTTCGCTTACTATTTCTTGCACTCGCTCTTTATTGATACCGTTATTTGAAATTAAACCATCAGTGCTAATTTTATACTTACCTATTTCATCAAACTGTTTGGACTTGATAAATAATTCATTTAAATTATCTAAATTTGCTGTGGACTTTTCTTCTTTGTTATTAGGTAATTGAAGATAAATTACATTTTTAAATGGTGCATAGAATTTCTTTGTATATGCAAAATCGATTTTACTCATATCGAAATATTTATCAAAAAGTTCATTATTTGCAGCGCGGAATTGTTTTTCTAATTTTTTATACTCGTCATCGAGTGAAATCGCCATTCCACCGCCCATATCAAAAATACAAGGGCGATCTATTTGTTCAAATATTTCTTCGACAAGAAGATTTTCAAATCTTTTTTCATAAAAGTGCCAAGCCACTGAACCGAAAGCCTCGTCTAAGAACTTTGAAATAGTCCTGTTGTAGCCAAAATCATGATAATTATGTATATTAGGCAAAATTGCACTCATATCTTCGTCCCTTTGCACAGCCCAAAGACCATTTTTTTGGTCTACAATCTCATTTTTTATTTTGTTTATTTTCTCTTCATTTTTTAAAAGTGAAAGAATATCAGTGAGAGCATCGAGTTTTTCTGTTATTCTCTGTTTTTTCTCATCTCGTTCTAATTGCGTTTTTGTTGCACCACGCAATAAGTCTGCTGTAATTACTGGCAGTCCTGTTTCTTTGCCGAGCGCGTTACTAATTAAAGTTTTACCTACACCGATAGTCCCTATTAAAATAATAGATTTTTCATAAATCTCATCTTTTGAGTACATTTTCTTTTCCTTTTCACTATCTTAACTTGAAACATCTAAAAAATCAATTATTAAACTTTGCAAAAAATTAATTTATTCTTTTAAGAAAGAGCGCGAACTTTTCTGCAAAATTTTGTGCGGTGTGCATAATACTGTGTTCTAGGCTTTCATTTTCGTTATTTATTGCAATAATTTCAAAAGGTGCATGTTTTAACTCGTTTTTACCGCAAAAAGCAACAAATTTTTTATTCCTACATTTTTTGAATAATTCAAAGACTACTTTGCCGTGTTTTGATTGCTTGTCGATTTTCCCTTCGCCTGAGATTATCAAATCGGCGTTTGGAATTTTTGAATAAATATTTGAAATTTCAAAAAATGTTTCTATACCACTTTGAAGTTTTGCATTCAAAAAATATATTGCGCCAGCACCTAAACCACCAGCCGCACCACTACCCTTTATTTTGGAGAAATCAAAGTTATCAGCCTTCGTAATATTGTTAAAATATTTTAAATTTTGGTCGAGCAATTTAATTTGCTCGTTTGTCGCGCCCTTTTGTTTTGCGTAAACATACGCTGCGCCAGATTTTCCAAAAAGGACATTGTCAACATCACATAATACTACTACTTCGGTACTAACTTTCTTTTCGGGTGGAATAATCTTTGCAATTTTGCAAAGAGTGTCACCCGTAGGAATGAATGAATTTTCGTTCGTATCTACAAAAGTAAACCCGAGTGCAGCAGCCATTCCGCAACCTGCATCGTTTGTAGCACTTCCCCCTAGCGCGAGATAAATTTTATTTGCTCCGCGATTAATCGCATCGGCAATTTGCTCACCTACGCCGAATGTCGTAGTTTTGGCTGGGTTCTTGTATTTCGTATTTACAAGTCCCACTGTTTGTGAACATTCTATAAACGCTGTTTTATCTGCGAGCGCATAACTTGCTTTAACTCTCTCAAAATTAGCATTTGTAAAAACGCCTGAAATAATTTCGGCGTTCGTATTTTTTACAAAGCAATCAAGGCTACCCTCTCCACCATCGGCGAGCGGGCACTTAATAACTTTCATATCAGGATAAATTTTAGCAGTTTCGCGCTCTACGATTTCGCAAAATTGCGCGGCTGTAAGGCCACCTTTAAATTTATCAGGTGCAACCAAAATCGTTTTAATCTTTGTAAGCATCTTTTAAAACCCTTGTTTTCTTGTTCCAGTAATTTTTGAAATACAAGCCACCTTTGATTTTTATCGGCTTGTCCTTTACTGTTTCGAGAAAATCGTTCACGAGTTTTTCTTCCATTTCAAATGCCTTTTTAGATACGCTGTCGAGTTCCTCGATTGTGTTTGCGTTTGCTACCATTTTAAAAATTTTGTCTTGCAGTTCTTGTGCTGCAAGCAAGTACTTAATTTCGTCAATATTTCCGCTCATCAAATGGCGGTTTAGCATTTCGCGTTTGAGCCAGAACTTAACTGCGATTTTTTCATCAGTTGGCAAGTTTGATGCTTTTGGTGAAAGTGGTTTATAAATAGACAAGCACGGAAAAGATGACCCCGTAACAAAGTAGCACTTCCCGATTTCGCCAAAGTAACTACCTGTCGTTTGGTCGCCGAACATATTGCCAGCATGCATGCAGACACTGTCGGTTGAACTCGTGTTTATATCGACTTTTTCACTTGAATGTGATTTTAGTGCCTGCATCATAATTTTAAAAGGCTCACCCTCTTCATTTAGTGCAGCATATGAGGTCTGTCGTCTTTTTTCTGCGCCAGCGACAAGTGTAAACAAATTATTTTGGTACTTCTTCTTGAAGTCACCTGTAAAGCCGTTTGATGCATAATCATAGTCCGTAGTTATGCTAAAACAATTTGATATAGTCGCTTTGTCGCCTGCCTTTTTGTAAACATAATTTCTGCCTGCCGTTTCGAGAATGTAGGCTTCGGTATTGTCCGCTATCAAAAAGGCGTTGTCATAATAAAACTTTTTATCAAAGCCACAGTTGCCAACCTGCCCATACTCGTTGATTAATTTTATAATTAAATCGAGTGCTTCGCGCGCTGTCTTGCAACGCTCGAGAGCAATTCTCAACAAATCCATACCTATTAGCCCGTTTTTACTCTCGCGTTTTACATTTGTAAAAACTGCCTCGTTGCCGATATTGAGCCCGAACTCATTCCAGCCCATTTCGGCGCCCCATATCCAGTGTGGTTTAAGCAAAACGCACTCGTAAGTGTGTTCTGCTTGTGGAACTTCGATATAAGTTGCCTTTAACACGCTCCCTTTTTCATAATCTTTTGCGGGTTCGCGCACCATTATATGCGCTTCGTTTGGCGAGCGGTCGCTATTTTTACCAAAATACGCTTTACCGTCTTTTTTCATGTAAATTGTATCACACATAACTTTCACTCCTTTTTTGTGTGCCGTGTACTCATAAAAGGGCTTGCGGATAATCGATATCTAAAATGTTACGCAGTAATAAAAAATTAGATTTAGCACTCTTTTATTTTTTCGTCATTCAATTTAATTATAACAAGTTGCGCATCAAAAGACAAACAAAAGTCGTGCATTCGCAGTAAAAAAGAAAAAAGCCCGAAAAGGACTTTTTATCACACTGTATTAAATTTATTAATCAACAAGCGTTACGATTACGCGTTCTGCAGCATCGCCACGACGAGAGCCAACTTTCAAAATGCGTGTGTAACCGCCACCTTGTCCGTTCTCTTCGTTGCGTTGCGCGTATTTAGGCGCATAGACATTGAAAATCTTTTCGATAAGCGGGTGCTTAATGTCTTCTGTGCGCGCGATGAAGTCAGATTTTGCTTCTTTTGGAGCGCGTTGTTCTTGAACATCGTAGACATTAGCCATAAGGTAGCGACGGGCTGCTAGTTTCTTTGGACCGTCGTTGATAACTTGCTTCTTTGTTGTTACGCCATCGATGATAACATCTTTTTCGACTTTAACGGTGTCTGAATAAGTGTTAATCGCCTTTGTAAGCCACTTTTCAGCAACGCGAGTAATTGCCTTAGCGCGAGCAAGAGTTGTTTCGACCTTACCTGTCCACAAAAGCGCAGTTGCCTGATTGCGAATAATCGCATCGCGGATAGAGGGGCGTTTGCTCAATTTTTTGTATCCAGCCATTATTTTTCTCCTTATAATTATTCGTCGTCGTTTCTAAGACTCAAGCCGAGTTGGTGAATCTTTTGAACGATTTCTTCCAAAGATTTGTTACCGAGATTTCTAACCTTTGCCAACTCTTTGTGAGTCTTGTTGGTAAGGTCGCCGACATTATTTATGTTTGCGCGTTTCAAGCAGTTTGTGCTGCGAACGCTGAGTTCGAGGTCATTAATCGAAAGGTCGAGAATTTTCTTTTGTTCGTCCTCTTCCTTTGCGACTAAAAATGTTTGATTAGTCATGTTGTCAACTAATTCGATAAACAATGCCAAATGGTCATTCAACACTTTTGCGGCAAGGCTTGTAACTTCTTTTGCAGAAATTGAGCCGTTTGTTGTAACTTCCATAGTGAGTTTATCGAAATTAATGTTTTGACCAACACGCGCACTTTCGACATGGTACTCGCACATTTTAACTGGCGAGAAAATGCTGTCAACAGCGATGTAACCGATTGAGTCGCAAGCATCCTTGTTGTCTTTTGCAAGGACATAACCTCTGCCACGACCGATAATGATTTCCATATCAAGAGTCGCGCCCGAAGTAACATGACAAAGCACTAAATCAGTGTTTACAACTTCGACACCTTCAGGTGTAACTATGTCAGCACCCTTTACATCGCAAGGTCCTTTTGCGTGAATTGTGAGTGTTGCTCTGTAATTTGGGTCGGTGTTTTCTGTACGGATAATGAGAGTTTTGAGGTTTAAAACAATGTCCGCAACATCAAGGTCGACTCCTGGAACTGCGCTAAACTCGTGCTGAACGCCTTGAATGCGAATAGCGATAGGCGCTGCTCCTGGCAAACCGCCGAGCAAAACTCTGCGCATAGCGTTACCTATTGTTGTACCGAAACCGCGTTCTAGCGGTTCGATTGTAAAGCGAGCGACTGCACCGTTGTTTTGTTCTTCGAACTTGATAGTCGGCTTATCAATTTGCATCATAAATAACTTCCTCCTATATTATCTCGAGTACAACTCGATGATTAGGTGTTCACTGATGTTAAGGTCGATGTCGTCGCGAGCAGGATTAGCAATAACTTTTCCTGTCAAAGTTGCAGAGTCGACTTCGAGCCATTTAGGAGCAATAATCTTGCTACCCTTAATGTCTTTAAACAAAGCAGTGTCAACATCACTTGGCTTTACAGCGATAACATCGCCGACTTTAACTTGATAAGAAGGAAGGTTTACAATCTTACCATTAACTGTTATGTGGCGGTGGTTTACAATCTGGCGGCTTTGTGAGCGTGAAACGCCAAAACCGAGACGATAAACAACATTGTCAAGTCTGCGCTCTAATAGAGAGAGCATAACTTCGCCTGTCGCGCCTTTTTGTCTTTTTGCTTCGAGGTAGTAGTTCTTGAACTGTGCCTCTAAAATTCCATAAGCGCGTTTAACTTTTTGTTTTTCGCGCAACTGCAAAGCATAACCTGTAGATTTCTTGCGCAAAGATGCTTCGCCGTGTTGTCCTGGAACCATAGGTCTGCGCTCCATAGCGCACTTACCTGTTACGCAACGGTCGCCTTTAAGGAACAACTTGCAGCCTTCGCGTCTACACAACTTGCAGTTGGCACCTGTGTATTTTGCCATTTTTTATATACTCCTTAAATTAAATTAGATTCTGCGGGGTTTTGAAGGACGGCAACCGTTGAAAGGAATGCCCGAAACATCTTTAATAGAAAGAACTTCTAACCCAACATTTGTAAGAGCGCGAATTGCTGCTTCTCTGCCGCTGCCTGCGCCTTTTACATAAACTGCTACTTGGTTGATACCCATATCTTTTGCCTTTTTGCCTGCTGCTTCTGCAACGAGTTGAGCGGCATACGGAGTATCTTTACGAGCACCGCGGAATTTAAGACTACCACTACTGCTCCACGCAACAACATTGCCTGCTTGGTCGGTGATTGTAACTAGGTTATTGTTAAAAGTAGATTTGATGTGAGCAGCACCGACACCGAGGTTTTTAGTTGCTCTTTTCTTTTTACTTGGTTTTTCCATTTAGAATTTACTCCTTATATATTAACCTTTTTTACCAACTTTTGCTTTTCCGCGAGAAACAGTCTTTCTAGGACCTTTGCGCGTACGAGCGTTAGTTTTCGTGCGTTGCCCATGAACAGGCAGGTTGCGACGATGACGGATACCACGGTTGCAACCGATTTCCATCAAGCGCTTAATATTTAAGTTTGTTTCGCGGCGCAAATCACCCTCGACCAAAATGCCGCTTTTTTCTATGTAATCACGAATTTTAGCGACTTCTTGTTCGGATAAGTCTTTTACGCGCGTGTCGGGGTTGATGCCGACATTTTGCAAAATTTGATTAGATGTTACCTTGCCGATACCGTAGATGTAGGTCAAGCCTATTTCTACTCTCTTATCTTTAGGTAAGTCTACACCAGCAATACGAGCCATTGAAAATTTCCTCCGAAATAAGTTAGATTAGTTAGGAACTCCTTAATTCAAAATTCCTAATTCAAAATTGATATAAAATATATAAGCGAACCGCTCTCTCTCGCGAAATTTTCGCGCGATTGCCGCGGGAGCGTTTCGATTATTTTCAAAGTAAAGCAAGTTTACTTTTTCAAATCTGCGATTTGCAGAATTAGTTATGTAAGGGCTAAAATTAGCCTTGAACTTGCTTGTGTTTTTTGTTCTTGCAAATTACCATAACCTTGCCTTCACGACGAATTACTTTACACTTGTCGCACATAGGTTTAACAGATGGTCTTACTTTCATTTTGTTTTCTCCTTGTTTGTAGTTTTAGTTTTCGCCGTTTCCGGACGGGTTGGTTGGCTTGCGAGCGTCGCCGCGCCATATAATGCGCCCGTGAGATAAGTCGTATGGCGAGAGCACAACAGTTACCTTGTCGCCTACCACCACGCGAGTGCGTGATTTATAGACCTTGCCTGCCATATAGGCAGTTACAACATAACCGTTTGGAAGTTGAACCTTGAAGTTCGCGCCAGGGAGCGCGTCGATTACAATTCCTTCAGCCTTGATTGAATCATCGTTTGCCATACTATTACTCCTTTATCGACTTTAAATAAGTGTGTAATGTGTGATAAATCATCTGGTCGTTAACTTTTTGTCCGTTTGTTAGTTTGTTGTTTAATTCAGTATCAATGGTATTAGTAGTTTTTAGATGAACGGGATTTTTCGCCTTTGGAGCGGAAAGCAATTTATATTTTCCGTCTGCTACGAAAATCCTTGTGTCTTCTATTTTAACCACCACATACGCATTTCCCTTGTCGTGCCCCGAAATTGAGAGCACGACTTGACCGAGAGTAAACGCTTTATTCATTTTCGTCGTCCTCGAGAGTCATTAACTCGACACCGCTTTTTGTAACAAGCATCGTATTTTCATAATGCGCTGCCCATTTACCATCGCGGGTGCGACAAGTCCAGCCGTCGCGGTCGATTTTGATGTGGTATGAACCCATGTTTACCATAGGCTCAATACAGATTGCCATATTTTCACGGAGTTTTACCCCGCTTCCAGCCTTACCAAAGTTTGGAATACCCGGGTCCTCGTGAATATGAGTGCCGATGCCATGCCCTTGCATATCGCGGACAACAGAAAAACCGTTTGCCTCGACATAACTTTGAACAGCGGCGCCGATGTCGCCAGTAGTCTTACCTGCTTTTAAGCCTTTGATGGCTTCAAAGAAAGACTGTTTTGTAACATCGATTAACTTCTGCGCTTCGGGCGAAATCTTGCCAACTGCGTAGGTTCGGCAAGCATCAGTGTGGATACCTTTGTAATTAACGCAGATATCGACACTAACAATGTCGCCTTCTTGAAGAACGACATCGTCTGACGGAATGCCATGCACTACTACATCGTTTACCGATGTACAAACAGCGGCAGGATAACCCATATACCCTAGGCACGAGGGCTTGCAGTCGTGAGCGAGCATGAAGTTATGGCACCATGTGTCTATATCTTTTGTCGTAATGCCCGCTTTAATAAAGTCGCGCAAGCCGACAAAAATTCCCTTCATAACCTCGCCACTCTGGCGCATAAGTTCGATTTGGTGTTTTGTAAGCGTTTTAATTCCACTCATATAGTTTATATTATACCATACCTTTTTAATTCTTTAAAGGCTTTTTTGCAAAAAAGTCATCTATTTTGTTGCAAATTTGGTCAAAAACCTCGGATTTAGACAGCGACGAGTCAATGCGAATTAACTTGCCTGCCTTTTCAAACGCTTCGAGAACGGGAACAGTTTCGCGCTCGTATTGAGCTAGACGGAAGTTCACCGTTTCGAGATTGTCGTCATAGCGGTGTTCGAGTTTTGCTCCGCAATGAGAGCAAACGCCATCGGGCGACTCAAACACACTGGTAACTCGACGACAACTCGGACAGATTAAGCGGTTTAGCGTACGGGTACGCAAAATGTTTTTGTCCTCGACCTCAAGCGAGATAACTGCATCAAGGTCATCAACATCCATTTTGTTGTACTGCTCCATATTAATAGGAGCCGTATCTATAATATAACCGTCATATTCGCCTAAATCTTTTAGTTGCGAAGCAAGGACTTGCATAACAATATCACTCGGGACAAAACGCCCAACACTCGTATATTCGTACATAATTTTGCCGACTTCGGTCTTGTTGCGAATTTCGGCTTTGACTATGTCGCCAACAACGACATGTTTTAAGTGATAGCGTTCGGCGAGTTTGCCTGTGTTTTCGCCTTTCCCGCTACCTGCGGGACCTAGAATTGCTAAATTCATTAAACTCCCCCGTGCTTGAATGTTCCATTCAATCACCTTTGCTCTCGCAAAGATTTTTTATAAAATTATTGTATTAAGTGTATTACTTTAAGCCGCTATTTCAAAAAGCCACGATAACTTTTCATCAACATCTGCGCGTCGAGTTGTTTATCAAATTCAAGCGCTACGCTTACGACGATAAGCATACCAGTTACACTGAACGCGGTCATAAGCGAAGTTGTGTTTGGACCTTGTACTAGCGAGAATATCAAGGTTGGAACAATGAATATTACTGCTAGATATGTTGCGCCAAACAATGTAATTCGGCTATTGATTTTCTTTAAGTAATCTGTTGTCGGTCGCCCTGCTCGAATACCTGGGATAAATCCACCGTTCTGTTGCAAGTTTCGGCTGACATCTTCGGGATTGAATGTAATTTGAGCATAGAAGTACGAGAAGAAGAAGATAAATATTGCGTTAAACACGAAGTATAGCGGTGTACCCGTTCCTAGCCAGTTAGACCACCAAATATAGAAACCACTTTCGGGCCAGAACATTTGAGTAATCAACTGCGGGAATGTTACTAATGCTGTTGCGAAGATGATAGGAAGCACACCGTTGCTGTTTACCTTAATAGGAATCATTGTAGATTGACCGCCGTACATTTTGCGACCCTTAACTTGCTTTGCGTATTGAACAGGGATTTTACGCTCAGACTGGTCGATAAATACCATAAGCCCAAACACAACAATAAGGATAGCGATGAATATAAGAATATTCCACAACTGGTCAAGGTCAGAACTGAATACGCCTGCGAAAGCGTTTAAAAGTGCTGAACCAGCGCTACACAAGATACCTACAAAGATGAGTAATGATACACCGTTTCCGATGCCTTGGTCAGTGATTTTTTCACCGAGCCAAAGTGTGAACATACCACCAGCCACTAAAATAAAGCAGATAATGGTGGGAACAATCCACACAGGAGTACCAGCGCCAAATAAATCAAGGTTAATCACGCAGTTTTCGCCACCATCGCCATAGAATGCTATGACTATTGCGACCGCCTGCAAAATTGAGAACAGGAGTGCTGCAATTCGCGTATAGAACGCGATTTTCTTGCGGCCGTCCTCTCCGCTCTTACTTAATCTTTCAAGTGCTGGTATTGCAACTGTCAAAAGTTGCATTATAATTGATGCCGAGATATACGGCACTACTCCGAGAGCGAGTAGCGAGCCATTTGCGAGCGCGCCACCCGAAACACTACTGAGTAGGTCTAGAAAGCCTGTTTCGTTGCCCGCGATTGCGCTAAATGCGCCTACATCAAGTCCAGGAATTGGCAACCAACAGCCTATTCTATAAATAAGGATAATACCTAATATAATAAGTAATTTTTTGCGAATGTCTTTTTGTTTAAACGCATTTTTCAGTGTTTGAAACATTATGCCTCCTCAACCGTACCGCCGGCCTTTTGAATTTTTTTGATAGCGGTTTCGGTAAATTTATCAGCCTTAATAGTAACAGCCTTTGTAATTTTACCGTCGCCGAGCACCTTTAAACCATCTTTTTCAATTTTGCTGATAATTCCTTTTTCTTTTAGAACTTCAGCGGTTATAACGGCGCCTTCCTCAAAACAATCAAGTTGACCAACATTTACGATTGAGTAAACGGCTTTGAATTTTCCGTTTCTAAACCCGCGCTTGCCCAAGTGGAGTGCCAAAGGCATTTGACCACCTTCGAACAAGGGGCGAACTCCGCCACCCGAGCGCTTGTTTTGACCGTTTTCGCCACGGCCCGAAGTCTTGCCTAAGCCAGAACCGCGACCACGACCTACACGGCGCACGCGGTGCTTCGAGTTAGCCGCAGGAGATAGTGTGTGTAATTCCATTTTTCCCTCCTACTCTACCACTTGTACAAGATGAGCAACTACTTTTATCATTCCGCGAACGGCAGCGTTGTCAGGCATGATTTTAGTCTGGTTAATTTTCTTGAGCCCGAGTGCTTTTAATGTTGCGCGTTGTTTAGGTGTAGTGCTGATTGCACTGTGAATTAATGTAATTTTTACTTGCTTGTCCGCTTTTCTTGCGGGTGCTTTTGTCTTTTCTGCTACAGTCTTTGTGCTAGCAGTTTTCTTTGCAGATGTTCTTGCTGTAGCAGGCTTTGTTGTTTTCTTTTCTTCCATAGTTTTGCCTCCTACAAGTCTTCCACGGGCTTGCCGCGGTTTTCTGCTATTTCTTCGGCAGATTGCAAACTCTTTAATGCATAGAAGGTTGCCCTTACAGTGTTAATTTTGTTGTTACTGCCGTGGTTCTTTGCTGTGATGTCTTTAATACCTGCAAGTTCAAGAACAGGACGAGCGGCACCACCAGCGATGACACCAGTACCCTGCTTTGCGGGTTTAAGCGCAATAGTACTAGCACCATATTTCATTGTAACTTCGTGAGGAATAGTCGTACCATTCATAGTAATGGTAATCATATTCTTCTTTGCGGCATTAAAGCCTTTTTCAATCGCGTTTGTTGTTTCACGGGCTTTACCTGTACCGATACCAACGCGACCTTTTCTGTCGCCGACTACACAAAGAGCGCTGTAACTAGGCGTACGACCACCCTTGATAACTTTTTGAACAAGGCGGATTGCAACCATAACCTTTTCCAAACCGTCGTCTACGGGTTTATTTGAGTCGCGTCTACCGCGGGATTTGTTGTCGGGGCGACGATTTTTATCGTTTTTCTTAACTTCTGCCATTATATCCTCCTAAAACTCCAATCCTGCGGCTCTTGCGCCGTCAGCGACATTTTTAACTCGACCTGTATAGATATATCCGCCGCGGTCGAAAACGACTTGTTTAATCTTCTTTTCCATAGCGCGCTTTGCGATTGTTTCACCGATGATGTAGGCTTGCTCTTGTTTAGTCTTGCCTTTTATAGCGTCTTGCATAGCCTTTTCAACAGTACCGCACGAACAAAGAGTGTGTCCCTTTGTGTCGTCGATAATTTGCGCATAGATATTTGACAAAGAACGGTATACAACGAGTCTAGGGCGCTCGGCAGTGCCACTAAGGTGCTTTCTTACGCGAGCGTGTCTACGACCGCGTTCTTTGTTTTTGTCTAATTTGTTAATCATACTGCCTTACTCCTTACTTTTTCGCTGCCGTCTTGCCTTCTTTTCTAGCAACGACTTCGTCAACATAACGAATACCGTATGCGTGGTAAGGCTCAACGGGCTCGATAGCGCGAATAGTTGCTGCTACCTGACCGACCTTTTGTTTGTCAAAACCGCTAACCTTGATTTCTGTCTGGCTAGGGCAACTTAAAGTTATACCCTCGGGAGCGGTAAAGATTACGGGGTGGCTGAAACCGATTTTGAGTTCGATTGCGCCGCCTTTATCAAAAACCTTGTAACCTACACCATTGATTACTAGGTTCTTTGAGAAGCCGTTTGTAACGCCCTCGACCATGTTCGCAATAAGTGTGCGAGCAAGACCGTGCTGGCTGTTTGCTTCTCTTGAATTATTTAATGTTGTTACGACGATGTTGCCGTCGACCAACTCAACTTTTAACAATTTGCTGATTGGCTGTTCGAGTTTACCGAGTTTGCCCGAAACAGTTACGACATTGTGAGTCGATACCGCAAAGTCAACTCCTGCGGGGAGTGCGATTGGTTTCTTACCTATTCTTGACATATCCGATACCTCCTACCATACATAAGCAAGTACTTCACCGCCAACGCTGTTAGCGCGTGCTTGCTTATCTGTCATAATGCCTTTGCTGGTCGAAATGATAGCGATACCTAAGCCGTTGATGACCTTAGGAAGTTTGTCGACACTTGCGTAAATACGAAGTCCTGGTTTAGAAATTCTCTTTAATCCAGTGATTACATATTTGCCTTTGTTGTCGACTTTGAGCGTGATAACAATAACTTTGTTTACGCCCTCGCCCTTTTCAGCAAAGTCGGCTATGTAGCCTTCGTCTTTTAATATTTGAGCGATTGCAAGTTTAACTTTACTTGTAGGAACTTCTACGGTAGAGTGTTTTGCATTAATCGCGTTGCGAATACGGGTTAGCATGTCTGCTATAATGTCTGTTACTACTGCCATAATATCCTCCTACCAACTTGCCTTTTTGACACCAGGGATTTCACCCTTGTATGCCATTTCTCTAAAACATATACGGCAAATACCGTATTTCTTCAAAACTGCGTGAGGACGACCGCAAATCGAGCAACGAGTGTATTCACGAGTTGAGAACTTTTGAGGCTGTTTTGCCTTGTATACTAAACTTTTTCTTGCCATTTACATATTCCTCCTTTACGCCTTTTTGAATGGCATTCCTAACTCGGTTAGCAATGCTCTTGCTTCGTCGTCGGTTTTTGCAGTCGTAACGATGCAGACATCGAAGCCCCTTACTTTTTCAATCTTGTCGTAGTCGATTTCAGGGAACACCAACTGCTCTTTGATACCCATTGAGTAGTTGCCTTTTCCGTCAAACGACTTTGACGAAATTCCGCGGAAGTCGCGGACACGAGGAAGTGCAACAGAAATTAATCTGTCCAAGAACTCCCACATTTTCTCGCCACGAAGAGTAATCTTCGCACCGATTTTCATGCCTTCGCGAAGTTTAAAGTTTGCGACTGCCTTTTTAGCGGTTGTTACCAAAGGCTTTTGACCTGTGATAAGACCGAGTTCGTCGACAGCCATGTTAAATGACTTCGCGTTGTCCTTTACATCACCAAGACCTGCGTTTACGACAATCTTATCAAGGCGCGGTACTTGATTGATGTTTTTGTAACCTAATTGCTTTTCAAGAGCAGGAACGACTTTTGTTTCGTACTTTTCTTGAAGTCTAGGCTTTGATTTTTTGCTATCGGTTGCAGGTGTGTTAGCAACCTGATTAACTTCATCTTTCACTATTCTTACTCCTTAAAAATTTTGTGTAAACTACTTACCGAGTGATTTTTGTGCGGGTGCTTTACGGCGAGTTGTGCTTGCAGTCTTGTCTGCAACATCTACGCCTTTTGCTCCTGCGGTTTTAGCGGCTTTTTTAGGAGCGGCTTTCTTTGCCACCTTTTCTTCCGCTTTTTCATTTGCTTTTACAGCTTTTTCTTTCTTGTCTGCTTTCTTTGCAGCGCGAGTTTTCTTTTCGCCGTCCATGTATGCGCCACACTTCTTGCAAGCGCGGTGCTTGTTACCCTTGTCGTCGAGTGCGTGAGCAATGCGAGTTGCCTTTCCACAAGACGGGCAAATAATCATAACATTTGATACATCGATTGCGGCTTCAACTTTTTTGATACCGCCCCTGTCTTTTTGAGAACGGGGTTTTGTGTGCTTGTGAACGATGTTTACACCTTCCACAACTACACGACCTTTTGTGCCGTCGGAAGACATAATTTTACCTGTTTTACCTTTGTCCTTACCTGCGATAACGACAACGGTATCACCTGTTCTTAAATTGCTGTTCATTACTTAATCCTCCTTAAAGCACTTCGTTAGCAAGCGAAATAATTTTCATGAAGTCGCGTTCGCGAAGTTCACGGGCGATAGGTCCAAACACACGAGTACCCTTTGGTTGTTTGTCCTTGTCGATAATGACAACTGCGTTGTCGTCAAAGCGGATTGAACTGCCGTCTGGTCTGCGCACGCCGTTTTTGCTACGCACGATTACGGCCTTTACAACATCGCCTTTCTTTACGCTACCGCCGGGGATAGCGCTTTTAACCGTACCAACGATAACATCGCCGATGTTGGCTGATTTTCTAAAAGAGCCACCGAGCACTCTAATGCACATTAAAACTTTTGCGCCAGTGTTGTCGGCTACTTTTAACTTTGTTTGAGGCATTATCATAATAGTTCTCTCCTTTTATTATTTCGCTTTTTCTAGAATTTTGACCAATCTAAAATGCTTGTTTTTAGAAAGGGGACGAGTTTCAGCGATTACGACCTTATCGCCTATACCACACTCGTTTTTGGGGTCGTCAACAAAGAACTTAACTGTTTTCTTGACGATTTTTTTATAAATCGGGTGGCGCACGCTGTTCACAATTGCGACTACCGCAGTCTTGTCCATAAGGTTGCTGACAACGATACCAACACGCTGTTTACGACTGTTTCTTTCTACTTTTGCGTTTTCCATACTTTAACCTCCACCCTTATTCCATGTTCCCTGCCAACTCGCGCTCGCGAAGGATAGTCATCACTTTTGCGATGTCTTTACGAACGGTGTTGAGCATCATGGGATTAGTTAATTGACCTGTTGCGTGAGAGAAGCGCAAGTTAAAGTGTTCGCTTTTCAAACTTTTCAACTTGTTTTGCAGTTCTTCTGTGGTCATTTCACGAAGTTCTTTAGTTTTCATCGCTTACTCCCTCCTTGTTGGTCTTTGTTTTTGTTTCGCCGTTGAGTTTTGCATCAACTGCTTTGTCTAAATCTGCTTTTGAATAGAACTTTGTTGCAAGAGGCAACTTGTGAGCTGCAAGGCGGAGTGCCTCGCGAGCAACTTCTTCACTTACGCCGCTGATTTCGAATAAAACGCGACTAGGGCGAACGACTGCTACCCAGCCTTCCAAATTACCTTTACCTTTACCCATACGGGTGCCTAACGGCTTTTGCGAGTAAGGTTTGTCAGGGAAGATTTTTATCCAGACTTTACCTACACGCTTCATGTAACGAGTCATCGCTACACGGGCTGCTTCGATTTGCACCGATTTAACCCAGCAAGGTTCGAGAGCAACAAGTCCGTATTCGCCGTAAGCGATGCGGTTACCGCGGAGTGATTCGCCTTTCATGCGACCTTTTTGCACCTTACGGTGTTTTGTTCTCTTTGGCATTAACATTATTGCTCACCCCCTTCTTGTTTTGCAGCAGCGGGCTTTTCCGCTCTGTCTTTTTTAGCGGGGCGGTTGTTGTTGCGGCGGCGCTCGCCGTTACGCTCATTACTTTCAGTGCTTTCAGCATTTGCTGCGCCTTTCAAGATTTCGCCTTTGTAAATCCACACCTTAACACCTAAAACACCGTAGGTTGTGCGTGCTTCTGCAAAGCCGTAGTCAATGTCTGCACGAAGTGTGTGTAGAGGGATTGAACCTTGAGCGTATTGCTCACTACGAGCGATTTCAGCGCCGTTTATACGACCGCTAACCATGATTTTACAACCTTGAACGCCTGATTTCATAACGCGTTGAAGGCTCGACTTCATAGCGCGCTTTACTAATACACGCTTTTCGATTTGAGCCGCGATACTTTGTGCAACGACATTTGCATCAGCATCAAGGTTCTTGATTTCTTTAATGTTGATGACGAGTTGTTTACCATCAACAATTTTGTTTAAGTCTTTTCTTAATTGTTCGATACCAGCGCCCTTTTGACCGATAACAAGACCAGGGCGACCTGTAACGATATTTACGACAATTTTACCTTGTTCGCCTTGTGTGCGTTCAATAGAAACGCTCGAAATTAATGCGTCTTTATATTTCTTTAAGATAAACTCACGAATGTTGTGGTCTTCTAATAAGATTTTAGCGAAGCCGTGTTTGTCGGCGTACCAACTAGCGTTCCAGCCTTTAACTATGCCGACTCTCATTCCGTGAGGATTGACTTTCTGACCCATAATTACTTTGCGCCTCCTTTTGTCGTTGTCTTTTTCGCCGTTGTAGTTTTAGCGGCGGTTGTTTTTGTTGCAGCCTTTGCTGCGGGTTTTTTCTCTGTAGTCTTTGCAGTTGCTTTCTTTGCAGCAGGCTTCTTTGCGGTTGCCTTTTCTGCCTTTTCAGCGTTTTCCTTTGCAGCGACTACATCGTCTTTTACTTGTTCGATTGCTTCGTCCGCAACATCAATCATTGTGCTTGCGGCTTTGCTTTCTTTACTTGTTTTCTTTGTCGCTTTCGGCGCTGTTACATCTTGCTTTTCGTCAAGAATAATTGTAACATGGCTTGTGCGCTTTAAGATTTGGTCTGCGCTGCCGTGCGAACGAGGCCACCAACGCTTGTAAGTAGGGCCTTCGTTTGCGTACGCTTCGGCAATATACAAATCTTCTTTTGCAATGTTTTTAAACTCTGCGTTTGCGCCTGCTGAAGCAAGAAGTTTTATTAGAATCTCGCTTGCAGCCTTTGGTGTGCCGTGCAAAATTGCCATAGCATCATCATAACTCTTGCCGCGAATAATGTCGAGGACAATGCGGACTTTACTAGGGCTGATGCGAACAAATTTAACAGTAGCCTGTGGGCGACGGTCAGCATTTTGCTTGCGAGCCAATGCTTTTTCTCTCATTCTCTTTGCCATACATTATACCTCACTCTTATTTCTTATCAGCGACTTTTGAGCCGCTGTGGCCTTTAAATGTTCTTGTCGGAGCAAACTCGCCGAGTTTGTGTCCTACCATTTCGGCAGAACAGTACACGGGAATGTGTTTTCTACCGTTGTGAACAGCGATTGTGTGTCCAACGAATTCAGGGTAGATAGTACTTGACCTTGACCAAGTCTTAATCACTTTCTTTTCGCCACTTTCGTTGAGTTTTTTAATTCTGTTCATCAAGCGTTGTTCGACAAACGGCAATTTCTTCAAACTTCTACTCATAATGCTTACTCCTAGTTAACTCTTTTTATAATCATGCTGCTGCTAGGCTTACGCTTGTTGCGTGTCTTCTTACCTAATGCAGGTTTACCCCAAGGGGTGCGAGGGCCAGGCAAACCGATAGGAGCCTTTGACTCACCACCACCATGAGGGTGGTCGACAGGGTTCATAACACTACCGCGAACGGTAGGACGAATTCCGCGGTAACGAGTGTTACCTGCTTTACCCCATTTCACGAGTTCGTGGTCGACATTGCCGATTTGTCCAATTGTGGCACGGCATTTTGCCGAAACCATGCGCATTTCTCCACTAGGGAGTTTCAAGGTTGCGCGAGTTCCTTCTTTTGCAACAAGGCGAGCAGACTCACCAGCACTACGAGCCATTTGTCCACCTTTTCCTGGTTGCATTTCGATATTGTGGATAACTGTACCTACAGGCATTGCTGACATAGGCATTGCGTTACCTACTTTGATTTCGCTACCTTCGCCACTCATTACTTTTTGACCAACGGTCAAACCTAATGGAGCGATGATGTAGCGCTTTTCACCGTCAGCATAAGCAAGAAGTGCTATGTATGCGCTGCGGTTAGGGTCGTATTCAATCGACTTAACAGTTGCAGGAATTCCGTCCTTGTTGCGTTTAAAGTCGATGACACGATATTGTCTTTTTGTACCACCGCCTTGGTGGCGCACAGTGATACGACCATACATGTTGCGACCAGCATTTTTCTTTACGGGCTCTAACAAAGACTTTTCGGGTTTAGAAGTAGTAATTTCCTCGAAAGTCGGGCGAACCGTACCGCGCAATGTAGGCGTAATAGGTCTAAATCTTTTAACTGCCATTTTCTATCCTCCTGTGCTAATTAAGACAAACTTTCGAAGAACGCGATAGGCTTGCTGTCAGCCTTTAGGGTTACGATTGCTTTTTTCTTTGCAGATATGTAGCCTTGTGTTCTTCCTTGTCTTTTTCTGGGTTTTTTAGCGGTGATGAGAGTGTTTACTTGCTCAACTTGCACATTAAACAACTCTTCTACTGCGTCTTTTATTTGAGTTTTTGTAGCCGATTTATCCACCACGAACCAGTAGCGTTTCTTTGCTATATCGGCGTAACTTTTCTCTGATAAAAGCGGTTTAATGATAATTTTGTTTGCTTCCATTATTCAGTATAAGCCTCCTCTATAGATTTGATTGCCTGTTTTGTGATTAAGATTTTGTCGGCATTTACGATTTGGTAGACATTGAGAAGTGAGAAATTCTCAACTAAAACTTTGCTTAAATTTCCGCTTGCTTTCATAACATTTTCGTTAGCAGCGTCAAGCACCACCAAAACTGACTTGTTGCACTTGAATGCATCAAGTACGGCTTTCATAGTTTTTGTCTTGTGGTCTGCGATTTCGAAGTTTTCAACAACGAACACATCACCACGAGCAAGTTTTGTGCTAATAGCACTCTTGAAAGCAGCACGCTTTGCGCTCTTGTTTACCTTTTGACTAAAATCGCGAGGTTTAAGAGCAAAAGCAAGTCCACCTTTTGTCCATTGAGGTCCACGACGGCTACCCTGACGGGCGTGTCCAGTACCTTTTTGGCGCCATGGCTTCTTTGCTCTGCCGCGAACTTCGCTGCGGCTAAGAGTTGACTTTGTGCCTTGGCGTTGGTTGTTTAGGTATGCTGTAACGACCTGATGAATGAGTGCTTCGTTAAATTCTGCGCCGAATACTGCGTCATCGAGTTTAACATTGCCGACTTCAACGGCTTGTAAGTTATATACTTTTGTTGTAGGCATTTTTCACTCCTTCTAGGCCTTGATAGCGTTTCTCACCATAACGACGCTGTTGCGTGCGCCTGGGATTGCGCCCTTTACCAAAATAAGATTTCTTTCGCTGTCAACCCTTACGACCTCAAGGTTTTGGACAGTTGTGCGAGTGCCACCGTAACGGCCAGCCATACGCTTACCCTTGAATACTTTTGCAATTCCTGGACCACTGCCGAGCGATTGGTGACGGTGAACCTTGTTACCACCGTGCGTGTTGTCTTGGTGATGCATATTCCAGCGTTTGATGATACCCGTAAAACCGTGTCCACGAGATTTGCCGATTACATCGACCTTTTCACCTTCGCCGAAAATGTCGCATTTGATTTCTTGACCAACGGCATAAATTGTCGGGTCGTCTACGCGGAATTCGCGAAGAACGCGTCTAGGCTCCACGCCAGCCTTTTCGAATGTTCCTGCTTGCGGCTTGTTCACTAAGTCTTTTCTAATACTACCATAGGCAACAACGATAGCGTTGTAACCGTCCTTGTCTTCGTTCTTGATTTGAACGATGACATTAGGCTCGGCTTCTACAACGGTTACGGGAATTACTAAGCCATTTGTAGCAAAGACTTGTGTCATACCGAGTTTCTTACCTAAAATTGCTTTGTTCATAACTCATCTCTCCTTTCGTTGTACGCCTATAATTTGATATTGATATCAACGCCAGCGGGAAGGTCAAGACGACTAAGTTGGTCGACTGTCTTGCTGCTTGCGCTGAAGATATCAATCAAGCGTTTGTGTGTGCGCAATTCAAATTGCTCACGGCTATCCTTGTTTACATGAGGTGAACGAAGGATAGTAATGATTTCTTTGTCAGTTGGAAGTGGGATAGGACCCGAAACTTTGCAACCTGACTTTGTGGCTGCATCGACGATGCGAGCGGCAGCCTCATCGATTAAGCGGTGGTCAAAAGACTTTAACTTAATCCTGATTTTTTGTGTACTCATTGTACGACCTCCAAATTATGTAAAAACTCCTTCAAGCGTAGGGTGCCTGCGAAAGCGAAACGCTCTCCACCCACAAGACAACACTTTTTTTAATTAGCAATTAGCAATTAATGACCGCTGGCGCGGTATTCCCTTATTATGGGCTTGCGCGCTAGCGCACATTAATTCAAAATTCAAAATTCCTAATTCAAAATTAATAATTATAATGTCGCGCGTATACGCGCACGCGTATACGCTCCCGAGTGTGTCATACTGCAAGTCAAAAAAATAAAAATTAAAATTGTACGCTTGAACGCAGTGCTTTTGCACCACTTGTACGCTCAAATTGTCCTTAAAACCTAGCTATTTTAAGGTAACTTTGAGAATCTACCCAGACTAACAGTAAATGAATTATATACTAACCAAAAATAAAAGTCAAGACAATTTTTGAAAAAAATATAAAAAAACGATATTCGCAAACATTTCTTTGACTTTTTCGAAAAACTTTTTTATACTTTACATAAAGTATGGTTTATTGATTTATTTTTTGATTTGAATAAAATAGTTAAAAATCTTGCTATACGCATTATTTAACAGGTAATTATATCTAATCACATAAAGGAAGCAAAGTTATGAATAATGAAAGATATAGGGCGATTATTATAAAAAATGGGCGTTTGCTCGTAATGAAGCGTGAAAAGGCTGGCAGGCGTTTTTGCGTTTTGCCTGGTGGAAGCATAGAAGTTGGCGAAACACCCGAAGAATGTTGCGCACGCGAATTGGCCGAAGAATTTGGCATCGAGGTTAAGCCTTTAAGAATGATTTATAAAATCAAACAGGGACTAACGCGACAAGGCTTTTTTGTTGCGGAATGGCTTTCGGGCGAAATTCACAAGACCGATGCCGAAGAATACACGACAAATGATGTAGAAAAATACGGCACATACGACCCTAGCACGATTGCGCTAGACGAATTAGATTCCGCAAATCTTGTGCCCATTGAAGTGCGCGAGCAATTAAAACGCGATTTAGCCGAATTTGGTACCGAACTCAATCGCCCCCTACTTGAATTTAAGTGCGGTTGGAACTAAAACTGCAATAAAATCTTAATTAAAAAGGCACAAAGAAAAACCTTGTGCCTTTTATTTTAATGCCATTTATCTTTTTTAATTTACCCTATAAATTTTGCTCGATAACTTTTATTCTTTTTCGATTTCGTCTAATTCGATATTGAAAGCTTTTTCGTCAGCAAACTGCTCTTTTTTCTCGTTTACTTCGTCTTTTGTTTTACGAGTCATGCGCGCCATAATCTCCGCAAACTCGTCCTTCATCTCGGCAGTTTGCTCTGCTTTTTTAATTTCTTCGGCTCTTCTTTGCCCCTCTAATTCGTGAGTTAATTTTATTACGCCCTTTTCTTTTGGAGCACCGAAAATGATTTCGTCATACTCGCCACTATACAAAGAATCTGCAAAATTAGATAAGTTTTTAATCTTAAATTTAGCGGCAGCTTTTGCCTTTGCGCTGGCGTTTTCTCCCCTTGCAACACTCAAATTGCAGGCTGCTAGACATTCGGCATCGTTTTCACCATCACCAAAGAAGATAACTTCATCAATTTTCTTTGGCAATTTTGGATTTAATCTAGTTTGGTCGATTTCAAGAATTTGTTGCAACGCTTCAAGTTTGCTTTGCGCGGGTATTGCAACATGCTTTTTACCCGCATTTACATGATAGTCATCACCTACCAACTCGGCAACTTTCTTTTGAATCAAATTTCTTTTTGCGTCATTTACGCTAGTTACAAAAATTTCTTTAATTTCACCGATTTCGCTAACTATATCTTCAAGAGTTCGCCCTGTGTTTGTGCCTTCTATTTCGATTAAGTTCATAGAAGCGATGCCTTTTTTCTGCTCCTTGCGCATCAAAGCATTAACAGCCATTTGAACATAAACCGAATTTCTTTCCTTTGCGGAAAGTTTTGAAGTCGGTGTCGCATGAAGAATTGCAGTTTTGACTTGACTCTCGGTATTTGCATTTTCTTCACTGCCTTTTTCAATTTCTTGCGCATCAAAATTGCTAACTTGAAGCTTCTCGGCAGGAGCCTCTGACACATATATCTCGTCTTCATTTTCAAAACTACCTACTTCATCAACTTCAATCACATCGCGGTCGACATCGTTACCTGTTTTAGCGTTTTCAACTTTCTCGCCTGCTGGCAAGGCTTTAAGTTCCTCGCCTTTTGGGAGTGCATCGATTTTATACTCATTACTATCTGTGTAAACTTTTGTATAGTTTTCCACATCGACTGTAATCTCTTTTTGCGTTGCGGTAGCAGTCCTTCCCTTTTCGCCGAACTTTTCAGAAAGTGAAGAAAGAGCGGTGTATGGTTTTTCTATATAGTTTCCTTCACTTGTTGCATAAATCATTATTGAATCGGGGTCAATAGCACGAGCAATACCTATAATTTTTGCAGTCATATCAAGTGGCAAGGACTTATCCACCACACGAAGCCCATTCGGTGCGTAAATTTCGCTACCACCGTTTGCGGCAATATAACTTTCTAGCCCTTTAAAGCCCTCGAGTTCATTATTAATTTGCTCAACTGCTGCGCGAGCAACTGAATATTTACTGCCTGTCAAAAAAACAAAATTAGTTTTACTTTTATCGGCTTTCTTAAAAATTTCAACAACATCGGGGTCAAGTTTGCCATCTCGGTTTAGCAATGTGCCTTCGACATCAAAGGCGAGAGTGTATCTTTTTTCTTGCATATTCCTACCTTCCCTTTTGCCGCGAGATTGCGGCATAAAATATATAAACGCGTTCGCTTTTTGCGAAAAACGAGTTTATCTAAAATTATCTAGCGTTTGCTGTCCTATTTTGTATCCTTGTACGACAGCAGCCTGTAAATTGCTAACATGCTTTTCGATAAACATATCATTTTTTTCTAGGCTTTCGACCTTTTTTTGAAGGTCAGTAATTGCTAATTGAAGCGCTTTGAGTTCGATTTTGAAAAGAGTAAGTTGTTTTTCGTAATTGTCAATTTTTTCGAGCAAAACTCTGTAATCGTTATCAGCCATTTTATGCCTCTCTTGTGTTTTTTAAATTATAACATAATATGAAATTTTGTCAATAGATTAAGAAAAACAAAAAAAGCAGAACTTGCGTTCTGCTTTTAAACCTCAAAAACTGAATATCTTACTTAAATTGAAATCCTTGTTTTTCATCGCAAGTATTCTGGATAACCAGAACGAGTGCAAAGCACTCAGTGCTAAAAGCACCACTTGCGAAGTCGACTGGAATTACGGCTCTTAACCGTTTCCTTAAAAGGAGGTGATCCAGCCGCACCTTCCGGTACGGCTACCTTGTTACGACTTCACCCCAGTCATTGGTCTTGCCTTAGGCACCTGCCTCCCTTGCGGGTTAGCTCAGCGACTTTGGGCACTCCCAACTCCCATGGCGTGACGGGCGGTGTGTACAAGACCCGAGTACGTATTCACCGCGACATGCTGATTCGCGATTACTAGCAAATCCTACTTCATACAGGCGGGTTGCAGCCTGTAATCTGAACTGAGACCACTTTTTTGAGGTTCGCGCCCCCTCGCGGGTTAGCATCCCTTTGTAGTGGCCATTGTAGCACGTGTGTAGCCCAAGGCGTAAGAGGCATGATGATTTGACGTCATCCCCACCTTCATCCGTGTTATCCACGGCAGTCCTTCTAGAGTGCCCAACTTAATGCTGGCAACTAAAAGCAAGGGTTGCGCTCGTTGCGGGACTTAACCCAACATTTCACAACACGAGCTGACGACAACCATGCACCATCTGTCTGGACGGAATATTGCTACTCTTTCACATGTTTCCATGCTATGCGTCCGATGTCAAGCCTTGGTAAGGTTTTTCGCGTATCGACGAATTAAACCGCATGCTCCTCTGCTTGTGCGGGTCCCCGTCAATTCCTTTAAGTTTCATTCTTGCGAACGTACTACTCAGGCGGGATACTTATCGCGTTAGCTACGACACAGGAGGGGTCGATACCTCCTACATCTAGTATCCATCGTTTAGGGCGTGGACTACCAGGGTATCTAATCCTGTTTGCTCCCCACGCTTTCGAGCCTCAGCGTCAGTAATGTTCCAGAAGATCGCTTTCGCCACCGATGTTCCTCCTAATATCTACGCATTCCACCGCTACACTAGGAATTCCATCTTCCTCTCCCATACTCTAGTAAAGCAGTATCAACGGCAATTCCGAGGTTAAGCCTCGGGCTTTCACCATTGACTTACAAAACCGCCTACGCTCTCTTTACGCCCAGTAAATCCGGACAACGCTTGCCCCCTATGTATTACCGCGGCTGCTGGCACATAGTTAGCCGGGGCTTGCTCATGAGATACCATCATTTATTTTTCTCTCATAACAGAAGTTTACAATCCGAAAACCTTCATCCTTCACGCGGCGTTGCTGGGTCAGAGTTTCCTCCATTGCCCAATATTCCCTACTGCTGCCTCCCGTAGGAGTCTGGACCGTGTCTCAGTTCCAATGTGGCCGATCACCCTCTCAGGTCGGCTAACTATCGTAGCCTTGGTGGGCTGTTATCTCACCAACTAGCTAATAGTACGCGAGCCCATCCTATACCGACCGTAGCCTTTTACCTCTGCATCATGCGATGCTGTGGTCTTATGCGGTATTAGCAGCCGTTTCCAGCTGTTGTCCCCCTGTATAGGGCAGGTTGCTCACGCGTTACTCACCCGTTCGCCACTCGGTATATTGCTATACCTCGTTCGACTTGCATGTATTAAGCACGCCGCCAGCGTTCGTCCTGAGCCAGGATCAAACTCTAATGTTTAATAATGACTCAAAACCAAATCACTTGCGCAATTTGAGTTTGAAAAGTTGTTAATTTTAAAAAAATTGACAAGAACTCAAAAAACCTTAAATAAGATATTCAGTTGTCAAGGTACTTGTGTTATCTCCGTTGTGGGGTGATAACGATGTTCATTATATCAGTAGAAAAAGAGAATGTCAACAAGTTTTTTCAAACTTTTTTTAAAAAAATCGAAATTTTTGGGAAAAAGTGCGATTTTTCGCGTTTTTCAATTAAACCCACCCGCGTGTTTGCTGTATCTTGCGCGAAAGGCTTGTTTTAATTAGGGGTTTAGGAGCCTGCAAGCCTTTCGCGAATTAGGAGTTAGGAGTTAGAAATTAGGAGTTTATGTGCGCGGCGCGCAAGCACCTAATTAGTTAATATAGGCAATCGCACGGAGTGCGCAACAATTGCTACCTTGAGCGTTAGCGAAAGTCCGCCGCTAGAAAGAGTAATAGACAAGTGATGAGTGGGCGGCGGCTCGATAAACCTAACAGTTATGTGACGATTAGTTTTACTAATTATTTAAAAGCAATCGCCGCGCGTAGCAAGGCGCAATAATTGCTAATTGCTAATTGCTAATTGCTAATTGCTAATTAATTTAAACGGCGGCTGGACAAAACTACCAGTGATATGAAGATTATTTTGCTAATTGCTAATTCGTTTAAGCGCGAAGCGCGAAAGACTTGCTTTTTTATTTTAAATGAATTATAATTTCCGTGCGTTATATATAATATATAGGAAGTGTACACATGAAAATCGCGAAAAGTTGGTATGAGTTATTAAAGCCTGAATTTGAAAAGCCTTATTACAAAGAACTACAAAAATTTTTGGCGGACGAATACGCGCACTACACCATTTATCCCGAAGCGGACAATGTTTTTCGCGCGCTCAATCTTGTGCCTTTTGATAAGGTCAAAGTCGTAATTATCGGGCAGGACCCGTATCATGGGCCAAAGCAGGCGCACGGGCTTTGTTTTTCCGTGCAAAAAGGCGTGGACATTCCGCCGAGTTTGCAAAACATTTACAAAGAAATTCAAAACGACCTAGGCTACCCTATTCCAAAGACTGGCGACCTGACACAATGGGCGCAGCAAGGAGTCTTGCTGTTAAACTCTGTTTTAACTGTCCGCGCTGGACTTGCGAACTCGCACAAAGGCAAAGGCTGGGAGCAGTTTACGACCGCGATTATTCATTTACTTTCGGCGCGCGAGGACCCCGTGATTTTCGTGCTCTGGGGCAACAATGCGAAGGCGTTTGCGAATGAAATAGACACATCAAAGCACTACATTTTGACCGCCGCGCACCCGAGCCCGCTGTCTGCGTATTCGGGGTTCTTTGGCTGTAAGCACTTTACAAAAATCAACGAATTTTTGAAATATATGGGAAAAGAGCCAATAGACTGGCACATTTATGAAAATAAATAGGAAGGTTCTCCTTCCTATTTATTTTAATTAGCAATTAGCAATGAGCAATTAGCAGTTAAGGCGCTTCACTGCGTTCAGCGAATTATTTAATTTTATTCGCGGACGCGGGTTTCGGCGCTTGATTTTGCTCTTTTGATAAATTCTTCCGTTTCATCTACGGATAAAATTAGAGGTTCGGCTTCGAGATTGTCTGCCGATTTATCAAATGAATATGTGGGCGCACTTTGCTGTGTCTGCCCTTCCTGCATTTTGCGTCGCTTTAAATAAAGCACATGGCGATAAATCGAGTCCGCCTCTTTGCCGTAAACCGCCTTTGGAAGCCTTCTTCCATATTCGGCGCGGTCTTGCGCGTGAAGTTCGGCATGCGCCTTTACGACCGTTTCGGCATCTTCTCGCGAAAGCGCACCAGCATCAAAGTGCTTTTTCAAATACCGCGTGCCACTATTCAGGCGTTTTTCCTTGTTTATAATTCCACGGCGAATAAGCGCTTCGCCTTGCATGTGCCCTTCGCGTTCGAGTTCGCGCCCTGCTTTTATTTGAGATACGGCAGCGGAGCCGAGAAAGTAGACCGAAATCGCAGGCACTAGCACCGCCCCCGCAAGATTAAGCGCGAAAGTCGCAGGAGCGGAATATTCATCAGGCAAAGCCGAAGCCATATCGCCGAGCGCGGACAAGCCGTCGTAATAGAGTTCGCGAACGGGCGTGTAGGCATATGCCCCGCCGATAATCACACCATAAAGGGCGCGGCGAATAGCGCGGTGATGGAGTTTGTCGCTCGCCATTTTGTTGAGTTTTAGTTTTTTATCAAGCCTTTTAACAGGGCGAATTTCGCCACGCGTAACATCGGCGCGTTTGAGTTCTGCAAGTTTTTTCTTTGCGCGCTCTTGCCTTTCGGCTCTTTTTCTGTGTTGTTCGATTATACTTGCCATTTTTCACTCCTTACGCATGGCAAAAATATTTCGCCATGCTCGAATTTTGAATTTTGAATTTTGCCTTGGAGTACCCGAATGGGTACGGAAAGTCAGCCGCGTGTACAGTAAATCGCAAGAGAACCGCTCTCGGCTGCACGACCCAACGATTTAATGTGAGAGTTATTACTTATTGCGCACTTCGTGCGACTTTCTTTAATTAGCAAATTAAATTAATGTCCACACAGTACTAAATTGTTATTAGTTACAAATATCTACCCTTTCCATTATAAAACAAAAAAGCGAAAATGTAAAACACTTTCTGCTTTTTTATTTTTATCTTATACATTTGACCACTAAACTGTTTTTATTTTTTCTTTGACACTTTTAGTGTCTTGGTACTACTACACAGTTTGTGTATAGATACTAGGACACTTTTTAATTAGGAATTAGGAGTTAGGAATTAGGAGTTTATGTGCGCGGCGCGCAAGCACTTAATAACTATGATACTAATAGTAGCACGGTACTATACAGTTTATGTACAGGTACTACATACTTATTAATTTTTTAGATTATCCAAAATTTCAAAAGTAAGAGATAATGTTAAATTAGTAACAGTATTTTGAAATTTTGTCCTTAATTGCTCATTGCTAATTGCTAATTGCTAATTGCTACCTTGAGCGTTAGCGAAAGTCCGCCGCTAGAAAGAGTAATAGACAAGTGAGTGGCTCGCGGCGGCTGGACAAAACCACAATTGATAAGACGATTAGTTTTATTAATTATTTAAAGACAATCGCACGAAGTGCGCCGAAATTGCTAATTGCTAATTCCTAATTGCTAATTTTATGTAATAGCGAAAGTTACAGTATATCGCCTGTGTTGTTTGTGTCGTCGTTCATGTTTGTGTTAGAAATCGGCTCAAATTTTGCGGTAATAAGTTTGCCCTGTACTTGTGAATATTGTAGGCGTATGCTTGCCGATGTGCCGAGCAATGTTTCACCGTCATACCAACCAACAAAGCGGTATCCTGTAATCTTTACGCGAGATACAAAGGTTATTTCATCAGTTGATGAGAGATTATCAAAATTCTCCCCTACCAACTCAACGCTTCCGCCATATGTAGCAACTACTGCAACATTTTCTAGCACATTAGACGAGAAGAACGCTGTGATTGTGATATCTGTAGTTATATTATCAACTGTTAGCGGATTTGCGGTGCTTGTGGTTA
This sequence comes from uncultured Clostridia bacterium, assembly GCA_944377415.1. Classification (GTDB taxonomy): domain Bacteria; phylum Bacillota; class Clostridia; order Christensenellales; family UBA1242; genus UBA7867. Next base: position 41,539 of record CALWEW010000006.1, read on the forward strand.
CATTTCCACCGCCCCTATCAATTTGCCAGTATGCAAAGGCGTTTCCACCACTGGCAATTGCGTAAATGTTTGTTAAATTAGAGCCGTGTGTTTGATTTGTGCTTATGCTTGTATTTGAGGTATTTGTTAAACTATTGTTATATAACACATTGCCGATGTTACTATCGTTTGTGGTTATTGATACATTGTATGGTTTTAGTTTGAAATATGCAGTTATTGTTGTATTTGCTGTTATATTTGTAATCGTATACGGATTAGACCGTATAGGATTACCTGTATTTCCGTTTAATATAAAATAGTCAAATTCGTAATTTGCATTAGGTGTAGCGGTTACTGTACAACTCCCGCCGTGAGTTACTGTATTGCTTGATGTTATACTTCCATTTCCGTCCGTGCTGGTGGTTACTGTATATGTGCGCAATTCAAATATTGCGGTATATGTGGTGTCTGCATTTATTGTAACTCTCAGGGGATTTGTGGTATTGTCTGCTACTCCATCTCCGTTAGTGTCCCAACCTACAAAGCGGTAACTAGAATTTGTTTCGGTGGCTGTAAATGTTACACTTGTACCATGGGCTACACTGCTATAATTTGCGCTTGCAATACCTGCACCTGCGAGAGTTACTGCGGTGGTTACATTATATTTGACGAGATTTTTTAAAGCCGGTAACGAGATGTTAGCGGCAGGACGGACGCCGTAGCTACTGTACACAAAGCTGCTGTGCGGGGTGCCCGAGGAGTTAACTAGCAACGCACGGTAGTTAAGTTCGGAGAGGCCGGAGCGCAGCCAGCAACGCTGGCTATAACGCCAATAAGAACTATTATAAGTATGTGAAGTATCATATAAATATGATGTATTGCTTGATGATGTGCTGTCAGCACCATCGCCAAAGCCTATATCATCAGTTGTAAGTCCCCACAATCCACCGTCTTGTGATGTTAAATACCCCGTTGATGTGCGGGTATATGATTGTGAGTTAAAACACTCATAGTATGACGGTATCCAAAATTCATCTTCCATACAACTACGCCAACTTGAACCTGTACCCGTTCCCCAGCCTGTATAACTTCCCGTATATGTTCCTAACGCATTATGATGCGCGGTGTGGTATCCTGAACTGTAACGATATGCATTTATACCTTCTGTTTGTGTTGTCTGCCAACTCTCACTTGCTACACTAGGCGCTTGTATTAAACCACCTTCCCCACTAAATCCAGAAAATTTGCCGTCTAATAGGTCAAAAATCCTTAATGTAACATCGCGAAGTGTCGAATATGAATAATTGCTTAAATAACCATAATTACCAGGGCGTGTCGTATATGTAGCAAATGGGCTTGTGTTAGAGTTTATATAACTAGCACCCGTTCCACTACTCGTAGAATTTGAATTAAACAAAGAAACCGTATAACTTTTATCAAGCCAAATTGTAAGGTAGCCATTTCGCAAATATACAGCCTGCCAGTATAACGGTATGTCCGTGTGAAGCACATTGTTTTCATCTACAAAATAACCCATCGCAAACTTGATAGCATTACCTGTTGTACTGCCCGTTCGTGTCGCTATGTCATGCGCCTTGTACCCTGTATCACTTGCTGTGTAACTATTATAATTAATCGCGTTTAACAGCGCATTTACCGCATCTACATTTACTGTTAATTTCCCGTCACTTCCTGTTGTGGTGTTGTATATGTTCTGCGATAATGTGGTTACATTTGTTGCAGCATCTTGTAGGGCTTTTCCCTTATTTATCTCGTTTAGTACTATTGCAACAATGCCGCCGGCGAGTGCGGAAAGAACGAGAATGCACGAAATTACTATTGCGGTGATTTTGAGTTTTAGGGACATAGGGTTTTGCTCCTTGTTTTTTTTGCTTTAACTAAACTAAATTTGTTGTGATACAGAAAAATGCTAATCAATAATTTGTTGTGAAATAGAGAAAAATTTTGGGTTTGGCGAAAGTTGTTTGATTTTGGCGGGTTTTGATAAGTTTTGTCGAAAGAGTGCGAGTTTTGGCAAAACTAACAAAGTGTGATAAAAATTGTGTATAGTTACTTTGCGCTTTAATTCGTGTTTTTATGACAGATTTTGTAAAATCGCGTAAAAAACTTGATTTTCTATGCAAAGCGCAAACTTTTAGATTTCTACGCTCATGAAACGCCACGACAGCCACCAAATAAAGCACTTTTACATGATAAAAGCAATTAGAATAAAGTTTGTTTTATGAGATTGTCATAATTGTAAAAAAAGTTTTTAGCATAGTAAGCGCAATCTAAATAAGCGGTTATTAGTTTGTGTTGTAAGGTAAAATTTGCTAAATTTCGGGCAAGATTTTTGCGGAAAAGGCGGTTTTTGGCGGTTTGTGGAGATTTTCTCCGCATTTTATGTAAATATTATACGGAGATATTCTCCGCAAGTCAAACAAAAAGGCTTAAAAATGATAAAATTGCTTTGATATGGAAAAAATTAACAATTTCGCTAAAAACCTAGCAGAAGAACGACGAGCGCGCAACATTTCGCAGCGAAAACTTGCCGAATACTTAAATGTTGACTCATCGCTTGTTTATCAATGGGAGCATGAAAAGTGCGAGCCTGCGCTTGACACTCTTTGTAAAATAAGTGAATATTTTGACCTGCCTGTCGATGAACTGCTTGGAATTGAGGCGCCGTACAACAGCCGCAAAAATCAAGACACCGAAAACAAAAAGAAAATGCAAATATTTTAAATTCCCCTTTCGCGCCTACTGGCGCCTTTTTATTTTGCGCTCAACAGCGCAAAATTAATTAGCAATGAGCAAAACTAATCGTCTTATCAATTGTAGTTTTGTCCAGCCGCCGCGAGCCGCTCACATGTCTCTTATTCTTTCTAGCGGCGGACTTTCGCTTGCGCTCAAGGTAGCAATTATGGCATGGCTTGCGCAAAATATTTTTTGAATTGTGTATAAAATGCACAAATCTGGTTATATTATAGTGCATAAAATGCACAAAAGTCAAATGAATTTATTTAAAATGTTAAAATTTGTTTTATGATAAATAATTTTGGAAATAACCTATTGATTGAACGAAAAAATCGCGGTTTATCACAGCAAAAGTTAGCAGACATGCTTAATATAGACCGTTCAGTCATAAGCCGTTGGGAAAGCGGGGTTTGTGAACCCAGTTTTGATGCGCTTTGCAAATTGCGAATAATTTTTGATATTTCGACTGATGAACTTTTGGGAATTGATAAAATTGAGAAAGAAAAGGAATTTCGCAAAAATATAAATTTTGATATATAAACAAAAAAGCCTGAGCGGGCTTTTTTAATTTAAAATTATAAAACTATTTTATTTACACGCGTGAATTAATTTTAGAAATATTTATACTGTATATACTATCCTTAACTAATTCTCTTTTTAAAAACATAATCATATAAATAGGCATATAAATTTCTTTATCCGTTTTCTCTACATTTTGATTAGAAAAAACATAAGCCATTTCAATATTACAGTTATTTAACAAATGGTCAAGGGCATTATGCCTTTTATAATTTTTGCCTGATTTGATTTCTAGTGGAACTACCCTACCTCTATACTCTATTAAAAAATCAACTTCACCATTCTTTTTATTTCTATAATAGTACAAATCAAATCCTTTTGATACTAATTCTTGAGCAACCGCATTTTCGTAAATAGCACCGAAATTAATATCCGTTTCATTATTTAAAATCTTAATTTGCAAATTTTCGTCCATATACATACAAGAAAGTAATCCCACATCACAATGATAAAGTTTAAATAAATTGCTTGATTTGCTTAATTTTAAAGGTATCTTTGCCTCATCGGCACAATAACAAGGCAATGCCACTCCTGCGTTTTTGAGCCACAAAAAACTATTTTCATAGCGTTTAAACTTCAAATTTTCGTTAAGGTCTTTTAGAATAAAGCGCTTATTTTGATTATTAAGCTCACTTGGAATTAAATCATAAATTTCATTTATAAGGAGTTTATTTTCTTTATCGTATTTTGAAATATCCAGTTTATATAGTTGGTTTATATTGAATTGTTCCTCAACCACCGTCTTTATATTTTTTGTGTCTAAATACTTTTGAACAACTGCTGGCATTCCCCCTATAATTAAGTACATTTGAAATAAAGAAATTAGACTTGTGTGAATAACATCATCAACTTTTTCACAATTTTCGAACCTATCTGCAAGATATTGCAACACCTTTTCATTTAATCCATTTGCTATTAGAAACTCTTCAAAATCAAGTGGGTACATATTAATTACTTCCATATAACCAACAGGAATAGACCTTATATCAGTAAGTTCAGTGCCTAGCAGAGAACCACTCATAATATACTTAAATTTAGTCTTCTCGACTAAAAATTTAATTGCAGTAATAACATTTGAACAAACTTGAATTTCGTCAAGGAAAATTACAGTTCTATTTTCTCTCAATTCTTTTTTTGAAATTGCTGAAATACGAAGAATTAAATCTTCGCTAGAAGTTATATTTTCTAACGCCTGTTTTGCTAAATCATTTTCCAATAAATTTAGCTCTACATAATCATCCCCATATTCTCGCCTTAAAAATTCACGAATAATATAAGTTTTGCCTACTTGCCTAGCACCCGTAACCAATAGCGCTTTTTTTGAATTTTTCCACTTTAATAATTTATCAAAAACTTTTCTAAACAAAGCTTTATCTCCTTTTTATTTATTTTAGTATACAATATTTTGTCCGTTTTTCCAACTTTTTTAAGCGCTTTTTGTCCGTTTTTCCAACTTTTTTAAGCGCTTTTTGTCCGTTTTTCCAACTTTTTTAAGCGCTTTTTGTCCGTTTTTCCAACTTTTCGTTATTTAAAAACAAAAAAAGCCTGAGCGGGCTTTTTTAATTTTTTTGTGATAAGAATTGTGTCGACAATATCGTTTGTTGCAGATATGATATTGCTTTGCTTTTATGAAAGTTGACACTTTTATAAAAATTGATACCTTTTAGTATTTTTTGTGATTATTTTTTGCGGCGAAGAATATCGCGGACATTTAGTTTAAAAGGTGTTTTTAAGCGCAAGTGCTGTTGCACGAGATTTGCATCAGTTATAGGAGTGCCGTCAAGGGCGGTAATTTCGGTAACAACAAAGGTTTTGTTGTGCGAATCCGACGGCGACAGAATTTCGAGCGTATCCCCTATTTTAAAGCGGTTGCGTTGCTCGACTGTTGCAAAATCGTCCGCCCCCGTGGGAGAAATGACCTGCGCGATAAAGTCGTAAGTTGACACGGGCAAACTGCTCTCTAAATACTCGCGTTCGCTCTCGCCTTTTTGTTTGGCGGGCGTTGAGTTTTCGTTTTGACATGATGTGCGTGGAGTTGTTGCTGCGGGAGCGGAGTTTGTGATTTTGCTTGCACTGGCGGGGCTGGTTTTGGCGGGCGAAGTGGCTGTGTTTTCAGTAATTGATGTTGCGGGTGCGAAGCCACCGCTCGCAGTTAAAGTCGTGCTTTGTGCATTCTCGTTTTTCGCTTCGTTATCCATTATTAATGTATTTTGAGAATTAGTAGCACTTTCGTTTTTCGCTTCGCTTTCTTCCGCAATTTTATCCCCGCGCGGTATGTAATTTTCGGGGCTAGTAAAGCCTGTTGTAAAGCGGCGGTGGCTACATTTTTCGAGTTCGGCAATGCGGGCGCATTGCAACTGAGTTTTTTGCCCGTAGACATTACTACTAACAATATTTAAGTTTTCGCTCATTTGATTTTGCGCGGTGGCTGTGTTAGGCGCGCTTGTAATGGCTGGGATATTGTATGCGGTATTTTCCGTTGTGGCATTCTTTTCGAGCGCATCAAGAGCGCGGCGGTAGGCGTTTACCACATTTGCGACATAGTACGCGGACTTCATGCGCCCTTCGATTTTGAAACTTGTAACGCCTGCATCTGCCATTTTGTCGAGATAATTAATCATGCAAAGGTCTTTTGAATTCAATATATAAGTTCCGCGCTCGTCCTGTTGAATTTCGTATTCGTCGCCCTTGTCTTTTCTGCCGACTTCGGTGATGTAATACTGCCAGCGGCACGCTTGCACGCACTCGCCGTGGTTTGAATCTCTGCCCGTAAAGTAGTTGCTGAGCAGGCATCTGCCTGAATAACTTATGCACATTGCGCCATGCACAAAGGCTTCGAGTTCGATATTATCGGGCAGAAAATCCCTAATTTCGCGGATTTCGTTTAGCGAGAGTTCGCGGGCGAGAATTATTCTTTTTGCGCCTGCATCAGCCCAGAATTTTGCGGCGTACTTGTTGCTTGCGTTTGCCTGTGTGGATATGTGGATTTCGAGATTTTTTACAGTTGCTTTTGCCAAACTCAAAATACCCGCATCGGACACGATGACGGCATCGGCGCCTATCATTTCGAGGTATTTTAGATAATCGGCGAGCCCGTCAAAATCCTTGTTGTGCGCCTGAATATTCACTGTTATGTATGCTTTTTTGCCTAGGTTGTGGGCGTACTCGATGTAGCGTTTCAAGGCGTCGTCGTCGAAGTTGCTACTAAACGCGCGGAGCCCATACTTTTTGCCAGCGAAGTAGCAGGCATCGGCGCCGAAGTAGAATGCGGTTTCTAATTTTTCCATGTCGCCCGCGGGCGCGAGCAATTCAAGTTTTTTCATTTTGTTTTTACCTTTGCTTTGTGTTTTTTATTTGTTTTGGTTGTTTTTGCGCCACTGCACAATTACTAAACCGTCGCCGATTTCAAAATAAACCTTGCTATTTAATCTCATATCATTTTTTGTAATGTCGAGAAATTCGCGGAGCACGCAGACGGTAAACGAAAAGCGCGGTTCGGTGATTTCGTTCTTGCCTTCGACCATTCCGCGAAAGCCGATATTGTCGGCAATCAGCATTCCGCGCTCGTGTAATAGTGGCAGGAGTTTTTCTAAAATCTCGATATACTTGCCTTTTGGCCCGTCAAGAAAAATCAAGTCGAACTTCTGCCCTTTTAAACTGTCGAGCGTGTCAAGGCAATCGCCCTCGATGATATTCACTCTATCTAAAAGCCCTAGCCTTTTATAGTTCTCGCGCGCAAGGGCGATATTCGGCGTGCTGGCTTCGAGTTCGGTAATTGTGCAGTCTGTTGGCGAAGAAAGCAGCATAACCGCCCCCGAGTAGCCGATTGCCATTCCTATTTCGAGAATGTTTAAGGGCTTTATACGCGCGCAAATATTTTCCAAAAAGGCGCGAGTATCGTCCAAAATTACGGGAATTTTGCGCTCACGCGCGAACGCGCGCATTTCATTTAATACATCTAATACATCTAATACATCTTTTTCACTCATTTTTGCACTTCAAAAATTGATATTTTCACTTGTACGAGCGCTAAAATAATTTTGAATTTTGAATTTTGAATTAGGAATTCAGGACAAAATTTCCAGCCACTTAAATTGTTTGATTTTACTCCACGCTAGGAAATTTTGAATTATTTAAAAATTAGTTAGTTATTAGTACCTATACACAAAATGTGTAGTAGTACCGTGATAGTTTTTGTGTAGTATTAATAAAAGTAACCGCACGAAGTGCGCATGAAATAATAGATTTCACATTGTTTCTTTTGTCCTTCAGCCGAGAGCCTATCACTTGCGATACTCGTTACACGCGGCTGACTTTCCGTGCTCAAAGAGCACTCCAAGGCAAAATTCCTAATTCAAAATTCGGCAGTTATTGTTTGATTTGAGAAGATAGCGCGCTCGGCATATATCTCAAAACAAAAACTATAACTCTATTATAATCGGCATAATCATCGGTTTTCTCTTTGTTTTCTTAAAGAAAAGGTTTGTGAGAAGTTTGCGAATTGTTGCCTTTATCTCGTTAAAGTCTGGTTTTTCGGGATTGCCGAGCATGGCATCGGTTATTGCTTGTCTTGCTTCTTTTATAATCTCGCTCATCTCGTTTGGATAGATAAACCCGCGCGGAATGATTTCGGGGCCGCTTGTCATTTTGCCCGTGTTTGCATTTATTCCTAGAACTACGACACAAATTCCGTCTTCGGCAAGCGTAAGTCTGTCGCGAATGACGGAGTTATCAATATCATAAATCGTCTTTCCGTCAACAATCTTTTCCCCTGCCTCGACATCGTGCAGTTGCTTAATTGTGTTTGGAGTGATTTCTACCACGCTCCCGACATGCGGAATTACAATATTTTGCGGTTTCACGCCCATTTTGATGGCGAACTGCTCGTGATATTTAAGGTGTTTTACTTCGCCGTGCATCGGCATAAAGAACTTCGGGCGCAAAAGTTTGTGAATTATCATAAACTCGGTTTGGCAAGCGTGTCCTGATGCGTGCACATCGCTCAAATCGTCGTAAATGACTTTCGCGCCGAGTGTGATAAGTTGGTTAATTATATTTGTAACTGACTTTTCGTTCCCCGGTACTGGCGATGACGAGAAAATGACTACATCATTTGAGCCGATTTTTAGGTTTGGAATTTCGCCCTTTACCATGCGGTCGAGAGCGGTATGTTCTTGCCCTTGACTACCTGTCGCAAGAATTAAAATCTCGTTGTCTGCGTACTTGTCCACGCGGTCAAAGTCGACAATTAATTTGTGGTCGAATTTAATCTCGCCTATTTTCATTGCGAGTTCCATTGTGTTTATCATGCTGCGGCCTGAAAAAGCGACCTTTCTGTTATACTTGCGCGCAAGGTCCATAATTTGCTGTACGCGGTGGACATTCGAGGCAAAAGAAGTGATGATTAATCTATTTGTTTTTGACTCCTCGAAAATTTGCGCTAGCGTGTCGCCGACAACTCTTTCGCTCATCGCCATTCCTGGACGCTCGATATTTGTCGACTCGCACATCATTAAAAGTACGCCCTTTTGACCGAGTTCGCCGATGCGGCTTAAATTTGTTGTGTCTCCAGCAATCGGCGTAAAGTCGATTTTGAAGTCGCCCGAAACATAAACAAGCCCGACAGGTGTTGTGATTGCGAGTGCGTACGCGCCTGGAATTGAGTGATTAACATGGATAAATTCGACATTAAAGCACCCGATTTGGACTGCGTTACCTGGGTTGACTGCGTGTGATTTCATTTTGATTTTCGGGAACTCGCGCAGTTTGTTTTCGATTAAGGCGATACTTAATTTGCTCGCGTACACGGGCGCTTTTACATCGTCAAGGAAGTATGGCAGGCTGCCGATATGGTCTTCGTGCGCGTGAGTGATTGCGATACCTTTTATCATTTCTCGGTGTGCTTTTAGCCATGACATATCAGGAATGACCAAATCTACACCTGGCATATCGGGCTCGGCGAAGCCGACACCGCAGTCTACGACCAAAATATCATCGCCGTAGCGAAAGGCGGTTATGTTGTCGCCGACCTTACCTACTCCGCCAAAAAACATGACTTGCAAGCCTTTTGGTCTGCCACCGCCAAAGCGACGAGTGCGGGTATTGCTGTTTTCGTCGTAGTGCTTTTTAAAGCCTTTTTCGCGGGAAGTTATAGAAGCCGCTTGCTCGGGCGTTCTTGCTGACACGCCCGCTGTGTTTTCGGCATCGTTTAAGGCGTTTTGCCTTTTAAATCTTGATTTTGTAGCGGTTTCGGGGGCTGTGGCGCCTGTGTTTTTTAAGTTGTCGGTGCGCTTGAACACGCGTTTTTGCGTGTACCCTCCTAAACTCGCTGTGTTTTGTGTCGCTGGTGCAACAGTGTTGTTTTCGTTGTTCATTTTATATTCTCCTGTTTAATTAGTTCAGTACTTCGCGGAAGCGCCCCTGCGGTCGCTTCGCGTAATTTTGAATTAGGAATTAGGAATTAGGAATTAAGGACAAAATTTCAATATACTCTTACTAATTTAACATTATCTCTTACTTTTGAAATTTTGGATAATCTAAAAAATTAATGAGTATGTAGTACCTATA
>CALWEW010000007.1 GCA_944377415.1 uncultured Clostridia bacterium
TAACCTATTTTTGTTAAAAACGCAGACACATTCGCAGCGTTTATTGTACCGTCTGTGTTATACAAGTTGCCGATTGTGCTGTCGGCAGATTGCGTTGTCGCTGTACTTTTGTTAATCTCGTTTAATACTATTGCAGCGATGCCGCCGGCGAGGGCTGAAAGAACGAGAATGCTCGCAATTATTATTGCTAATATTTTGTGCTTTGCTTTTAGCATACTCCACCACCTAGTGCTTTTAAGTTATATATCTTTTCGCATTTTTTATTTGTATTACTATTTTTTAGGTTGTGGAATGATAGCAAGTTTATACTTCTTGATACAAATTTTTTATTGGCTAGATAATGCCCCCCCCCATGAGGTATAACTAAGAGAGCTCATATCTGCAAATCTGTTGTTGAAACTTAATGCTTGCATAAGTTATTTCTCTCCTTTTTTGTTTTTATTTGATATTAATATAACACAAAGAAAAACAAAAAACTTATAATATACAAAACTGTATCAAAAAATTTTAAAATTTTCCCTCTTTTATTTGATACATGTTTGTATTTTTGGCTAAAAATAAGACTTTTCACAAAAAATGTAAAATTTATCATTTTCCAAATTTGTATCAAACATATTAATTTTGTTTTAAATATCACATTTTAAGCAAACAAAAAGGCGGGCTTTATCGTTAAAAATATAACAAAAAACCGCTCCCGAAGAAACGAAGAGCGATTTTAATTTAATTGTTAGCCCATAACCAAAGGCACAATAATACCAGCAAGAATCACAAGCAACAATACAAAATACAAAACTTTCCAAACTGTTTGTTTAGAACGAACATACTTCCATGCAAGGTATGCCGAAATTGCTACCATGATAGCAGTACCGATGTTCTGTAACACCATAACAGCGGTTACAGAAACGCCACAAGCAGAAAGAATAAGACTAACAAGATAAAGAATTGCAACTGCAGCGATTGTGTAGAAAGCAATCTTGTTAAGCCCCCACATAGAAGACTTTTTGCTGCTACTGCTACTACTACTGCTGCTGCTTGAAGACTTTGAACTTGAACTTTTCTTTGTTTCAGCCATTTTGCTTCTCCTTTCATATTATTATAATTAGATTATACAACAATTAAAATTAAATGTAAATTAATTAGTTGTAAATTTAAGGGAATTTTTCTTGTACAATGATTTTTAACAGCAAACTTTGAAAATTTGCCCTTTGTTTTGGTATTATTTTAACTTTCAATAAGTAGCAAAAACATTTTAAACGAACACCTTTCGCTGCTTAACCTGCTCGCGTACCGTCTCTAATGCCTTCTTTTCAAGCCTACTTATATAACTGCGAGAAATTCCTAATTTTTTTGCGACTTCGCGCTGCGTGTAGGCAACACTTCCACCTATTCCATAGCGAAGACATAAAATTTTATACTCACGGTCTGAAAGCGTTTCCCTTATAATGTTTATAAGTTTCTCAGTTAAAATATTGCTTTCCACTAACTCCATTACATCGTTATCAATATCACACACAACATCGGCGAGCATAATTTCATTACCGTCTTTTTCCGTTCCTATGGTTTCCTCCAAAGAAATATTACACTGGTGTTTTTTATTTGCTCGAAAAAGCATTAAAATTTCGTTTTCAATACATCGTGCCGCATAAGTCGAAAGTTGCGCGCCCTTATCAGGAGAATAACTGTTAATCGCCTTTATTAAACCTATGGCACCAACGGAAATTAAATCGTCAGCCTCTTTTGCACTGTTGCTGTACTTTTTAACTATATGAGCAACTAGCCGTAAATTATGCGAAACAAGTATGCTCTTTGCCTCTTTATCGCCTTGTTTTAATCGTTCAATATACATTTTTTCTTCTTCGGCAGATAAAGTTTTCGGAAAACTTGAAGCATGGTCAACATAAGACGAAAACAACATTATCTTATTCATGAATGTAACGAAAGTTTCTATAATCAATAGCGCGCACCTCCGTTTATTAATAAATAAATATATGAATACGCGCGCGAAGAATTGCTTGTCCAAAATTAAAAGTTCGTTTTATGTCGAAAGTTTGTGGTATATGATTTTTATTTTCAGTCTATTTTCCCTTTTGACAAAACAAAAGGCTTGCGGTAGCATCAAAAATATTTTTAATGACAACTGATAATTTTTATTGCGGTATGGCACGGGCTTATATATCTCTATCTCGTGGCGGATATAAATTGTGCTTTAAAACAGGCTTTTTTATCTTCTTTTTGTTGTTTATTGAATTACGAATTGCCAAAAAGAGTTCAAATAGCCCGACTAAAATCAAGAAAATGCCGAAAATGATGCCGAGAGTTTCGCTTTTCACTTTGCCGACAATTAATGCGGCGCCGACCGCGGTTGCGATTGCAGGCAGCACCACAATACAAAACACCTTATAATCAATCAACTTATTTTTTGCATGTATTAACACAGCGATAATACCCGTAGGAATGAAGACAAGTAAATTAAGTGCTTGTGCGGTGTGTTGGTCTACGCCTAAAATCATAGTAAGTATAGGAATTAAAAGAGTTCCGCCACCCATTCCCATTCCGCCAACCAACCCGCCAGCGAGTCCAGCAAGTGCTAAAAAATACCACGGCATAGTGTTTTCTCCTTTTTATATCAGCATTTTAATTCCTGCGGCAATTACAACAAGTGCAAAAATATATTGTAGGACATTATTTGAAAGTTTTTTGAGTAAATATGCCCCGACTATACCACCGATAACAGAGCCTATTGAAACATATAAAACCATGTCCCATTCAACAAAACCGTTTGAATAATAAACGATTGCGCTGGCAATACTTATCGGGAGCATGATTAATATCGCTGTTGCCTGCGCGTTCTTGTTCGCTAGTCCCAAAAGCAACAAAGCAGGCACGCAAATCATTCCGCCCCCGCCTCCAAAAAAGCCATTAATCACACCGATAAAGACGCCCGCAGCGAGCAGTCCGCATACTTTTTTCGCTGTCAATATTTACGCTCCATTAAGCAGAAATTACCGAAAAATTTAGTTTTTAAAATATGCTTAAAAACTTGCAATATTTTCCGTTATGATATATAATAGGTTGTATATTATGCGCTGAAAATATGCGCACTTATTCTATCTAAAAGGTATTGACTATGACTAAACATTTTTCTATTAAGAGTATTTTACTAGCAATCATTTTAATTTTGAGTTTTACCTTCCTTCAAAATGCATGGTTTTTTGCTGGAATTGTAGGACAAAATCACACAGATGCCGCAACAAGTGATGCGGTAAATGATACGACAACTTCGGCTCGTTCAAGTGTTGATGCTTCAAGTAATTTAAGCAATAACACATTTGAAACATCAAGCGGCAGTACGACATTCCCCCGCACTCCTTCAAGTTGGAGCGTGTGGGACGAAAACACTCTAATTACTCCCGAAACTAGTGGTATAATCGACATTTCAAATGCAAACTACCAGACATACAAAGAAGACTACGGGCTTGAAAGTTTCTCTCAACAACCACCCGCTCGCGTAGGCGTGAGTGAGCAATATGTTTTGATGATTAACAGCGGCAACAATGGCTCAACCACAACTGCATTAAACTACGGTTATGCAAACAATGCTGATGTAACTCTTGAAGCAAACAGTTTCTATGCAATTAGCGCTTATGTTTACACTTCAAGCAATGCAAATGCAAGCATTTATCTCACGGGCGAGGATTTTGAAAGTCTTGGAAATGCTGAAATTACAGGCATAAACACTTTTGACACTTGGCAACAAGTTACTTTCTATGTAGAAACAAGCACTGATGCGACTTCTTCTATGGGACTTGAACTTTTCTTAGGTGAAAAGGGTTCGCAAGGCGGAAGTGAAGGCTTCGTTTTATTTGACAATATTACTATTACTCGTCTTTCAGGCGACTCTTTTGATGGTATCAAAAACACAGGCAAATTCTCGAAGATTGTTTCACTTGCACCAACCTACATTTCTTCGGGTTACGGTTTTGTAACAAACGGTGACTTTTCTGAAAGTCTTGTGAATGGCTGGACTGAAGAAGACAATTCAGCAAACGCATCTACTCAATATGTAACCGACTTTTCAAGAGCATACACTGTAAACGATGAACAAATTAAGATTGGCTCTAACCAACGCGGCGACAATCAAGGTGTGCTTTTATCAGTAAACGATGGTTATGTCGCTCTTAAATCTGATGACATTTCAATCGAACGCCACGGATTATACCGCATAACCTTCTGGGCTAAAGGCGAACTTGAAAGCGGAAATATAAACTTCACAATGTCAGGAAAACTTCCTGATGAAACTGTACTCGAAGAAACTGAACAAACACAATCAATTACAACTATCGCAACAAATGCAAGCGAACTCAACAACAACTGGGCTATGTATACTTTCTATGTAGAAGGTAACCCACTATTTGACTCGAATGTAAACCTTACACTAGGGCTTGGCTCGAGTTCTGCAAACGCAACTGGTTACATTGCCATTGCTGGAATTCGCAGTGAAAAAGTAACGACGACTCAAATGACCGAGGCGACTGACACTAATGGGAATACCGCAACTTTGAGCATGTACGCTAGTGCTACTTTATCTTTTGCAAATGGAACTTTTAACCTAATCAACATTGATGATAGAATGAGCGCACCCTACGCTCCTCAAAATTGGACTGCAATCAACGAAGAAAACACAACAAGTGGCGTAGTTAATATTCAATCAGCGAACTGGAACGCTATCGGTTTAGGCTTCGCTAGACCTGCGAAAAACGACGGCGACTACTCCGACAATGTCCTAATGATTAGGAATGAAACACTCGCCTACTCTGGCTACACTAGTGAAAGTGTAAATTTAAGTGCAAGCGGTTACGCAAAAATCACTTTTGAAGCATATGGTTCAAACATTACTTCAAATAGTAGCGCATACTTCACATTAAAGAACGCTGACGGAGTAATTTTACACCAAATTAAAATCGGTAACACAAACGCTTGGAATGAGTACACAATTTATTTACACAACTATTTAATTGCGCAAGATGTTACAGCAGAGTTATCACTTGGTAGCGAAGATGTAAACGCTTCGGGTAGAGTTTTCTTTGATAATGTAATAATCGACACAAGTCTTACCGAAGAAAACTTTAACGAAGCAACCGAAAGCACAAATGTATTTGTAGTAGATTTGAACACAAACTCTCTTACAGCAAATACTGACGGTACACCAACATACTGGACACCAACAAATTCTGTTGAAACTAGTGAAGCAAGTAGTGGTATTATGGATGTACGCGACTATGACGACTACTTCTTAGGTCGCCCTCTTGCTCCTGCCGAAGACCAGTACGATGTTATGTACATTGCGGCAACAGAACCAACCTACTATTACCTTTCAAGCAATCTCACTTACAACTTTACATCTGGCACATATTACAAAGTAAGCGTTCAAGTTCGTACAGTTGATATCACTCCCGATGTTGACGGCGAATATGATGCAAGCGGGATTGAAATCGTTCATGGTGCATCAATCAGTATTGATGGAATAGATAGTTCTTTCTCAGGTATAAACACCGCAAAAGATATTGAATATTCTAGTGATACGACAATTGCACAAAAATTTAGCGACGACAAAAACGAATGGAAAACATATACTATTTATATTAACACCACGAGTGATGTCGAAGGCACAATTCGTCTTGGTTTAGGCACTTCAACAATGACAACAACAGGTTACGCATTCTTTGCAAACTTAACTGTCGAAACGCTTGACGAAGATGCATACAACAATGAAACTAGTCAATACGACCCCGAAGACTTACCTAACAATATCCTTCTTGCAACAAACACAGTAACTGATGAAGAAGATACCACAACAGGAACATACAACCCTATGGACTGGTTTGCCATTCCTACAATCATTATAGCAGTTGCTGTAATTGTAGCAGTAGTTGGCTTCTTTATTAGAAAACTTTACAAGTCTCGCCCTGTTAAAAAAGCCGTGATAAACAACGATTATGACCGACTTCAAACTCTTCTTAAAGATGTTGACCGCAGAGAGCGTAAAGCAGCAATCAAGCACAAGATTGACCTATTACACGAAGAATTAAAGCAATCTCAAGAATTCCTAGAACAAGAGTTAGCCGAACTTGAAAAACAAAAAGGCGCTTTTGATACAGCAAAAGAGATTGCGCAAGATAATCCGAAAGTCGAACTTGAACTTCCCGATGTTAAACAACTTGAAAAAGAAATTAAGATTCAACAAGCAAAAATTGAACAAATCGAACTCGACATTCGTATTCTTGAAGATGAACGCGACCGCATAATTGCACAAGCAAAGAGAGAAGTTGAAAAGGCCGAACAAAAGCAAGCAAAGGCTGAACAGAAAAACATTAAAAAGCGTAAATAATTAAGCCAAATAAACTTAAGTTTTGATTAAAAAAGAAGTTCTAATTTAGAACTTCTTTTTTATTTTCAAATATTTTGCATTTAAAATTTAAATAGTATAATTGCATAAATTATTTTAAAATTAAATTATTCAAACACTGCAACTACTTGTTTCCCGTCTATTAGGGATAGTGGAATGTTGGCTGTACGGTATGTGCTGCCTGTATAGGTTATACCACTTTCGGTGTCTGTGATAAACTCGCCGTCTACTTGCCAACCTACAAATGTGTATCCTGTATATGCCAGTGCTTCAAGAGTTACATACTCTACTCCGTCTATTGTTGTATATCCTTTTATGCGGGCTTCACCGATTGCACTGATTGTTGTTTCGTCTGTATTTATGCTACCGTCTGCGCTTTGATACGCCACGGATACTGCTACCCCGTCTACACTGCCACCTGCTGTGTAGTTCTGTGGTTCGGTTGTGAAGTCTAGGTATATGGTGAACGGTGTTGTTGAATAGTATACTTCAAGTACAAGTTCAGTTCCTGTTGTGTTGGTTATGTAATGTAGCCCCATACAGTATGAACCTGTGTTTAAGTATTCGTCTGTTGAGAGTATATCTTGATACTCTTCTTCTGTTGGTGTTGTATTGTTGTTAATTAAAGCAATACGGTCTATGTAATATCCGCTGTTTGTTTGTATTGTGTATCTATGGCGTATACCGTTGTTTGTTTCACGAAGTATTGTAAACTCGGTATCAGGGTTTGCTGATGTGATTGTTATTCCACTTTCAAATACTGCGGTGTATGTTGCATCGCTAGTAACTGTGATTGTATAACTTGCCTGTCCTAAACTGTCTTGAAGTAATGTTTTCCCGCCGTCTAGCGACCAACCAACAAAGGAGTATCCAGCGTTTGGTGTGGCTGTAATTATTGTAGTGCTTCCAACCTCGTAACTACCGCTACCGCTTACCGTTCCTTTTTCTGCATCACATACAACTGTAATTGTACGAGGCATTAACTTAAAATTATCCATTGTTTCTGTGGTAGTAAAAGTATTATTAGTTTGTTGTTGAATACTTTTCGCATTATTTAGGCTTGTTTCGTCTTTGAACCAGTATGTTACATCATTCAAATCGGCTCCAAAAGCCCCATTCCCAATTGAGTTCGCCTTAATGTCATTATAAAAATTTACATCTGTAAGATACGAATTATAAAAAGCACTTTCTTTTATTAACTCAACACTTTGAGGAATATTAACCTTTGAAGAACCTAAAAAGCACATTCCAAAAGCGTATCCATCTACAATCTCAGTGCCTGCTTTTATAGTGTACTCATCTACATCTAAAACAGGAGAACACACTAATGTCTTGCCATCTTTTGTATAAACAACTCCATGTTCATCTGTTTCATAATATTGATTATTTTCATCTACTATTATTTCCGTTAAACCAATACAACCCGCAAAAGCACCACCTCCGATATATTCTACACTTGCGGGTATGTATACAGATGAAATGTAAGTAGATAAACTTCTAAAAGCAATGTATCCTATTGTCTTGACAGTATCGGCAATTGTTAAAGTCCGAATATTAGTATAGCCACCAATCCAAAAGAAAAACCCATCTGGAATATTTTCCATTCTTATTGTTAGACTTGTTAAATTATCACAGTCCATAAAAATTGATCTACCTTCTGGCAAAATAACTAAATTCTTCCCAATAACCAAACTTTCAATTGCAGTGTAACCAAAAGCAGCATCCCCAATCGTAGTAACGCTATCTGGTATAAGAACTTCTCCTGAAAGCTCAAGGCAGTTATAAAATGCAAGATCCCCTATAATCTGTACCCCCTCATTCAAAGTAACACTTGTTATTGAAGGGCAATCGCAAAAAGCATATTCTCCAATTTCAATAAGATTTTTTGGCCAAGTTACTTCTGCTAAACTCCAACACTTATCAAACGCATAATCTCCAATACGGGTTACGCTATCTGGAATATTGATTGAAGTTAAACTTCCACAATTCCAAAACGCCCGATCTCCTATATTTGTAATGGAGTTAGGTAAGGTTGCTGAAGTTATATTACGAGCATGATCGAAAACAAAGTCACTACCATCAGGGTTATCATACATAGTAGTAATTGTGCGAGTTATGCCACTAATGACTACGGTTTCGGGAATAACTATAGGTGTGCTGATGTTACGGTCACGAGGTTCTACCAACCTTAATTCGCAAACATTCTCGGTATCTGTGTCCTCGTAAGTCAATGTAAGTATGTAGTCATATGTGCCACTACTCTCTACCTGTATTCCATCAGCAGTAATATAAACCTCACCCTCAACTTGGGCAGCCTTTACTGTCGGTGAAATTTCTCTTGTTAAAAGAACGCCTAAAGATATACCGCCCGCGATAAAAAAGGTAACAATTATCGCAAGAATTGTATGTAACTTGTACTTTGAAAAAAAGTCTTTTACTGTCATAATAAAATTTCCCCTATTTTACATTATTTTTAGTTTAACAAATTTTGAGATAAATATTTTTATAAAAGCAAAATTTGCTAAATATTAGCATAATTTGCTAATATTGATACAACCATGCAAATTAAAATCTAAAATATGTTCTAACTGATTTTAATTGCTGTTTTTGATTGTAAATTTGTTGTTAGGCTAAGTTTTATAAACAATTTCTCCACTTTTCTTTCCTTTTATAGTTATTTCTAGTTGTAAAACTTTATCGCTACAATATAATAACATTGCCAACTGGCAAAAGTCAAGCATTTTCGTTGCCAGTTGGCAAAATTTAAGTATTTTATTGCCATTTGGCATATAATTAACATGAATAAACTGGGTGTTAATTATGAAAATATTTTGTGAAAGGCTAAAAGATTTAAGGGAAGAACGGGGGCTAACCGCTACAGGTTTAGCAAAAGAGTTGGGTTTACAGACTTCTACAATAATGCGTTGGGAGCGTGAAGAGCGAATTCCATCAATCGAAAATTTAAAATTAATCTCAAACTATTTTGATGTTTCTGCAGATTATCTAATCGGTAATGAAAATTAAGTGAAATTACCAATACTGAAACAAACGATAATTTGCGTGCTTAGTAAAAGGCCTTTTATAATAAAATACACTCCAAAACAATTTGGAGTGTATTTTATTACTAAGCATTTTTAATTTATTTCTAGTCTTTTTTATTTAAGATGCGGGCGAGGAACTTACCTGTGTGGCTAATTTTTGATTTTGCTATTTCTTCTGGCGTACCTTCAGCAATAACCTGTCCACCGCCTACACCACCTTCTGGACCAATATCAATTATATGGTCAGCAACCTTTATTACATCAAGGTTGTGCTCAATCACAATGACCGTATTCCCGTTTTCAACTAGGCGGTCAATAATTTTTATCAATTTATCGACATCATAGATATGAAGTCCTGTTGTTGGCTCGTCTAAAATATAGACTGTTTTACCTGTGCTTTTCTTTGAAAGTTCTGTTGCGAGTTTTACGCGCTGCGCTTCACCACCACTTAATGTTGTAGCGGACTGCCCTAGTTTAATGTATCCTAAACCGACATCATAAAGCGCTTGAATTTTCGACTTAATTTGCGATTGATTTTCAAAAAATTTCAAGGCTTCTTCGACTGTCATTTCTAACACATCATAAATGCTTTTCCCTTTGTATTTAACTTCGAGTGTTTCACGGTTGTAGCGTTTACCTTTACAAACTTCACATGGAACATAAATATCGGGTAGGAAATACATTTCAATTTTCTTTATTCCATCACCACAACATGCTTCACATCTACCGCCAGACACATTAAAACTAAATCTGCCTGGCAAATACCCGCGTTCTTGCGCATCAGGAGTTGCCGCAAATAACTCACGAATTTGAGTAAACACACCTGTATATGTTGCAGGGTTTGAGCGCGGAGTACGACCTATCGGGCTTTGGTCAATAGCGATGACCTTGTCTACATTTTCTAGCCCTTCAATTTTGTCATAGCGCCCTTCTGCCATCGTGCTACCATTTAAGCGATTTGAAAGTGCGGGATACAATATGTCAGTTATAAGACTACTTTTACCACTTCCACTTACACCCGTAACGCAAGTAAATACACCGAGCGGGAATTTTACATCAATATTTTTTAAATTGTTTTCGCGAGCTCCACGAACTGTGATGAAATTCCCCGTTCCCTTACGGCGTTCGGCTGGAATTTCGATTTTCCATTCGCCACTTAAATATTTACCCGTAATAGAGCGAGGGCTTGCAATAATCTCGGGCAATGTGCCACAAGCAACAAGTTCACCACCATTACGCCCTGCGTACTGACCTATATCGACAATATAGTCTGCCGCGCGCATAGTGTCTTCGTCATGCTCAACTACAATTAAAGTATTACCCAAATCGCGCAAATGTTTAAGAGTTGCGATTAACTTATCATTATCACGCTGGTGAAGTCCGATGCTCGGTTCGTCAAGAATATAAATTACGCCCGTAAGACCACTGCCGATTTGAGTTGCAAGTCTTATACGCTGCGACTCGCCACCGCTAAGGCTCCCCGCGCTGCGAGATAATGTGAGATAATTGAGCCCCACATCACGCAAAAAATCAAGACGGGCAAGAACTTCTTTTACAATCGGCGCGGCAATATAATTTTCGCTTTCCTTAAATCTATTTTTTGTAAAAAAGTCATATAATTCATCTATGCTCATATTACAAAGTTTGGTAATATTTTTACCGAAAATTGTTACGGCAAGAGCAATGTCGCGCAAGCGTTCGCCATTACAAACTTTGCAAGGTTTATCACGCATATATTTAGCAATCTCGCCCTTGATATACTCGCTTGTAGTTTCACGATAACGGCGTTCAAGATTGTGTACAATCCCCTCAAATGAACCGCGCGTATTTCCCGAAAAGCGTTTTGTATTCCACGAGATATCAAGTTCTTCGCCACAGTTACCGTACATCAAAATGTTTTTTATTTCTTTTGGCAAATCTTTATATGGGACATCAAGACTGAAATGGTATTTATCGCTTAACGCTTTAAAATAACTCTGTGAGAACAGGCTCGTATCTAGCCCCCAGCCCGACACATTGATTGCCCCTTCATTTATTGTTTTATTCGGGTCTTTTACAATCAAGTCAGGGTCGATTTCACTAGTAAACCCGAGCCCATGGCACTCTGGACAAGCACCGAAAGGATTATTAAAACTAAACAAACGCGGAGTTATCTCATCAAAACTTATTCCACAATGCTGGCAAGCAAATTGCGTACTGAAAATAAAATTATTTGTTGGAGTTACTACAACAACAAGACCATTAGCCGTCTTTAAAGCCGTTTCTATGCTCTCGGTTAAACGCTTCTCAATGTCTGGCTTCATAATAATTCTGTCAACAACAACTGAAATTGTGTGCTTTTTATTTTTATCGAGAGTAATTTCTTCATCAAAAGTGTAAATGTTGCCGTCAATATCAACGCGCGAAAAACCACCCTTTCTAATGCTGTCAAGAACTTTCGTATGCTCGCCTTTTTGCCCACGAACAACAGGAGCGAGTATCATGATTTTTTCGCCCTCACTTATATCATTCTGCACGTGGTCAACGATTTGGTCAACACTTTGCTTTTCAATCTCTCGACCACATTTTGGACAGTGCGGAATACCAACACGAGCAAAAAGCAAACGCAAGTAATCGTAAATTTCAGTAACTGTACCGACTGTCGAACGCGGGTTATTACTCGTTGTCTTTTGGTCGATACTAATGGCTGGACTAAGCCCGTCTATGCTATCTACATCGGGTTTTTGCATTTGCCCTAAGAACTGGCGCGCATAACTCGACAACGACTCAACATATCTGCGCTGACCTTCGGCATAAATGGTATCAAACGCAAGGGTCGACTTTCCGCTACCACTAACACCTGTAAAAACAACAAGTTTATTTCTAGGAATTTCAAGGTCGATATTCTTTAAATTATTTTCCCTTGCTCCTTTTATCACAATATTTTTTTGCATTTATTTACCTTCTTTTTCTTCTTTTAAAAGTTTTCTCAAATAATTAAGTTGTTCTCGTAGTTCGATTGCTTTTTCAAATTCAAGGTTGCGACTAGCCACCTGCATAAGCCCTTTGATACGGTCAATTTCGGCAACAAGTTCTTTGTCCGCTAACTTTTCCTTTTTGTCATCAACCTTCTTTGTAATCTCTATGGTATTCTTTATTTCTTTCACAATTGTTTTAGGAATTATGCCGTGCTCGGTATTGTAATCTTTTTGAATTTTACGACGGCGTTCCGTTTCATCGATAGCGCGTCTCATACTGTCAGTAATATTATCTGCATACATAATCACGCGCGCTTCTGCATTACGCGCGGCACGCCCCACAATCTGAATAAGAGAAGTTTCGCTGCGTAAAAAGCCTTCCTTATCGGCATCCAGTATTGCTACGAGTTTAACTTCTGGCAAGTCAAGTCCTTCACGCAAAAGGTTTATACCGACAATAACATCAAAATCACCTGCGCGCAGTCCATTGATTATTTCAATTCTCTCCAATGTATCAATTTCGCTGTGCAAGTACTTAACTTTAATACCATGTTCCATCAAGAATGTTGTCAAGTCTTCTGCCATGCGTTTTGTAAGGGTTGTAACCAAAACACGCCCGCTATTTTCAACAGTTTTGAAAATTTCGCCCATAAGGTCGTCGATTTGTCCTTTCGTTTTACGAACTTCAATCTCTGGGTCGACTAGTCCCGTAGGTCTAATTAACTGCTCGACAACCTGTCCAGCGTGTTCAAGTTCATACGGGGCGGGTGTCGCCGAAACGCAAACCATCTGTCCAACTCTCGCATCAAATTCTTCAAATGTTAGGGGGCGATTATCGTATGCAGCAGGCAGACGAAAGCCGTAATCAACAAGATTTTTCTTACGCGCACGGTCGCCGTTATACATACCGCGAATTTGCGGAATTGTCATGTGCGATTCATCAATAAATGTTATGAAGTCGCTCGGGAAGTAATCAAGCAACACATACGGGGCATCGCCTGCACTACGACCGTCAAAATAACGAGAATAATTCTCAATACCGTTACAGTACCCCATTTCTTGTATCATTTCGACATCGTGAGCAACTCGCTCTTTTATGCGCTGCGCTTCAATTAATTTCCCCTGCGCTGTAAATTGCTCCTCTGCGATTACTGCATCATCTTTAATTTGTTGAAGTGCAATAGAAAGATTTTCAGGACTAACGCCAAAGTGCGTTGCAGGGAAAAGCAAAAAGTGCTCTAGCGTATTTATCTTTTTACCAGTAAGTGGGTCAAATTCAAAAATTCTCTCTATTTCATCGCCAAAAAATTCAACTCGAATCGCTATTTCACTACTGTATGACGGAAAAATATCAAGAGTATCACCTTTTAAACGAAAACAGGAACGCGCAAAATCTATGTCATTTCGTGCATAATGCATTGAAATAAGTCGTTGAACAACATAGCGCATATCAATGGTTTGACCAACTCGCAGAGATATACCC
Organism: uncultured Clostridia bacterium; assembly: GCA_944377415.1. GTDB lineage: Bacteria > Bacillota > Clostridia > Christensenellales > UBA1242 > UBA7867. Next base: position 13,888 of record CALWEW010000007.1, read on the forward strand.
ATGTTGTAATAAGTTTCGGGGTTACCTAAGCCGTATATGCATGAAACAGATGCGACTACAATAGTATCGCGGCGCTCCAAAAGCGAACAAGTCGCACTGTGGCGGAGTTTATCAATTTCATCATTTATTGCTAAATCCTTTTCGATATAGGTATCACTGCTAGGTATATACGCTTCGGGCTGATAATAGTCATAGTAAGACACAAAGTATTCCACACGATTGTGGGGAAAAAACTCACGAAATTCGTTACACAACTGTGCTGCAAGTGTTTTGTTGTGTGCCAAAACTAGCGCTGGACGATTTAGCCTAGCAATTACATTTGCCATAGTAAAAGTTTTACCGCTACCCGTAACCCCCAGCAAAACTTGTTCGCGTAAACCATCATTAAAGCCTTCGACAAGTTTATCAATTGCTTGAGGCTGGTCGCCTGTTGGCTTATATTGTGAAACTAATTCAAATTTTCTGTCTTCCATGTCTATCCCTTATTATTTCCAAAACTTAGTGTTTATTATAGCACATTTTTCGAACATTTGCAATATAAATCTAAAAAGTGCAGTTTTTGACAAAAACAAAAAAAGAGCCATCGCTCTTTTCTTGTAGTATTACGAAATTATTTGACATTATTTGGTGTTTTCATCTTTCTTTACTTCGTCTTTTTCTTTCTTCGCTTTTACATTAGCGGGTGCTTTTGTCTTAGAAGGTTTTACGAAGAAGAATATTACTACACCAAGCACGATTAATGCAACGACAATAAGGACTGTTCCCCAGATAGTCGAGGTATTGGTGGTGTTACCTGCATCTGCAGTAACAGTAAATGTCTTTACAACTTGTTGTGCATTGTTGTTAGCAGTATCAGTAATGTCGAAAGTTACAACATATGTGCCAGCAGTGTCAAGGCTGATTTCGATAATGTTTTCGTTGTTTTCGCTTCTCTCGTAAGAGATTTCAGTTCCATCACGAGTAATTGAAATTTCGAGGTCATCAACGCTAAGGTCATCATTAGCAATACTTATTTTGCTAAGGTCAATTGTAAGTGTACCATTAACCTTGGTGTCGCTTGTAACAGCATCATCGGCAAGAACAATTTCAGGAGGTGTTACATCACCGATGTTCAATACAAATGTACGACTATAAGTGTTACCCATGTTGTCTGCAACTGAATATACGGCATTAATCTTACCTTGTTTTGTAGCAGTAAATTCTACATAACCTTCAGCGTTTAAATCGTCAATTGTAAGCGTAGCGAATGCTTCACTGTCGTCTTGATAAGTGAGCTCAATCTTCATTGAGTCGAAGTTTATACCACTACCAGCATCGCTAGATGTTGCAAACCAAGGCAACTCGTGAGTATTATTTGCTGTGGTTGTTGCGTCCCACTCAAAGTTTCTACCATCAAGGTCTTCTTCTGCAATCGTGAATACAGGGTTTGTAGAATCGCTTGATGCAAATGTGATTTTGCTTGAAGCGTTTTGGGTGATATCACAAATACCGTCAGTGCCACCTGTAGAACCTGCATCATCTTTTGCCCATGCTTGAACAGTGATGTCGCCTTCAAGAGTTACGATTTCGCCTTCAAGACGGTCACTTGCAGGATATGTCCATGCACCTTGAACTTGAATAAGGAGTGTGTTGTCTGTCAAAGCAGTTAATGTTTCTTGAGTTACTTCGTCCTTAGTAATTTCAATATTAAGGTTTTGCATCTCAACATTTTTACCAGCATCAGTTACTTGAATGTAGTCAAGCAAGTTTATAACTGTGCCGTATTCTTGAGCACTAATACCTGTTATAGTTACAGAATAACCACTATTAAAGTCTACTGTATAGCTAATACTAAATGTTGAAGTGTTGTTGTTTTGGTCAGTTGCGATAAAAGTAATTGTGTAGTCGCCCTCTTCCGTAGGAGCATAACTCTCTGCAGAGATTGTAGCGCTAAGACCAGTTGAAGCGTTGATTACATCAACGACACGGTCATTCTTAATTACATACGCAACAAGACGAATTGATGTAGCGTTATCGCCTTGGTCAGTAAATGTAACTGTTGGCAAGCCGATTTCGCCTTCATTTGCTTCACCGTCGAAACTAATACCTGTCAATGTAGGAGCAGTTGTGTCGCCCGAGTAGTCAACGATTGATACTGTTGCTTCGGCAATGCCACTAACTTTTTGGTCGTCAGTTGCAGTGAAAGTAATCTTTACACCGTCTACTGTTCCCCATGTGCTTTCATCAATACTGTTATCGCTAGGACGGTCAAGAGTAATGCTGTAAACGCTGTCTTCCATTGTTACAGTTTGAGCAGTACCCACTCCACTTCCGCTAACAGTGTATTGATAAGTTACTTCAATTTTAAGGTTTGTGTCAACTGTTGTTGTTGTGTCCGCAATATAGTCAGTTACAACAGGAGCATTAAATGTAATTGTGCCACCCTTTCTAGCTGATTTTGCAACCGTTGGAGCAGTTACATTAACCTCTGTCGTAGGGATTGAAGTTACTTCTTCAATAACGAATGTGTAGCTAGGAAGTTGACGAGTTGTACCGCTAATTTCGTTGCCATCTTCGTCAACATAGCATGCTTCGTATCTAATTGTGTAAGTACCATCATTTTCAAAAGTATAACTTGCTACTTCATTAGGAAGGTAGTTTCTACCAGTTTCGCCGTTTGGTCTGCTTTCAAGTTCAGCTACCAAACTGTTGTTACGGTAGATTGTACGAGTAAGTTTAAGATTACTGTAATCTCCCCAACCGCCTTCAGCGTAGATTGCGGGGAAATCAATAACTGCATCTTCTGTTGCTGTTTTGTAAACTTTTGTAGGAATGTCGTAGTCAGCATTTGCTAACTTGTCAATATCCATATTAGCAACATTGTCTACTTCATAAGGCTCAACTACTTTAACAGTGATTGAGTCACCAGAAAGACGAACATAGTTTTTGTGAATTGTAAAACTTGTTGTGTGGTCAAACAAATCTCTAATGTTGTAAGTAAGAGTGTAGTTGCCTGCAACTTGTGGAGTAAACTTGAAGTCAGTAACAGTAACAGGGTCAGAACCTTGGTTATCAGTAATTACAACTTCAATGTACACCCCTTCTACAGTTGCATTGTTTGCCAAAGTGTTTACGACTGTGGGAACTGGTAAGTCAGCTTCTTGGCCAACAGAAAGTGATAAGTTTTCAATACTACTACTCCAACTGTTGATTGCAAGATTAACTTCGGGTCTAGCAGATACCACATTGAAAGTAAATCTTTCGTAAATTGTGTTACCGTTGTTGTTGTAACTGTAACGAACTGTGAATGTTCCACTGTCGTTTTCAGTAATCGTGTACGCCTTGTATGTTACGCCACCGATTTCAACATCTTCGAGAGTGCGCGGTTGCATGCTACTTTTGTTACCTTCAGTCAAAGTACCCTCAAGAGTAATTGTTACATTGTCAGCGCTTCCAGCGATGTCATCTTCTTCGTTGTCGCCGATTTTAATTGTAGGCCAAGGGAATACGATTTGGTCGCCAGCTTGTACAACTGTTGGGATAATTTGCGCACTGTTAGAGTCGAATTCCAAAGATGCATCTTTTGTTGTAATAGCAATCTCAATGTCGCGAGTTGCTGTAGCAATAGGAGCATTCGTATCCTCTTTTGCACTTACCGAGTAAGTAATGTAGTATGTGTCTGATTGACTAACGCTAATAACTTTACGAGCTTCATTGTCTACTGTAGTATCATAAACATCAACGGCTCTACCAGACGAATTGCGTACTGTTGTCTTAAGATTGTAAGTGCCTTCGCCAGCATCACTTATTGATAATCCACTGCTAGTACTTGCAACTTTTACTTTAGCATCTGGTAGTAAGAACCCGCTAACTGTTCCGTTGCTTGTAGTTTCGTAAGTTTGTAAGTCATCATAATCATAACTTGATTGATAATTTGTCAATTCAATTATATAATAACCGTTTGTGTTTTCACCGCCCGTGATGGTAGTCGCACCACTTGCAAGTGTGAGCAGCATAGGACTAAGTAAACCAAATGATAAGGTTACCATTAGCACAAACGCTAACAAAGTCATTCTGCCAAATAATTTCGTTTTCATTTAAGTCTCCTTGTAAATGTAGTAACATTGTGATTTTATAACATTACCGCAGTTTTGTCAACAAATTACGCTATAATTTTATAAACAATTTAGCGAAATTCGCGCTTTTTTTACAAATCTAGTTTAAGGCTTTATTTTTCTTTTATTCTGTAATAAAAGTACTAATTTTGTCGAATAAAAAGAACCAAAAAGGCACGCCTAAACGACATACCTTTAATATATAAATATGAAATTTTATAAGTCAACAAATTACGAATTTTCGTAAAATCATGTTATACTTGCTTATACTAAACGCTTGCAAAAGTTTTGCTTAAAACTTCAAAAATTAATTTTAATCTAAATAATATCTGTACCGCCAGGTGGAGTGGTCGATAAATTACCAGTGAAAATGTCAAAATATTGCCCGTCTTTTGTTATACTATACCCGTTATATTCTATATATCCTGTGTAGTTCTGTAGGTGCGGGAATGTTTCAAAACCATACATCTTATATAAATCTAGGTCTGTTAGGTCTATATCTGCACTTAACATCACTTTTACCCCAGCCAACAAACTCATAACCCGAACGAGTAAATGTGTTTGCTTTTATTTTCTGTGAGTGCCCATGCAAAAAGTACTGGCTACTCATACTACCACTACCACCGTTAGCATTAAAAGAAATAGTGTAACCAGTTGCCCTTGAAAATGAACTTTGTGAGGTTGTCGTCGTATTCGTATCTATATTTTTGTATGTATACAACATATATGACCTTGATAATGAATGGTTATGGTTTGTCTTGCTTGTATACGGTCTTGAAGAACAACTCCAACTAAATGAACTCGACGAGGTTTTCCACAATAACTGCATTTGTATCCCGTTACATTAGAAGTACATTGCGCTGTAGAGTTAGATGCAAAAGTCTTTTGACAATGTGAGCACTTGTAACTTGTAATGTTGGAATAACAAGTCCCACTAAAACTGCTTGATGAAGTTTTACTACAATAACTACATTCATAGGTGGTGCTTTTTACATTGCTTGTGCATTGACCCCAAGTAAACGGTCCTGACTGGTACCAGTAAACATCCTTTATTGCACCACAATACTGACATTTTGCCTTATAATCTCCATCTAAGAACTGCTTACCACCTGCATAGTGAGTACCATAAGTATGTTTTGTTAGCACATTATGAGAGCCATAAACAGCGCTACAACTATGAGAACCATATATTTTTGACACAGAATGGCTATAGTATTTAGTCGTAAAGGTTTGATAACAGGTACCACTTACGCTACTAGTCGTGTAGTCATTAGCACCACTATGACGACTGTTTGTACATTTATAATGTTGAACACTACTGCTTAATGTATAAAAATTACTGCCATTTTTATAATAAGCAGTACTTGAACTTAAACCACTAGGAGTATTTGTGTTATCAAAATGAAATATTGTAATTGCCGTAAACACAAAAGCAAATACAAATAACACGCAAAAAATTAGAGTTAAAAGTTTTTTTAATGTAAAATTATAGCCATTACAAGTTCTGTAAAAGCCATTAAAGCATTTCTACGTGCGATATCTTACTTTTCTATTTATATTCACGGTTATCTCTGCCCCTTTGATTTAACACTGACTATACCTATATATTAGCAAAAATACATATAATAAGCAAATATCTTAGTGTTTAATATAAGACTTTATCAAAGTTGAACACTTTAATATGAAGTGTATATTAAAAAAGACCTCAATTTTTCATGAGGTCTTTCTATTAGTTGCAGCAGAAAGAGTCATTACCGCAACCTTTCTTTTTGAAGCAGCAGCAGAAGAAAAGTAACAAAATGAGAATTGTACACCAGTCTAACCCGCAGTTGAAGATGCCACAGTTCATTAGTACATAAAGTATTACTAACCATGTGAGTACATCACAGCTACTATTTTTACCAGCATTACAGCCACAGCCGTTGCCGAAAAGTTTGCTAAACATCTTTTGGTCCTCCATATCTATTGTTTATAAGGAATTTTTGTCATTATGTAAAATTCTTTCGTATTTAAATTCTTTTGTACTCTATTTTATAAGATTTATCTCTACATTGTCAGTATATAAAATTAGGTGTAAAAATGTTACAGCTTTGATGCCATAATACTACCATCATTTGTATCAATTACAAGACAAATTTCCTCACCGTCCACATTTATAAAACGGACATACCAAAAATATACTCCAAGATTTCTATCTGTACTAATTATTCGCAAATACCCTTCAACAGATTTATTTCCATTATCAGCAAGTGTCATTAAAGCTTCATCTGCATTAGTTACTGCAATATTTAGAGCTTCTGTTCCATCTATTGTAAAATCGCAAGATATACAAGACAAATTCGCTACTTCAGTTACTCCATCAAATGTTATCTCAGCGTAAATCTCATCTGTATCTGTGATTGATGTTTCTAAATCGGCAGCAAGGCTATTATCGAATGGACTTTTACCAAACTCACCCTCGTAAGTTTTGTCATTAATTTTTACCTTATAAGTCATTCCAAAAGTGCCAACTTCTCCGATAGGAACAACATGTAAAACACAAAAATCAACAAGTTGACCGCGAATACCATCTTGCTCAAAAGGCTCTTCTCTCACTCCACTCCACATTGCGACATTGAAATGCTGAGTCGCTCCTGTAAAGTAGTGATTGTGCATTTCTGCAAGATTATTTTTAACCAACTCTTCAGTAGTTACTCCACAACCTGCAAAAAATAATGCTATAAACATAACAGGTAAAACAGAAAAAAGGTAACGAAATTTCATATTCAAAACTCCTTTACCTTAAATATATTATATAATAGAATAAAATATTAAAAATTTTTTATCGAAAAACTAGTCTTTAATGTTTTTAAGGTCGATTGCGGCCATGCGTTCAGCATAGACCCCACCCAACGCTTCTGTTGTTAGAAAGACATCTACCATATTTTTTGCAGAATTAAAACGAGTTCCCCTTCCCGCAAGAACTAAAACATTTATATTATTATGTTGGCGTGCCAAATTCGCGGTCTTTTTATTTTTACATAGACCTGCTCTAATTTTAGGATTTCTATTTGCTGCGATACTCATACCTATTCCTGTTCCGCAAATCAAAATTCCTCGATTACTTTCGTTTTGAGCAACTGCATCAGTTAGTAATTTTGCGTATTTAGGGAAATCCGTGCGCTCGTTAGAATTAGTTCCCAAGTCGTTAAAGTCAATGCCTTTTCTTTTTAAATATTCAATAATTTTTGTTTTTAACTGAAACCCTGCATGGTCGCTTGCCAAGTATAACATATATACTACCACCAAATTCTATATTTTTGAAATATTATCTAATGAATAACTAGCCATCACTTTTGGACTAATATACTTTTACTCACATAATATTATAAGTCTTTTTTATAAAAATATCAAATAATTTAGTGTAATGAATTTATTTAAAATTTTTACAAACTTTTATAACTATAACATAAATAAAAAAGACTGCAATCAGCAGTCTTTTTTATTATTTTTTACTTGACTTTGACTTTGTAGTCTTTTTAGTTGCCGATGTTTTTGCTTTCGGCTTTGCACTTACTTTTGATGTAGATTTTTTAACAGTTTGTTTTACGGCTGTTTTAGAAGTTTTATCTTCCGCTTTTGTTGCTTGTTTGGTGGTTTCGTTTGCAACGGGATTTTTTACTTCTTTCACATCATTTTCAGTAGCTACTTCTGTCTTTAATTTTGGTTCAGCAACTTCTGCTGTCTTTGTATTTTTAACCAACTCACCTTTATGATTAATCGGAGCAACAGTAATTTTTCTAACAGGAATAGGTGAAATTTTATCCTTTGTGTTCTTTCGTGTTGGAACGGGTTCAACAACATCACGGTAACGGTCGCGGCGAGATGCTTTTTGCAATGCATCTTTGTCATCTTTGCTGTTAAGCAATACGCGCACTTGCATAGGCTCTGCTTCTTTCATCTTGATGTATGCAGTAGAACCAGCAATCAACACAATTGCAAATAGAACACAACCAGCTAAAATAATTATGATATTCCAGTCAAAGTTCTTTTTGAAAAGGGCACGAACTTCAATATCACCATTCACATTAAGATTAAGAGTAGTAGAGGTACTAATAATTACATCATTAACTACCCAACCAACAAACGAGCAATTATTTTCACTGATTGCTTGAAGTGTAATGTTTTCGTGATATCTTCCACTGCTATTACCAATGATTTGACCATATTCATCGTTGCTTGAAACAAGTGAAATAGTGAATACTGGTTCAAAAACGGCGATTAAAACTTCATCGTTTGCACCAACTGTAAGAGTATAAGTTGCACTTTCACTTACAACTTGACCATTTCTAATCCAGTTAACAAACACATACCCTTCATTAACAATTGCTTTAAGTGTAAGACTTTGACCTTCAATATACTCACCAATTCCATCAACATATCCTGCGGCACTGTCAGAAACCTGCGCTGATATAATTGATACAGGTTCAAAGTTAGCATACACACGATACATACCGTCAATAAAGAACTCAAGCAAATTTTCATTCGTAACAAAAGTTCCACGCGGAGTTGTGCTCGAAGTCGACCACAAGTACCAGCCCGCGAAGCGATAGCCTTCATTTGTTGACTCTGTCAATACAAGCTTGTCGCCATATTTATAATTGTATGCATAAATTCCATCAATTCCGCCCGCATTAGGTAATTCAATGTAAGAATTAGTTTCAGGATTCCATCTCACTACATATGCATTTACGCCATATGTAACAGGCTCAAATACGGCAGTAACATTCATTTCACCTAAGCCCACAGTGAAAGTGTATATAGGATTACTTGATACTGCGACACCATTTATAGCCCAATATGCAAACTGATAGCGTTTTGCATTCTCGCCAGTCAAATATTCGTTGGTAATTCTAACAGTAACATTTGTCATGTAGAATCTATCGGCGAAGTTGTCGCTCAATTCCTGATTGTCAACTGTAAATACATTTTCCCCTTCTGCACCCTGTACATCAAAAGTTAAACGAGTATATTTAGGTTGGAAAACAGCTGTTACACGGATGTCACTTGTTATGCCAGAGCATGTAAAGCCAACTTTGTCCGTATCAAATACCACATTTTCAAACTCGGCATTTTCAGGTTCCCAGCGAACGAACTCAAACATAGATGGCACATTTATGTAAACAACTACTTCTTCACCATAAGTGTAAATACCAGTTCCAATAATTGAATCGTTACTAATACCTATTGAGGCTGAGCCCTCAATACTTGTAGAAACTACAACCGAGTATTTTATTGCTTCAACTGTAATCGTTATTTCTTTGTCGCCACTAATAGTTACAACATATCCTGAATTATAATTTGTACCGCTCTCATCAACGATGTTTATAATACGATAACCTGGGTTCGCTGTAACTGTAAGGTTAACTCTAGTGTTGTAAACAAACTTATTTTCGCCGAGTATGCTTTCGCCACCCTGTCCGTTAGTAACTGTTACAGCATTTTCAACACTTTCTTCGTCAGCATTTTGTACAGAAACATTCAAAGTATAACTTAATATGTTAAATACAGGTTGAACAGTATAATTTGCGGCAAGCCCATTAAAAGTTATCGTTCTGTTTTGAGCATTATAAACAACATCTTCTGTAGAACCAATCTCAAATTCTTCACCATCTTTTGTTACCACAAAACCAGCAAATTCATAACCAGCACTTACATTTGCAGTAACCACAACAGTGTCATCAAAATAGTATTTTCCGCTTACCAATGTACCTTGCGTAACTGAAATGTTACCACCTGTCGATTGAATAAGGCTAACAGAATAACTTTGTTTATCAAAGTTTGGTACTATTGTTATAGGCCCAGCCTGACTTACGGTAAATGCATAGGTATATGTTCCGTTTTCATATCCTGTATAAATTGCCGTAAACGGTTCTTGTCCATTGTATGTAATTGTCCAAGACCTTAATGCGTATCTCTCGTTGTCAGTCAAAGTTAGGCTTAAGAGTACAGTATCACCATAATTTACCATTACAGAGTCAGCCGCTTCTGAACCTTTTAATGTAACAGCAGGCTCTTCGTTAACTTGTGCTGTAATTGTGCAGTCAACACTATTATCCAAAGTTCCTAAACTCAATTCATAATCAACTTGAATTAAATCAATATTAATTTGGATAATAGATGGAATGCTTTCAACACCTTCCTCTTGTGCTGCTTTATAAGCGGTCAAATAGTCTTTTATACTAAGTTGATAAATTCCATCAATTATGCTAACATTCCCATAAAGGCTACTAACTTCGTCAACTTGATATCCTGTTGAGCAATTAATACCCATTGACAAAATATCATTATAAGTAACAGTTACACTATTGTTTCTAATTTGAGAGTACGCATACTCATCTTCACCATTTAGAGTAAATACAGAATCTAAACTTATATTGGATTCCTGATTACTTATTACAGATATTGTATATGTTGTGAAATCTTCAACTGCCACAATTTCACAATCGTTTCCTGTAAAGAACATGTACGCAGCATCAACACCAGCACCGCCACCGCCCTGAGAAGTTATTGTCTGTTCTGCAGGATTAGGCACTACAGAGTTTCTATAATTCCTTACAATCCAAGTGTTTGCAAACACATATTGCTCATTTGCAATTATATCAAGGCTAACACCAATTTCTTGCCCAACCTCGTAAAGCGTAAAATTTGCATTTGCTGGAGTTAAGCCTGTATTGTTGACAGCTTTAAGTGAAACTAAAGAACTATCAATTTCCACCTTATTAACATCTTCGGCAGAGTATTCAAACTTTACAAGTTGCGGAACATTTGCAAGCAAGGGCAAACCATTATTTGCTTGTGAACCTTTTACCCAAATAGTTGAAACATTATTAGCCCATGAATCAGGGTCAACTAATGTACACGAAAATCCTCTATCACTTAAAGTGGATGAATCTTGCAACTGACTTAAAAGCAAACCAGCTCCATAATCCCCACTAAAAGTATAATCACCTCTAACATACAAAGCAACTCTTCTATACAAATCCGAGGCATCAGTTGGCTTGTATCCTAAAATATATCCTATATTTTCAGAACTATTTGAAACATTGAGTTTGGCAACTTGAGCAAAGTTTATAGTACGGTAAACAACAGCTCTATCGTTAAACTCTGTATACCCTGCAATACCACCGACACAGCCATCCTCAATGTTAGAGTAAACATCGTATTCTACATTATATTCGTTTGTAGACATAGGCGCATTATAACAGTTGAAAACTGCAGCACCTGATTCCAACTTCCCTACTAACCCACCGACAACAGAACTACCTTCAATGTATCCCGTGTTATAGCAGTCTTCGATGATTACCGCAGCCGTTGCATTGGAATACAAACGGTTTACAGGAGTTGATGAACCCTCTGGAGTTTCCTCAACACTTATTGTGGTGTAAGATGGCATTATAGCTTCTTGCTCATTCAAGTCGACACCACGAGCATACGCTACTATTGACCCTGAGTATTCACGATTTGTTTTTATAACTGTATCTTTTAAACCTAGCCTTTGTATCACTGGCTTGTATTCTGTAGAATCATCGACTTTGTCATAAGATACCAAACCAAACAATCCTGCTAAACTATTGCTTTCAAAAGCAGAATCGTCAATTATTGTAAGACCATAAATTGAATAACCGTTACCGTTAAAGTTCCCATAAAACGGATTAGTCATCGTACCAATGGGTTCCCATTGTGACCAAATTGATAAATCAATATGATTTTCAAGACGATAAGATGCAGTAGCATATTTATTTTGTATAACAGCGGAAGTATCCCCCATACCATTTACAAGATAAGCGAGAGTTCTTAGGTCATCGCTAACTTTAATGAGGTATGGATTTTCCATACTGTTGAGAGAACCTGTTGATGCAAGTTCAAAATACTCAGCAGTATCACCTTCTCCTGAAATAGCAGTCGGAACCCAACCATCATCAAACGGACTAACCGCTTGCGCTGTCGGAACAGAAAGTTCCCCTTCTACCGCTCTTAAAGAATTATTTTTCGCCCCAAGCCCTGTTGTCAAGATAAAGACAGCAGAAAGAATAATCAAAATCACTGTAACAGAAAGCGCAAACAGTGTATGATTTTTTTGCTTAAAGCCCTTTATAAAATTCATATTTTCCTCCATTGTAAAGCTGTTGCCCTAAACCTACAATTTTTATTTTCTTATAGGGAACTTAATCTCAAGGTCAGAATTTTGAACATATCCTAAATACTCAGGCGCAAATCGTTTTCCGTCAATCTTAAAGCCATCACCGTGAAAGTCGGAACCACCTGTTTTGATAAGATGTTGTTCATCACAATAGTTTGAAAGCCACTGACACTCTGCGAGTGAAAACTTCTTATGAATACACTCAAAACCATCAAGTATATCTAGTGCGGTTAAATCCTTAATCAATTTTTTCGGATTAGGTTCGCCATAAACCTTAAATGCGTGAGCAAAAATCGCATATCCACCCGCCTCATGAATACGGTTGCACACTTCCTCAATAGTCGGCGTGTCCTTAATCAAATCATAGCAATGGAAAATCGCCCCAGGTTTCGCGACATGGTCGCGGTAGAAGTTGTCCGATTTTTCAATACCATATTTTTGATACATGCGTTGATTTTCTGGATAGTTTGCAAGGTCGTGGAAGAAAGTTTTATGCGCAGTACGGTAAATTGGGTCGAACTGTAATCCTTCTGTAAACTTAAATCCCAAACGCGCACCAATTTCTTTTAATGTTTCCAAACGCTTTTCTTCAAGCATAAACTGATAATCATAGTTTAGTACAGGGAACTTTGCCAAAGTATCAAGGTCAAAATCATACGCAAGAACTTCGTATTTGTGCCCGTTATATGTTACGGCAATTTCACAACCATTCACAATTCTACCGCAAAAACCACCGTTACTTTTCATCTCTCGTACTTCAAAATTCGCTTCTAGATTATCATGGTCAGTAAATGCCATTACATCTAGTCCGCGATTCTCTGCGAAACGCAAAAGTTCGGGCACGGAATACATTCCGTCCGAATATTGCGTATGAATATGCATATCAATCAGTTGTCCATTTCTATATAATTTGTTGAACACGATTTTATCCCCTTTTTTTATTAAACTGTACCCGAACCGAATACACTTTCTTCACCATTAATAATACCAGTAATGTCGATACCAACACTTGCTGCTTGTCCTGCATCAATAGTTACAGTGTATCCTGTAGAACCATCGCCCGTAACATCTCCATCAACACTTGTTTGAATAAAGATTGAAACGCTTGCTGTCATTTTATATTGACCGACTTGACACTCAATATTCTCACTACCACCAGCGGGGATAATTAAGATAATACGGTCTGACGGGTCGCTGACATTTTCAAGTACAACAAGCAATGCAGCATTTCCACCAATTGAACTTCCATCAGTAAATGAAACATTTAATGATTGTAAAATTTGGTAAACAAACACAATTTGAACATTATTTATTGAGTCAGTAAGTGCCTGGTCATTAAATGTAAATGTAATACTGTCGCCGACATTAAACTGTCTCAAAATACTGTGTGTTGTGGCATCTACAATGTAGATTGAATCAAGAAGAACTCGTCTACCGTCGCTTCCTGAATTGTCGTCGGTAATGTAGCCACTATTTATAGTTAATGTGTCGCCGTATTGCGCTGTAACACTGCTACCTTGAGAGGCTGCACCACTGTTTAATGTATATGAATAAGTATTTGATAGCCCTGAATTAATACCTTTAATTGTGCTATTACCAACTTGAACAGCAGTCGCACCTAAGTTATCAACAATCGCAACAGGATAGTCACGCAAAGCGTAGTCTATTGTAACTGTTGCATTATCACTTAAAGTGAATGTTACTGTCGCACTGTTGTTGTAAGTTGTATCATTAGGGTTAAATGCAACCTTTTCGACAATTGAGTCTTTACCACTAGTGTTAGTAACAGTAACAGTTGTTACCTTGTAACCGATATTGCCCGCATTAATAGTAACAGTAATCGAATCATTTAACAAATAACTACCGTTAACCATTCCATTTGTAGCACTTATTTCATATTTTTGTGGCGAAGTTGTTGGTACAACAGTATCAACACGCTCTGTTACGCTAATAGAACGAGTAATAGTAATAAAGTTGACTGTAATTGTGATGTTTTGGTTATTAGAACTAGGAATTACACCCAAAGCATTGTAAATACCCTCAATTGTTTGAGTTGTTAATCCTCTAAACAAAGGTTGTTCACCTTGCGTTCCTACATAAGCATCGCTACTGGGAGCATAATTACAAATAATGTTTGTTGTTCCACCAATTGTCGCTTGAACATTAGCAAGGAAGTATCCCTGATAATCAGCATCTCTTACAGTTGCTGAATAAGTTGCAACAGACGAACTTAAAGATTGGTTTGAAATAGGTGCTGTAATATTTTCAGTACCGTTTTTAAGTGTAATCAAACCAGCATCTGCAGGAGTTCCGCCATCAACCGTAACATTAAAGGTAAGTTGATAATCGGTACGCTGTACATAATTAACATTATAAGTTATAGAATCATCCGTGCCACCCACTGGAATTTGAGCAAAGTAAACTCCAGTGTCTGCGCCAGTAGAACCGCTCGGCAAAGTCGAACTTGCAGTATCAATTACATAACCGTTTGCGTAAACAGGCAAAATGTAGAGATAAACTGTCGTACCGTAATTCGCAGTGATTGAAGCTTCTTCGGTGGCACTTGAAATGTCCGATAGTGGAGCGTTGCTCAATACTACTTTACCTGCATCGTCTATATTTTCTGTAACTGTAATTTGTTTTGGAGCCATTGAAAATGCTGCCGCGAAATTTAATGTAGTAACATCAGCCGGTAATGACGAACTCAATACGGTAGCCAAATTAAATGTTTCAGGCGTTGTAGTCGAAGTATTGCCCGTCATTGTGCCCGCTGTACCGTCGGCATTTGACAAAGTCCAACTTGTGAATGTCAATATCCCCGCATACGCTGGCGTATCACGAATGCTTGCGACAAGCGAAGCATTGTTATAACGAGCGTACTGTGTCGATTGTTCACTACTTGTTACTGTAATTGCTGAACCACTAGAATTTGTAAATGCAACTTGTGAAACTGGAGTTACAGGAGTATTTTGAGGAACGCTGACCGTTGTCGTAATTAGGTAAACTCTGTCAAATTTCGGGTTGAGATAGTATGTGTCCCCCGCACCGAATGCGCCTGTGTCATTATTTATATTTATAGTGTATACGGTGCCATTTTGCGAAATGAACTTATCGTCAATTGGTACCTGATTATTAGTACTGGTTGATGACAACCCGTAATATAAGCCCGTGAATACACGATTTGTGTCGTTGCCTAAATCAACAGTTACGACAGCATCTTCGGGATACCATTTTGCACCCGCTCCGTCTACCCATGCATCAAGATTTGAATCATATGTTTGCGAAGTTGTTGTAACACTTATTCCACCATTGCCGTAATCACTACCAAAACCAGCAAAAGTAGGACTTACCTCAAAGTTGTAAACACGAATAAATCTCGCTTCCAGATTGTAGTAGTCATCAACAGTCAAAGTTGCAGTGAAATTGAACCCACCTGTTGTTGCTGCTTTTTTTGTTTCAATATTTAACTTGTCGGCAGGGTCATAGATAACATTTCCATTTTCATCAAGATTTTCAATTTTATTTCCTGCACTGTCAACATCGTATTTGTACCAACCATCAAATACATAATGCTCACTGTCCGCAAAGGCTGCAAAAGCAGTAATTGTAACACCTGTGTTAATAGAAATATCGCTTTGACTAGCTTCGGTTCCTGTAGCGCTAGCAAACCCTACCGAGCATGAATCATTGCTTGAAAGCAAGTTTACAGTTGCACTTTTTAGGAAATTATGTAGCATTGGCATACGGTCGTTTAGGACATTTGACATAAACCATGGACTACCACCAAAAGTGAAGCCAGCAAAAGTTGTTTGTGTTCTCATGGCATCAATAGTCGTAACTTGAGTACCAATACTATTATTAGGTGAGTTGTAGAAATAACAACTTGTTACTGTACCACTTGCTGCACCAGCAACACCACCAACAGAAGCCCCAGTAGTTCCTTGCACTGAACCCGCATTATAAGAAGCAGATACCGTACCAGAAGTCAAATTACCTACTAAACCACCTACAAAACTAGCACCCGACACACCGTTAAGGTTATAACAGTTTGTCAAAGTTCCGCCATTCATTGTGCCTACCAAACCACCAACATTGGTACCACCAGAAACACCGCTGTCGCTGTAACATTGTGAAATACTACTATTTACTGCTGTGCCAGCAATAGCACCAACATTAGAGTTTGTTGTGTACCAACTCGAATTTACGACACCAACATTTTGAATTGTGGCATTCTCAACATAACCAAACAAGCCAACTAAACCTGTACCTGATGTGGCAAGGTTGCTTATTGTGAAACCATTACCATCAAACACACCGCTAAACGGAAAACCTTCACGGCCGATAGGGTCCCAAACAGTTACGCCGCTCATGTCTATATTAGCAGTCATTTGGAAATAAACGCCCGATAAATTTTGCCCAGCCATAACAGCATCAGAAATAAGGACAAGCATTTGAGAATTACTTACAGTAAAAGGGCTGCTAGAACTACCGTCACCAGTTGCACCACCGCCACCATTTTCAACACTGTCAGTAAACATTCCTTTGTAGTCAGCATTAGCAAGCAGAATATCATTTGCCATCATGCTTTCATTTGCGCTCACGCTTACAACATCATCTTTATTGTATTGAGGAAGAGCAAGATTGATGCAAGGGCGCACTGAAAGAACCTGCCCTTCGTCAGCAGATTTAACTACACCGTTTTGAATAATGGCTTGTTCATTATTTATATTAGAACGCAACCAAGCGTTATCAACTGTCAAACGCATTTCGTTTGAAGTGTTCCAAAGTCCTGAATTAATTTCAAAACCGTTTTGCTTGATTGTTTTAAAACTGTTTACACGCGCTTGCGGAGAAGTTTCTGTATTTGCAAATCCACCTACTTCATACGCGCTAGGCAACCAAACAGCATCACCATTTACACCATCGTTGTCGACAATCTCATTATTGTTTAGAGTACTAATCCCAACATTTTGAGCGCCTTTTGCTTGATAGTAAATAGATTTATCACCATAAGGAACAATCAAACCAGCATTGTTTTCACCTATACTTTGAAGCAACTTAGGATAAAACTCATTGAGCAAATAGTCGCGAACAGCACTGCCTTCATAATCTTCACTACCAAAAGCAAGCTCTGCGACAGATTCATTTGCATATAGAGTTACAATCCCATTTTGACTATATACAACTGTCCAAGAAATGCCCCCAAGGCTAACAACTGGCGAAGATATTACTCCTCCACTATTACCAAGTGCAACATTATTTCCATATGTATTTACACTGTCAACGAGTTGAAAGGCAACATCTCCCCAACCATTTACCGTAAGCAAAGATTCGGAATCCAGATTTTCAAACTTGTTGTCATCTTCGGGAGTTACGACATAATTCTGCTTGTACGAAAATATAATGCCGAGAGTAATTGCAGTGGCGCAAACGAGAGCTAAAACTGTTAAAACAACAATTTTAAGCGTTTTTTTAGACATATTTACGCCCCTGATAAATGTACTCATAAACAATCCTCCAAATAAAAAATTCGCTACTTAATTTGTAAAAAATTCTTTTTTGTCGCTTAGATTTTCAAAATTATTCTACCACATTAGACAAAAAACTTACAAACAAAAAACGACATATTTTGAAAATATTTCATTTTTTATTTTTATTTTCTCTAATATTCCCGAATAAATACATAGAAAATATAAAAATATTAACGGCTTTCATCTAAGTAAGTAGACATAAAATCTGCCATGTGAAATAACACACAAATAGGATATTTATAGAACGCATCAGTAAGTGAGTATGACCCACCCTTAACGCGAGCATCAAAACCACCCATATGCCAATTTATTGCCATTGCTTCTTCTCTGGTAAGGCGTACAAAACCATTAATAATGTATACTGATTTCTCCCCATGACCATAAGGAAGGGTATCCTCAACAGTATAGAACGGCTGTTGCACCCAGTTACCATCAACTTTAACATTTTTATAATCTATTTTATAGGTATTAACCTTGCAAACATCGTGTAAAAGCGCGATTAAGACCACACTTTCCTCGCTTATATGTGCAGTAAAATCTTCACCATACTCACCTATTAAAAGTTTAATAAAGCGCTCATAAACATTTAAGCTGTGAGCACACAAACCACCCTCAAATGCAGAGTGAAATTTCGTACTCGCGGGCGCTATAAAAAAGTCTGTAGTTTCAAGCCATTCAATTAATTTTTCTATGCCTTCTCTTTTTACTTTTTCCCTTAAAATTGAAATAAATTTTTCTTTGTTTTCTTCAACCATATTTTGTCCTTTATTTTTAATAATTAATAATTTTAATTTTATTAAATATTTTATATCAAGTCAAATAAATTGAAGTAAAATAAAAACAAAAATCGACATAATATTAATGTCGATTTTTAATGAAAAATATAAAAAATTATGCAAAAATACATCAAAATTTACATAATAATTAATCTTCTTGCCAGTTTGTTAAAAACAAAAAACATTTATTGTTTTTCACATTTTTATAAACGAGATGAAAAAGCAAATCTCTACTAAATGAAAAAAATTAAAAATTAACTTTAACGCGTTCTTTCATCTTCGCGCTTACTCGTTTGATTAACAACCTCTGCTTGTTGAATAATTGCTTCTACCTGTTCTCTTTTTTCAGCTTTGCGAATATCTTCTGCCTTTTCTTTTGACATTACTTTTTGCATGTCTTCCCCACGCATTGAAGTGTAAGGAGGAATATAGGTTTTGTCCAAAACATGCAAGGTTGAAACATAATGCTTGTCGCTTGATTTTGCTTCATTTTGTTCAAATAAATTCTTTTTGCCGTAAATACTCAATTTTATGTCCTCGCTTTTCTATATTATATACTTATATATAGCACAAAAGGGTCAACTTTTCAAGTAGTACCTAACAAATTTTTTGAAATTTCAAAATTCGACAAAATTAAAATTTCAAATTGCCAAAACTGTTTGCGAAGATAAAATATATATGTTATAATTATTTTTAGTACGCAAATTTATTGCGGCTTTTAGGAGAATTTATGGAAACAAAACAGATACTTGAAAACCAACATGAATTATTCTTAACAGGTAAAACTTTGAGTTATGAATTTAGAATGACTCAACTTAAACTACTTGAAAAGTCTATAAACGAGCATATTCCCGCACTACTTGATGCATTTAAAAAAGATTTAAATAAATGCGAGTTCGATGCGGTAACAACCGAAATTAGTCTTGCCATGCAAGAACTACACTATCAAAAAAAACACCTTCGAAAGTTTATGCGCCCTAAACATGTTCATACGACATTATTGAACTTCCCTGCAAAAGGTAAAATCATTCACGAACCATACGGCAACACTCTAATAATGTCGCCATGGAACTATCCATTTCAATTAACAATAAATCCACTGATAGCAACAATTGCAGCAGGAAATACAGCAATCGTAAAGCCTAGCGCTTACACTCCAAATGTAGCACAAGTCATAAAAGATATTTTAGATGTGTTTGACCCCGCTTATATAGCAACTGTTATGGGTGGGCGTGCCCAAAATCAAGAACTACTTGACCAAAAATTTGATTTAATCTTTTTTACTGGCAGCAAGGAAGTTGGAAAAGTCGTTCAAGAAAAAGCAGCAGCACACCTTTGCCCTGTTGTTCTCGAACTCGGTGGCAAATCACCTTGCATCGTAGACAAAAGCGCAAATTTAAAAACTGCGGTACGCCGCATTGTTTGGGGCAAGTTTTTAAATGCAGGACAAACATGCATTGCCCCTGACTACATTTTGGTTCACGCTTCAATTTATGATGAATTTATAAGGCGTGTGGTGGAACAAATTAAACAATTCTACTATAATAATGGAAAACTTAACAATAACTTTATGTTCATTGTCAACGAAAAACATGTTGAACGCTTGAAAGGCTTAATTGACAAAAATAAACTTGTTTTCGGCGGTAATGTAAATGGCAGACAATTAGAACCAACTGTTTTAAAAGATGTCGAATTTGACGACCCCGTAATGCAAGAAGAGATTTTTGGCCCCATCATGCCAATTGTAAAATATGAAGACGATGATGAAATAATAAAATATATCAACACTCACGACAAACCGCTTGCTCTATACTTATTTGCTAGGGATAAGAAAAAAATCGAAAAGTTCTCACATCGCACTAGCGCTGGCGGAATGTGTGTGAATGAAGTAATCATGCACTTTACAGAGCACGGACTCCCCTTTGGAGGGGTTGGAGAAAGTGGAATGGGAAATTATCACGGAAAATATTCTTTCCTTACCTTCACGCATGCAAAATGTATTTTAAAGAAAAACCCGCATGCTGAATTAATGGTTAAATATCCGCCATATACAGACGGAAAATCAAATTTTGTCTATATTTATCTAGGTCATAAACACCCAAAAGACGACAATTAAAGCAAAAGTATTCGCAAAATATTTAAAAAATAGCAAATTTCCGTGACTTACTCCCCACTTTAAACAAAAATCTCTGTTCTCAGCGCATTTAAAATTAACCAAAATAAAATAAAAACACAAAAAAGAGGCAAATAATAGCCCCTTTTTTGTTTTCTCATTCAAAACATTTATTTTGCACGAGATTTAGTTGCGCTATTGCGAGTTCTACTCGTCGTGGAATTCTTTGTTGCCTTAGAACAAGTACGAGTTGTTCTACTGCGTGAATTCGTTTCCGCGCCACTCTCAATTGATTTGTTAGCACGCTGTCTTTTAGCACACTCACCATTGTAGTTGCAACCGCAACCCTTTTCGTTTGCGCTTGAGCGTGTAGTACTCGAACGAGTACTTGACTTAGTAGCGCGCACGGTAGAATTCGTTGATGACTTAGTAGCCATTATTTCACCTCCGCATTTTTGTAAGCCGGCTTGCGATAGTATTTTGTGATAAAGAAAAAATTTCATTCAAACATAACTATGTAAAAGTTTGTAAAGACTTTTTTGGTACTATGCACATAAATTTAATGCATAGTACCTATGCATAGTACTGTAAATTGTATATATTTTAGCATATTAGCCCACCCCTACATTTACCAAAGAAAACAATTTAACATTTACTTTGAAAAAGAAAAAGCACATTACACTTAATGAGTAATGCACTTTTTGGTTTATTGTATACTAAATTCTTTATGTTTTTTATATGTTTTTCATAAACTATATAGCTTTTGATATGTAAACTTTATGTTATTTTTTGATAACCGTTTTATTCGTAACACGAAATTTTTACTTATATTAGATATGTTTTATTCGACACTAATTAAATAGTAGTACACAGGTTGTCCGCCCGCGATTGCTGAAACTTCGCAATCGGGATACTTCTCTTGCAAACGAGAGCAAAGTTCATTTGCATCTTCCTCATTTACGCCTTCACCATAGAACAATGTAATATTAACTTTATCATCATTCATCATTTTTTCTATTAATTTGATTGTCGCATCATTTACAAGTTTGTCTTTTGATTTGATTGAGCCACCTTCAATACCGATTATATCGCCTTCGTTTAAATCGAAACCGTCAATATGAGTTTTACGAACGGCATAAGTAACGGCACCGCTTGAAATACTATTGCGTGCAGCGTTCATTGCTTCAACATTTTCTTCAACTGTTCCGTCCATGTTAAACGCAAGACACGCAGATATCCCCTCGGGAATAGAAATCGTAGGAATTACATGAATAATCTTTTTAGTAAGAGACTTTGCCTGCTCTGCTGCAAGCACTATGTTTTTGTTGTTTGGGAAAACAAATACATTATCACTCGGTGTCGTATCAACCGCTTTTGCAATATCATCGGCACTTGGATTCATGGTTTGCCCGCCCTCAACTATTTGGTCAACGCCTAAATCTTTAAATACAGCACTAATTCCATCACCTGTAGCAATCGCAACCATACCAAAAGGCTTTGAAGGTTGAACTGCTTTTGCGCGCGCGGCTTTTAATTCACGGTTCTGCTGAACCATGTTTTCAATTTTTATGTTGTGAATTTCGCCGAGTTCAAGTGCATAGCCTAGCGCACGATTTGGCTCGTTTGTGTGGACATGGACTTTTATTAATGTCAAGTCGCCGATACAAATTACAGAGTCGCCAATCGCCATTAATTTTTCACGGAGTTTATCAATGTCAGACTCGGTCGTCTTTTTATTGAGTTCGATAACCATAAACTCGGTACAGTATGCAAATTCGATATCCGCAAGATTTTCATAATTTATAATTGCAGTATTGTCTTCTATAGGACGAGATTCTTCGGCTTCTTTTAAAGTTAAGTCTTCGTCTTCATTAATTAGACCTTTATAAAAACCTGTAAATATTACAAGCAACGCTTTACCACCAGCATCGACTACACCTGCTTGTTTAAGAACTGGCAAAAGTTCTTGCGTTTGCTCAAGTATTTCTTCGCCAGTTTTAAGAACCTGGTCAAAGAAACCTTCAAAATCAGCGTGCTTCTTTGCTGCAGCTTCCGCGGAATCAGCCATAACACGAATTACAGTAAGAATTGTACCTTCTTTTGGAATTGACACAGCCTTATAAGCATATTCTGCCCCGCTGCGCATAGCCTTTGCAAAAGCCTTTGTTGAAAGTTCGGTATTTTTCATAATTTCAATTGACATACCGCGTAAAATCTGCGATAAAATTACACCCGAATTTCCTCTCGCTCCGCGGAGTGCGCCTTTGCCGAGTGCTTCGCCTATGCTGTCCAAATTATTTGTTGGGCAGTCGTTTACTTCTTTTGTTGCCGCTTTTAATGTCATGTGCGTATTGCCCCCTGTGTCGCCATCGGGCACCGGAAAGACATTAAGACTGTCGATATATTTTCTATTACTTTCCAAATATACATTGGCTGCATTTATCATTCTGCGTAAAGTTGCGCCATTAATACTTTTCTCCATATACAATAAACCTCTTGAAAAAACAAATAAGCAATAGGAAAAGAATGTAAGCCTACACTCTTACACCTATTACATTAATATTTACGGTATCAACAATCATGCCCGAGAATTCTTCCACACGGTATTTGACGGCTTTCTTTAAAGAGTCCGCAACTGCGCTGATTGAAACTCCGTATTTTAAAACTACAAATAAATCAATATAAATTCTATTTTCGTTAGTGATAACTTTTACGCCTTTGCCAAGCTGTTGCTTTTTAAAAAGGTCAGCAAAGTTATCACTTAATTTTTTAGAAACAAGGTCGACCACACCATAACAATCAAGTGCAGCACTTGCTGCAATCGCTGCAATTGCGTCGTCGCTTATATATATCTTGCCATAATAATTAGTTGTGGTTACAGACATACAATCCTCTAAAATTGCGTACAATAGTACAAGTTTTATTGTACTACTAAAAACGCATTTTATCAAGTGTTTTTAAGAAAAAAGTTTTTAAAAGCACAAACTTTCAAAAATTTTATGCGATACTGTTGCAAAAAATTAATAAGTATGATATTATTATCTTACCAATTTTCAAAACAACGAAAATAAAGTAGTTTTGAGTATACAAGCAACACTTTAAGGGGGTGCCAAAAATGAGTAGAGTATGTGAAAACTGCGGTAAATCGCAAATGGCGGCTAACCAAGTACACCGCCAAAGTCAATGGGTACAACGCCGTACATCTTCGCCTAAACAAGTAAACTTGCAAAATGTTACTGTAACAGACGAAAACGGCAACACTTGCAAAAAGAAACTTTGCACTCGTTGTATAAAGAAAATGAAGTCAGCATAATTTAGCGGGCTCAACCACTGCATTATTTAGTGCGGTGGTTTTTCTTTTGTTTGATACAAATAGTAAGTATTATAAAGTAAACAAAGCCACAAGTAATAAGCACTATAAAGCGAATAACAAAGAGATTAATATTATATAACTCATACACCCGTTATAATGTGTATTACCGGGGGCGTAAACGAAAAAGGGGCGCGAAAATTTACGCTCCTTTTATGTATTGTTTATTGAAAATCAGTTTAAAAAGCCCCCTTAAAAACTTTGGTGCTTTGATTACAATTATACGCAACTTATCCCCCTTTGCTTTTAAGTACGATATGAAAATTACCGTGAAATTGTGCAAAGAAAGGAAAAGAGTTCGAAAGTTTTAATTATTAAAAGCGAGTTTTACAGAGTGATTTCATATTGAAATGCAAGTTCCTGCAATCTTAATGAGTCAAAAAATCAGTTATTTATGCTTTTTAGTTTGCGAATTAGCGCCATGCGGTCGGGCGCATTAAACATAGCACTTCCAACAACCAAAATGTCCGCTCCCAGTGAAGCAACTGCGCCTGCTGTTTGCTCATTTATTCCGCCATCAACTTCAATTTTAAAACCGTATTCGTTTTGTTCTCGGAGTTGCGAGAGTTCTGCAATTTTTGATAAACTTTCCTGAATAAATGGCTGTCCACTTTTACCTGGCTCAACGCTCATAACTAAAACAATATCGACAAAAGGAAGAAAATTTTCAATCGCGCTTACTGGCGTATTTGGCTTAATAGAAAGTCCAGCCTTACAGCCGAGTTCGTGAATTTTGTTTATCGCATTAATTGTTGCGATTGTGCCCTTTAATGCTTCGTAATGAACAGTAATATAATTCGCTCCTGCTTTAGCATACGCCTGTAATTTTTCGATTGGGTCTTCAATCATCAAGTGTACATCTATTACAGAATTTACACGCTTTGAAAGCAGGCTCAAGACAATTTCATCAAAGGTCTTTCGCTCGACAAATTTCCCGTCCATTATATCGCAGTGTATCCAGTCGGCACCCTCGCGCAAAATATCCCTTGCGTAGTCAATCAGCTCGCCTATTGGACACGGGTCAGTGCTTGGGGCTATGATTAAATTTTTATCCATATTTTTTTCTCTCCTTTTCTTTTGCGATATTGTATAGCATAGTATAACGCTTATATCGCTCCGCGTTCATGTTTCCCTCTTTTACTGCGCGTTTTACTGCACAATCGGCTTCGGTTTCATTAATATGGTTACAATTATTGTACTTACATATTTTCCCAAAATGGTGTAATTCTGGGTAGTTGTCGATGATGTCTTCGGGTGTAAATTCGTCTAATTCAAGCGCATTAAAGCCTGGAGTATCAGCGAGCAATGCCTCGTTTTCAAGCACAAATATTTCACTATGGCGTGTCGTATTTCGTCCACGACCGATACGGCTAACCTCCCCGATTTCCATTTGGATTTCGGGCTTTAAACTATTTAAGATGCTCGTTTTACCGACAGCAGACTGTCCCGTGAGAATTGAAAACTTACCTGAAAGAATAGGATTTAAAATGGTTGCTGTCTGGTGCGTATCGTGTGCCGAAATCATTTGAATATCGCACACGCCCTTATATTGTCTACAAATTTCACTGACTAATTCGGTGGCGCAAAGGTCAATCTTGTTTATTATGATAACAGGAGTGATGTCAAGCGAGAAATATTTTATAAGCATTTTATCAATTAGCAAAAAGTCTGGCTTTGGTACGGGAGCAACTGTTATAAGAGCCTGGTCAATGTTTGCAAGTGGCGGGCGAACAAGCATATTTTTGCGCGGAAAAAGGCTCTCGATTACCGAGTTTTCGAAATCGACATCAACAAAATCGCCAACAAGCAGCCTATCCCCTTTCAACTTTTTTCGCCCCTTTACGATACTCGTGTGCGTGCCGACCTTTACGGTAAAGTCGCCGCCGACTGCTTTTATAATTTGTGCTTTCACTTTACTCACCTCGCTTTTACTAATGAATAATTATTCAAAAGTCTACGACATATTCCCTGGGTTTACTTCAACAAACACCGAACAATCGGGGTGCTTGTGTTTTGTTACAGTGTCAAATATAAAGTTTGTTATTTCGGGCTCAGTATCAAGCAAAAATCTACAAATGATTTGAAAACGGTATTTCTTTTCTATTCGTGTAACGGGCGAAGCCATTGCCGAGCATATTAAAAACTGCTCGCGATGAAGGTTAAAATAATCTTGTATTACAGAATACAATTCTGCTGTTGTCTTGCGCGCGGCATCTTTGCTTTCGGCGGTTACTAGCACGCGTATAATTTTTGAGAAAGGCGGAAAGCGTGTAACTTCGCGTAAATTTAATTCTTTTTGGAAAAAGCCTAGATAGTCATAATTCGAAGCAAAGCGGTATACATAATGGCGTGGCGTATAAGTTTGTAAAATTACTATTCCTTCTTTTTCTGCACGCCCTGCCCTGCCTGCAACTTGCGTAATCAGTTGATATGCGCGTTCGGGTGCTCTGAAATCACTAAAATGTAAGCTCATATCAGCGTTAATAATTCCAACTAATGTAACAGACGGAAAATCATGCCCTTTTGCTATCATTTGAGTACCTACCAAAATGCAAGGCTTCGTCTTCCCAAATTTGGATAATAATTCATTTAATGCATTTTTATTCTTTGTTGTATCGAAGTCCATTCGCAAAATTTCGACATTCGGGTAACGCTGGCGGAGTTCTTCGACTACTCGTTCTGTACCCATAGCGCCGTTACGAATATAGGTGCTACCACACTGCGGGCAATTTGTCAGCATTTTATAGCGCTTATTGCAATAGTGGCATTTCAGCAAATTGTCTTCCTTGTGATATACAAGAGAAACATCACAATCTTCGCACTTTGCGACATAGCCACACTCACGACAGATTATATAACTACTAAACCCTCGGCGGTTGATAAAAAGCATGGCTTGATTTTTATCGCGAACGACTTTGTCAAGTTCATCGAGTAAGCGCTTACTAAACATAGTTGTATTGCCCGCATAAACTTCATCACACATGTTCACAACTTCAATCGTTGGCATAGGTTTTGCGTTCGCACGATTAGGCAAAGAATGGAGCATTATCTCACCTTTTTTTGCCTTATAAAAAGTGTCTAGGCTTGGTGTCGCGCTCCCCAAAATTACGGGACAGTTGTTATATTCACCACGCATTTTTGCGACATCATGAGTGTAATAGCGCGGGTTTGACTCCGCTTTATAACTCGGGTCATGCTCTTCGTCAAGTATGATTACGCCTAAATTGTGAAGAGGAGCAAATATTGCACTTCGTGCCCCGATTGCAATTTTTGCTTGTCCATTGCGCAAGCGTTGCCACTCGTCAAAACGCTCGCCATCACTTAGTCCGCTATGAAGAATTGCAACATTTTCGCCAAAACGCGCAGTAAAAGTCGAGAGTACTTGCGGAGTGAGCGAAATTTCAGGCACTAGCAAAATTGCAGTTTTTCCCTCACTCAAAACTTGTGCAATAATTCGCATGTAAACTTCTGTTTTCCCCGAACCCGTAACTCCAAAAAGCAAATGGACACCCTTGCGGTTAGATAAAATTGAGTTTACTACTTTTTCTTGCGCATCAGTTAAAACGACTTGTTTATCTTCGCGATGTTCAAACTTTGGAGCGCGATGTACGGCTGTTGTGATTTGGTGAATTACTCCTAAATCCAGAAGTTTCTCTACATTGTTTGAGCCGTATTTTTTATTTAACTCGCTGCGTGCATACAATTTGTCAGGGCGCAACGATTTGATTAATTCAATTTGCTTTACTGCATTTTTTCGGGTATTTCCGAGTAATTCACGGTCGTCAAAAGTATCTGTTATTTCAACAAAATTATTGTAGAGCGGTTTTGCCTTTCCACTGCGTAATTGCGACGGGATAAATAGGCGCATACAGTCGACATTTCTAAGATGAAAGAGAGCGCGCATTTTGTCGTTTAATGCCAAAAACTCGGGCAACAGCACAGGATAGTCGTCCTTTGGTTGTCCGAGCGGTTTTAGCATTTCGGGCGATAAATCGCTATTCTCTTTTAAGCGCAGAACATACCCTTCGATAAAGCGTTTACCAAAGGGCACTGTTACGCGTTCACCTGCGACAGTGTCAGGGCGCGCGATATAGTCGAACACCCTGTCAACTTGGTCGTTAGTGATATCGACAATTACTTCGGCAATCATTGACCGCTCCTAAATTAATGGCTACCCCCAGCAGTAACCTTTCCCTCAAATACTTCTTCGGCGGCGATTGCGATTACTTTGGGGTCTTTGTCCTGAGGCTCGCCGAGCAAGTATCTGCTATTTAATTCTTTTGCGCGTTTTGCAACAAGGCAAGTAAGCAAAAACTTGTTGCCCACTTTTGCGGTCAACTCGTCAATCGGCGGGTTAATCATTTCGTATTCTTTTTCTGTTTCCATAAATTCCTCCTATTTAATCAACTCGCGCACAATGTCGGCAACTAACTTCGGGTTAGCCTTGCCTTGTGTCGCTTTCATCGCCTGCCCGACAAAGAACGCCATAGTTTTTTCGTTTCCTGCTTTGAGTTCTGACACGGCTTTTGGATTGTCGTTTACAATGCGTTCAAGCACAGCGCGCAGTTCGTTTGTGTCATTCATCTGCTTTAACCCGAGTTCGTTAACGAGTTTTTCGGGGTTAGCGGTTAAGTCATTCCACATGATATCAAATATCTTGCGCGCTCCTGCTTGATTAATTTCGCCATCTTTATAGAGTTTTAACATTTTAGCAAGCAGTGCGGGATTAAGCGTAATCTTGCGGTCGTCAACTTCAAGAGCATTTAACTTCTTGAATACTTCGGCAGTTATCCAGTTGCAAACAAATTTCGGCTCATTAAGCTCGCGCAAAACTGCTTCGAAAAAGTCTGCATACTCACGCTCGTTTGTTAGAAGCGTTGCATCTTGCTCGGTAAGCCCAAGTGAAATATACTCTTTCTTACGCTCAGGGGCGAGTTTCGGTAACTTCTGCCTAATAGACTCGATATATTTGTCAGTTACATTTAGCGGAATTAAATCAGGGTCTGGAAAATAGCGATAATCTTGACTGTCTTCCTTTGTACGCATTGTATAGGTCTTGCCCTTTTCGTCGTCCCAGCGGCGCGTTTCTTGAATAATAGGTCGCCCTGCTTCGAGTTCTTCGATTTGTCTAGCGGACTCGTATTTTATAGCGCGCAAGACTGCTTTAAAAGAATTTAGGTTCTTTAATTCTGTGCGCGTGCCGAGCGGTTCGCCTTCACGGTTTACCGAAATGTTTACATCAAAGCGAATACTGCCTTCTTGCATTTTACAGTCGCTCACGCCAACATAAAGGAGCGTGCTGCGGAGTTTTTCAAGATACGCAACTGCTTCTTCGGCGCTGTTCATATCGGGTTCGGACACAATTTCAATTAGTGGAACGCCACCACGGTTGTAGTCAACAAGCGAACCATGTGATGTGTGAATCAATTTTCCCGCATCTTCTTCTAGGTGAATTCGGTTAAGTCGAATAAATTTCTTTACGCCATCAACCTCAATTTCTAGCCCCCCGCCTAAGCAAAGCGGATATTCCAACTGCGAAATTTGGTACGCTTTTGCAAGGTCGGGATAAAAGTAATTTTTTCTCTCAAAAACGGAATAGTTATTAATCTTACACCCGACCGCAAGCCCCATCAAAATTGCGCGCTCGACAGCATCTCGGTTTAGGACTGGTAGCGCCCCCGGCATTGCGGTACACACGGGACAACAATTTGTGTTTGGCTTGTCGCCGAACTCGTTTTTACAGCCACAAAAGCACTTTGTCTTTGTGTTTAATTCACTGTGAACTTCGAGCCCTATAACTGTTTTCCAACTCATTATTTGTCCTCCTTGTGTGCAGTTTCAAAGGCGTTTGCTACCTGATAGATTGTTTCTTCATCAAAATGTTTTGCAATTATTTGCATGCCTATCGGGAGTCCATTTGCGTCCTTGCCACATGGCATACTTAATGCTGGAACGCCTGCAATATTAATAGGAACGGTAAATATATCTGTTAAGTACATTGCGACACAGTCGTTTGCCTTTTCGCCGAGTTTGAAAGCCGTGGTTGCAGTTGTCGGGCTAATTAATACATCGCAGAGTTTAAAGGCTTCGTTAAATTCGTTTCGAATGACCTTTTGCACGCGCTTTGCTTTGCGGTAGAAAGCATCGTAATAGCCACTGCTCAAAACATAGTTTCCGAGCATAATTCGGCGTTTTACTTCGGCGCCGAACCCTTGTGTGCGCGACTTAAAGTAAAGGTCGACAATGTCGGTATACTCGGGCGCGCGGCGACCGTATTTAACGCCATCAAAGCGCGCGAGATTGCTCGCTGCTTCGGCACTCGAAATTACATAGTAAACCGCAAGCGCGGTGACAAGGCTCGGCAAATCGATTTCGACAATTTCGGCGCCAGCGTTTTTATACCACTCGATTGCTTTATCTAATGCATTACGGACTTCACCCGAAAGCGCATCAGTAAAGAATTGTTTTGCGACACCGATTTTTATGCCTTTTACGCCCGCTTCTAGTTTCGAAGTAAAGTCAGGAACACTAACGCGGCTCGATGTCATGTCGTGCTCGTCAGCACCAGAAATTACATTTAGCATCATTGCGTTATCGCGAACGGTACGAGTAATCGGGCCTACCTGGTCTAGCGAACTTGCGAACGCCACAACCCCGTAGCGCGAAACTCTGCCGTAAGTTGGCTTTATGCCTACGACTCCGCAAAAACTACTCGGCTCACGAATTGAGCCGCCTGTATCTGTTCCTAATGCTGCAAAGCACTGTCTTGCGGCAACTGTACAAGCGCTACCGCCACTACTTCCGCCTGGGACTCTTGTATTATCTACTGGATTTTTTACCGCGCCAAATGCCGAATTTTCGTTACTGCTACCCATAGCAAATTCGTCCATGTTCGCCTTTCCTATAACGATTGCATCGGCGGCGTGTAGGCGCTCGGCACAAGTTGCCGAATAAGGCGAAACAAAGTTTTCCAAAAATTTGCTTGCGCAAGTCGTCTTTGTGCCCAGGTAGTTTATATTGTCTTTTAGCACAATAGGAATTCCTGCAAGCGCTCCTACGCTCTCGCCATTTTTACGGCGTTCGTCAATCTCGCGAGCGCGTTTAATCGCTTCGTCCTTGTAGGTTGAATTTAAGGCGTTTAAATCGCTTGTTTCGTTAATGCGGTCAAAACACTCCGTAACTAATTCGACCGAACTCACTTTACCCGCATTCAATAGGTCTAAAACTTCGCTCAAACTTAAATCTAAATACTTCATTCTACTCCTCCGCCACCGTAACAGGCACTAAAAACGCACCGTCTTCGCGTTCGGGCGCGTTTGCAACGATTTCGCTAGAAGTCAGGCTCGGGATAATCTCGTCGCGGCGAAGGTCGGTGTCTGCGTTTATTGTGTCTTCGATTAAGTCGATTTTAGACACATCAACCTTGTTTATAGCATCGACTTGCTTTAAGGTTGCTTCTAACTCGCCGACAAATTTTGCCGCTTCTTCGTCGGTAAATTCAAGGCGAGATAACTTTGCTAATTTCTTTACATCGTCTATTGTAATCATTGTTACTTCCTTAAACTAATATAATATTCACTATACCACTCATTCAAAAATCTGTCAATTATTTTGATATAGACTAAAACTCAGGTTTGTGAATTATTTAGGATATAAAAAACTAGATTTAGGCAATTAATTGCGGTGGTCGATTTTTCTAAAAATGAACTTTGTTAATTAGTTGTTTAAGATAGATAAAAACTCATCTTCGTCAATTATTTTTATACCGAGCATTTTTGCCTTTTCGTACTTGCTGCCCGTGCTCTCGCCTGCTAACACATAATTTGTGAGTTTGCTAACGCTACTCGACACGCTCCCGCCATTGTCTTCTATCATTTTAGTTGCTTCGGCACGCGTGAGATTCGGAAGTGTCCCTGTAAGCACGAATGTTTGCCCTGCGAGTTTTCCGCCCCCGAGATTGTTTGGATATTTAATAGTTACACCGTTTTTAAATAGACTAGAAATAATCTCTTTGTTTTTCGGGTACGCGAAATAGTCAACAATAGAACGCGCCACAATTTCACCTATATCACGAATTGCGCTCAAATCGGCGACAGTTGCTTTTGTTAATGCTTC
Source organism: uncultured Clostridia bacterium (assembly GCA_944377415.1). GTDB lineage: Bacteria > Bacillota > Clostridia > Christensenellales > UBA1242 > UBA7867. The sequence goes on from CALWEW010000007.1 coordinate 46,069, forward strand.
GAATGAACCAAACTTGCGTGCCAAGTCTTTTGCAGTTTTTATGCCGACATTACCTATTCCTAGCGCGTAGATGAAGTTAGCAAAGTCGATATTCTTACTCTTTTCAATGCTATTTAAAAGGTTGTTTATTTTTTTGTCTTTGTAATTTTCGAGTCCGCTCAAATCTTCGGCTTTTAGAGTATAAAGTTGGTCGACAGTGCGGATAGATAAAACATCATAAAATAGGTCGATTGTTTTATCTCGTATGCCTTCGATATTCATTGCATCGCGCGAGCAGAAGTGAATTATTCGCTCTTTTAATTGGTCGGGACACGAATCTTTGTTTGGACAATAAAGATTTACGCCGTTGTGCACAAGTTTTGTATTACATGACGGACAAGTGCCGATTTCGTGAATTTCCACCGAATCAGGAAAGTCCTGCGCCAGTCCCAAAATTTCGGGGATAACTTCGTTACTGCGGCGAATGAATACAAGGCTATTTATCTTCACTTTTTTGCGCAAAATGTCATCGTAATTATTCAAAGTAGCGCGCGAGATTGTAGCACCCGCAATGTCCACGGGGTCGAGCACCGCAAGGGGCGTGAGTTTGCCCGTTCTACCCACCTGCCAAATGACTTTTCTGATATAGGTCGTTACTTCGAGCGCTTCGAATTTGTACGCGAGCGCCCATTTAGGAAAGCGAATTGTATAGCCTAATTCTTCGCGGGTTGAAATCTCATTTACCTTGATAACCACTCCATCGATTAGAATATCAATCACTTCGCGTTGTTTATCGATTTGTTTTATTACTTCCATAATTTCGGCGGCGTTTTTGCGAACTTCAAAAAAGTCGCCTACTAAAAAGCGATTGTCAATCAAAAACTGTCTTAACTCTTTTTGAGAACTAAACTTCTTGTTTTTTATAACGGGAATTCCATATGCAAAAAAATCGAGATTGCGGCTTGCGGTTATTTTCGGGTCGAGGTTTCGAATTGCGCCAGCGACCGCGTTTCGCGCATTTTTTAATGGTCCATCGGTGTGCTTGTTATAGTTTTCGAGTTCGCTTAACAACATTATGCCTTCGCCTTCGACAACTATATGTTCTTTAAATGGAATTGAAAGCGGAACGCTACGAATTGTTTTAACTTGTGCGGTAACATCTTCGCCGATTAGACCGTTTCCGCGAGTGGCAGCGGACTTTAAAATTCCGTTTTCATATGTGAGTGCAAGGCGCAGTCCGTCGAATTTATATTCAAGCGTAAAAAGCGTGTTTGGATATTTGTCTAAAACTTTGTTTACCCAGTCAGTAAGTTCACCTTCGGTCTGCGCTTTGTCCAGGCTAAATAGTTGCGCTTCGTGGTGGTATTTTGTAAAGCCTTCGCCCGTCATATCGCCTACTCTTTGAGTTGGACTGTCGGGCAAAATGTAGCCTGTTTGCTTTTCTAGGTCGACAAGTTCGTAATAGAGTTTGTCATAATCTTTGTCCGAGATAATCGGCGAGTCAAGCACATGATAGTAGTAATTATACTTATTAAGGTCAGCAACCATTTGCTCGATTTTCTTTTTTAATTCTTGCTCCATTATTCTTTCCTTTTTAAGATTTGCAAAGGCGCATAATCAAGGCTCAAAGTCTTGCGCCCCATGTTTCCAAAATCTATTGTTACCATTCTATTTTTCGCTAAACCGCTGTCGTCAACAATTACGCCCGCACCAAATTTGGGGTGCAATACTTGCGTGCCAGCGGTGTATGCGGACAAGTCTTTTTTCTGTTCGTTTACACGAGAAGAAAAAAGGCTGTTTATATGAGTAGTTGTGTTTTCTTTTGGTTTCGGTCGGGTCAAATCCAAGTCGCGAGGAATGTAAACTCGCTCTTTTTCAAAATCCATTTCGCGCAAAAATCTACTCGGCTCAGGGTACTTCATTTCATTATACATAAAGCGCGAACGGCTGCGAGTTAAATAGAGTTCTTCACGGGCGCGAGTAACAGCAACATATGCAAGTCTGCGTTCTTCTTCCATGTCACTAGGGCGCTCGCCACCGCGGTTTATCGGGAAAAGTCCTTCTTCCATAGCGGACACAAAGACGACACGAAATTCAAGACCTTTTACAGCATGAATTGTACTGATTAGCACATAATCGTCATTTTCGCCAACGGAGTCTATGTCGCTAACAAGCGTTATACTTTCTAAGTACTCACTTAATGTGCTGCTCGGGTTGTTGTTTTCGAAGTCTGCTACCGAGTTTACAAACTCGTCTAAATTGTGAAGTTTGTTTAAGTCGTCATCACTTGTTGTATCACCGAATGCTTCGCGAAAGCCTGCGCGTTCGACGAGATATTCAGCGAACTCAGCGATATTTGTTTCATCGGCTTTTACTCGTAAATCAAGGTAAATTTGACGGAAGGTGTCGAGTTTTTTTGCAGCAGCAGGAGAAAATGGATAGTCCCCTAAATTTAAAATAACATTTAAGATACTTCCACCTTTTGCAAAGCCCTTAACTTGCTCGACTGTGGTATCGCCTATTCCACGCTTTGGATAGTTGATAATACGCAAAATGCTATCATTGTCGCGAGGGTTTACAAGAGCGCGAATATAGCCAACAATTCCTTTAATCTCGACACGCTCAAAGAAGCGGAAGCCCCCAAGCATTTTGTATGGAAGATTGTAGTTTAGCATATATTCTTCGAAAAGGCGCGATGGTGCGTTTAAGCGTAGCAATATGGCAAAGTCGCTATAACTATATCCTTGCGACACTAAATCGCGAATGGTACGCGCGACATAATCGGCTTCTTCGCGGTCAGTTTCGCCGACAAAATAGTGTACGCTCGCGCCCTGCTCGTTTTCCGTCCACAGTGTCTTTTTTAGTCGCTGCGTATTTTTATCTATTACTTTGTTTGCAACGCTCAAAATGTTTTTTGTTGAGCGATAGTTCTGTTCGAGTTTGAAAATTTTTGCGTTCGGGAAATCTTTTTTGAAGTTGATAATATTACCTATATTTGCCCCGCGCCAACCGTAAATGCACTGGTCTTCATCCCCCACAACTAAAATGTTGCCCCACTTACCAGCTAAAATGCGGACAATTTCGTATTGAATTGTGTTTGTATCCTGAAATTCGTCTACATGAATGTAGCGGAATTTGTCTTGGTAATATTCTCTAACATCGGGAAAATCACGAAGCAATTTGTAGGTAAATACAAGTAAATCGTCAAAGTCGAGCGCATTACTTTCTTTTAGTGATTTTTGATACAGATTGTAGGCGGCTTCTAATAGTTCGCCCATGTATTTATTGCCCATGGCACTAGTGTATTCGGCAATGTCGGCATTCGTATTTTTAATATTGCCGATATGGTACTGAATGCTTTTCTTTTGGTCGTCGTCATCGATGCCGAGTTCTTTGAAAACTTCTTTTAGTACTCTGCTTTGTTCGGCATCCGAGTAGATTGTAAAGTTTGAAGTAAAGCCATCAAAACGGTCAATATTGCGCCTTAAAATAAGCACGCAAAGACGGTGAAATGTCGACACCCAAACATCTCCGCCACAGTCGACCATGCGTGTAATACGCTCTTTCATTTCGTTTGCTGCTTTGTTTGTAAATGTAATTGCTAAAATGTTGTACGGCGGGATATTTTTCTCTTTTATAAGGTAGGCAATTCGATGCGTAAGCAGGCGCGTTTTTCCACTCCCCGCCCCCGCTGTAACTAACACGGCACCTTCGCTCGCAAGCACGGGAAGTCGTTGTTCTTCGTTTAGGTTATCTACTATACTCATCATTTTTCCCCTTTTGTATAGTGTTAATTTTAGCAAAAAAAGCCACTTTTGGCAACCAAAAGGGCTTATATAATCAAAAGGAATGTA
>CALWEW010000008.1 GCA_944377415.1 uncultured Clostridia bacterium
GTGCCTTGATAAGTTTGTTCAGTTGAATTGCTATTAGTACCAGTACCATACCCATAATCATCAGCCGTTAAGCCCCATAAGCCATTAGTTGTGCTTGTTCCACTTGCTGATTGATTGAACACTTCAACAGAACTAGGTATCCAAAATTCATCATTATATGGCGGATTTGCACTATCCCAATTGCTATTTGCCCAACCTGTGTAATTTCCACTATAACTTTGCAAGCCGTTGTGATGGTCATAATAAGTTGAACTAATTGTGTGCACATCTTCTGTTTGTGTCGCCTGCCATGTCGCACCAGCATTTGCAGGCGATACTACTATTCCATTTGTTCCACTAAACCCTGTAAGTTTTGCATTTAATAAGTCGAATATGTTGTTTGTTACATCGCGTAAAACTGATTTTGAATAGTTGCTATGGTTGCTATACGGAGCATTGCCCGAATAGTTTGAAAATGGACTACTCGTAGACACATTTACCCCACTATCATTATAATCACTTACCGTATATGGTTTATCTAGCCAAACGGTTATGTAATCGCCCCACAGATAAACTATCTGCCACATTAGTGGTTTTGATGTATCCACATTTCCGTCAGGGCCTACATAATACCCCATAGGAAATAAAATAGTATTTCCGCTTGTACTTCCATTTCTTGTGGCTATATCATGCGCTTTGTAAGTGCTACCACTCGCTGTGTAACTGCTATAATTTATCGCAGACAATAACTCATTAATCGCCGTGGGGTTTATCGTGTATTTCCCGCCAGACTGCGTTGTCGTGTAAATGTTGTTAGTAAGGCGTGTTGCTGTCGCAGAATCTTTTAATGCTTTACCTTTGTTTATCTCGTTAATTACTAAATATGTACCTACTCCAATGACTGCCGAACACAACAACACGATGCTAATGATTATACTCACTAGCCGTATCCGTTTCGTCATTTCTTTTTATCTCTCTCCTTTTATTAATTTTTCATATCTTTTCCAAAGATTTGATATCTAATTTTATCATTTTTATTGCACTTTTGTAAAATGATTTTCACGCTTTTTGTAAAATTTTTACAAATTTTTGCAAAATAATTAGTTTTCCTATCAAATATACTTTTGTCCAGCCGCCGCCAACAAATCACTTGTCTCCGTCTCTTACTGGCGGCGGACTTTCGCTAACGCTCAAGGTAGGAGTTAGGAATTAGGAGTTAGGAGTTATTGTGCACTTTGTGCGATTGCCTAAAAGTACTGTGCTACAAATTGCAACACGATACTAATACACAAAATGTGTATAGATACTATTTATTTAATTGATTTATTTAATTAATTCAAAATTTCCTTGTATGGAGTATAATTAAACCGTATGAGCGGCTGGAAATTTTGTCCTTAATTCAAAATTCCTAATTCAAAATTTAAAATTTGCAAAAACACAGCATGCAACACATGCTGTGTTTTTGCATCATACACTACTTCTATATAATATAGGAGTGGAATATGAATTATATTGACAAGCAATTTTATTCATTAATTAACGAAATCAGCAATCGCGACACTTACACGCTTTACGCGCACATGTTAAAGCGTTTTAAATCGGTCGCGCCTGTAACACAACAATCAGTCGAAAACTTTTTGAACAAATACAAATTCTGGGGCGATTTTGACAGTGCAAACGAAAACTATCGCGTTTTTTACCTGCGCGCGCAACTTCTACATGACAGGCTAGGCGAATTTGTTAGCCTTTATCACAAACTCGCAGATTATCGCTCGAAATTTGTTCTCTTTGCCGTGCTCAACAACATTTACAATCAAGATTACGAGTCATTGAAAAAGGCGACCGAGTATCAATTCCGCCATTATTTTGATTTGAACCTTTTGCCACATTGTGAAAATGGTGTTTTTGTCGATGTTGGGGCGTATACTGGCGACACTGCGCTTGATTTTGTGGCATCGTATGGCGAGAATTACAGAAAAATTTACTGCTATGAAATGACAGAGAGCATGCGCCCGTATATTGAAGACAATCTTGCGGGCTTACGCAACATAGCATACAAAAATTATGCGGTAAGCGACAAAAAAGAACAACTATACTGCACTGAAAATGTATTTTCACCGTCTGCAAACACGACAGGAAAAACGGGTGAAGTACCCGTGCAAGCGGTTACGCTTGATGAAGACATACCCGAGCGTATTGACCTAATAAAAATGGACATAGAAGGCGGAGAAAAGAAGGCGCTACTCGGTGCACAGAACCACATAAAGAACGACACGCCGATTTTGTTTATCTCGGTTTATCACGGGAATACGGACATTCTCGACATACCCGCAATGATAAAGAAAATGAACAAGAATTACAACTATCACTTGCGCTATTATGGCGGGTGTGTCTATCCTACGGAAATAGTTTTGATTTGTATTCCAAAAAGGCGAAAGTGTAAAAAAGCAAAAAATTAGGTGCAAATTTTTATGATTTCGGCTGATATTGTGCTATAATGTAAAAAGAAAGGAACAAAAGAAATGAACAAGTTTTTCGGGCATTTGTGGACAGTTACAAAGCACAGGCATCATGTTTTTGTGTTGTGCACGCGTTGCGGGCTTTTTTGGCGCGGACTTGTGCATGATTTATCGAAGTTTTTGCCAACGGAATTTTTTGAAGGCGTAAAGTATTTTAACGGACATTACTCGCCTATCATTGAATGCCGAAAGCAAAACGGCTATTCGCTCGCGTGGCTACATCACAAGGGGCGCAACAAGCATCATTTTGAATACTGGTATGACGACCAAAACCCCGAGCAAGTTGACATTCCGTACAAATACGCGGTTGAAAGTGTTTGCGACCGCATTGCAGCATCTATGACTTATCAAGGGAAGAATTTTGACCACACAAAACCGTATTACTACTGGAAAGACAAGACAACAAAAGATGTACTAAACAAGCATATGATGGCCTTTTATGACAAGGTTTTTGCTGATTTAAAAGACAACGGTTTAAAGTATATTTTAAATAAAAAGTACATGAAGGCGACTTACACTGCGATTGTAGAGAATTACGAAAGTTATACGCAAGCCACACAATAACTACTTCTTGCTCGAATTAGGAATTAGAAGTTAGGAATTAGGAATTTTCAAAAGTTGAAAATTTTGGCGAGTGAGTAGGAGTTCTGCATACCGCTCAATCGGTGTAAATAGTTGGTAGCCACTCCTAATTCCTAATTCGAGCGCAGTGCAACGCTCAAAGCCCCGCCCAACTTTTTTAACATCAAGTATTGAAAAAATCGCGCCTGCGTGGTATAATACTTAAAACCACAGAGGAGTAAATCATGAACTACAACTACAGAGAATTAAAAGAACTCAACGACAAATCGCTCGCGCTTATGCAAGAATACAAAGCAAAATGCAAAGACCCCGAACAGCAAACACGCGCGCTTGAATGTTTTAACAGAGCCGTAATCAAATTTGACGAAGTCAAAAAAAATAAAGAAATGTTTGATATAAATGCGTTGTCATTAGCAAAAAACATTCAACAAGCATTAAGCGAAAAAGGTATGCAATACGAAATCGGTATCGAATTAAACAACACGACCAAAAACACAAAAACAGACGAATTCGGCACTATGGAAACGGAATTTTATGATTACAGCCTTGTATTGTACCACCCTTACGCTGTGGAAACAATCGCAATCGCAAATGACACATCAAGCATTATGGCGAACAACCCAAAATATTTAGGTTTTGACAAAGCAAAAGCACTTGAAAACTTTGAGCACAAAACTATAAACCTTTTGAAATCGGGGGCAATATACATTCAAAACCTTGATGTTGATACTCCTTGCGCAACTGTTAAAAAATTTGATTTAGAAAGCGCAATTTGGCAAGCGCTAGAAAGTGAACACGAAAGTAAATTCGCGCCACAAACGCAAAATGTTGAAGCAGTGGCTGAAAGATAGTATAAGTAAAGACCGCTAAATGCGGTTTTTTCTTTTGTCGTATTGACTTTTTGTTTGATTTTATGGTAATATTTACTATCACTTATTTATAAATGACAACTTTATTATAAAAATATAAAAAAATTATTGAAAAATTTAATTTATAGTATATTTTTCAAGAAATAAATTGAAAAATATTTTTATTTTTATGGAAAATTTCAATAATTCATACGAGGTTGAAAAATGAAAAGATTTGAAGACTTAGGAATTAACCCCGCTTTTATCAACTCGCTCTATGAGCAAGGTTTTGATGCGCCGACCGAAGTCCAGGCGCGCGCGATTCCTATTATAAATAGCGGCAAAGATTTGGTTGCGCTTTCGCAAACGGGTACAGGCAAAACTCTTGCCTTTGTTTTGCCTATTCTCAATAAAATCACCCCCGAACATATTGTTCAAGCCCTAATTCTTTGCCCTACCCGCGAATTAGCCGAGCAAATTTTGCTCGAATTCAAAAAAATTATCGGGCGTACAAGCGGTTTGCGCGCGGTTGCAGTCTTCGGTGGCGCTGATATGCAACGCCAAATTTACGCACTAAAACGCGGCGCAAATATTGTAATCGGCACACCAGGGCGTGTTCTCGACCACTTAGCGCGAAAAACGCTTAAACTCGGCATGGTGCAAACTGTTGTTCTCGACGAAGCAGACGAAATGTTAAACATGGGCTTTCGTGGCGACATTGAAAAAATTCTCGGCTACACACCCCGCGAACGCCAAACAGTCATGTTTAGTGCGACAATGTCAAACGACATTTTACTTCTTACTAAAAAATACATGCATTCGCCCGAAAAATTGCAAGTTGGCACTCCAAACGCAACAATTTCAAGCATAAAGCAAAGTTATTTTATATGCCCCAAAGAAAAGAAAAAGCGCGCGCTTCACGCACTTCTTACCGAACTCCCTCGCGGGCGAACAATAGTTTTTTGCAACACGAAGAAAATGGTTGATAGCGTTCAAATATATTTGCGAAAGGTCGGCTTTATGGCGCTAGCACTGCACGGCGACATGCCTCAAAATGTCCGCAGAAAAGTTATGAACGAATACAAATCTGAACCAAATAATATTTTAATTACCACCGATGTAGCAGCGCGCGGTATTGATGTAAAGGATATTATTTCCGTAATTAATTTTGACCTTCCACAAAACAACGAATATTACATTCACCGCGTAGGCAGAACTGGCAGAGCGGGACACGGTGGAAATGCCTACACCCTATTAAACACGCCAGAGCAAGTAAAAGACTTGCAAGAAATTGAAAAAAAGACAAAATCAAAAATTACTCTTTCTACACTAACACTAAATGGAAATATTGAAAAAATTCAAGAAAAGCCTAAAAAAATAGGTAAAAAATTAAATATAAAATCACGAGAAAAACGAGCAATTATTTCAGGTCGTGGCGAGCGCAATCAATCGCGTAGCGGAAATGTGCAAGTTCGCGGTGGTTCAAAGCAAGGAATAAAGAAGCGCACACTCCGCCAGACACACAAACCAAAAATAACAAAAATTCATTATTAAAAAAGATAGAGAAAAACGATGTTGTTTGATTAAAACGGACAACGAATAAAAGAGAGAACATATTGAAAGTTGTAGTCAAAATGTTCTTTCTTTTATTTTTTTGATAATTTAAAATTTCATTAATTTATTTATTTATTTATTACTAATTTTAATTTTACTTTTTTATTTATTTTTAAATATTGCTTATTTTTTATGTTTTTTAGTATTTTTTTAATTTTTTCGCCCGTTTTTAAGTACTATGCATAGGTATTATGCGCATTAATCATCTTCGAGTAGTTTTTTATCTACATCGATTACATGCTCTTTTAAATGTCCCGTATTTACTTTGCTGACTATACTTTGATACGAGCGGAAACAATTTCCCATACTCAAATATCCACGATAACTATTTAAAATACAGGATATTCTATATTTATCAATAACGGGGGTGTTATGATATTTATTAATAAATTTTACGCGAGATTTAAAGCGTTTTAATGTTGATTTACGCACTTTCATGAGTATTTTCCCATCGTGCAACAAGTATAAGTGCCAACCTAAATACGGTATTCCATTTTTTAGGGGAGCAATCTGCGTTTTGTCATTTAATTTTAAATGCAATTCGTTTTCAAGCATTTTCTTAATCTCGACCAAACAATGTTTTAGATACTCTTTATCAGGGTGAATCAACAAAAAATCGTCCATATAACGCGAATAGTATTTAATATGCAGTTTTTCTTTTATCAGACGGTCTATCGGGTCAAGATAATACATGCCTATAATTTGGCTGGTTTGATTACCTATCGGCACACCGCGAATTATAGGAAATTCTTTAATCTTGCCATATCCGTTATCCGCCATATGCGTACGGGGAATTCCATACTTATCAAGAAAATCCGTACTAGTTTGGTGCGAATCAATTATATAATTAAATAATTCGCGCATGTCGGGGTCAGAAAAGCATGGACTGAAACGCTTTTTTATAACTTCATGCGAAAGCGATGGGAAATACTTCAAAATATCACACTTCAAAAAATACCCATCAGCGCCATACTGATTAAAGTGCGAACGAAGAAACTTTTTAACTCTATTCAGCGCGAAAACTTGCCCCTTCCCTACTCGACAAGCCGCATTATCATAAATCGCGCGTTTTGAAAAGTAATCTGCGATATAATCATCACAAATAACATGCTGAACTACCCTATCACGATAAAGAAGCGACTGAATTTGTCGCCTTTTCGGTTCAAATACAGTAAATCTATGATAGCCACTAATTTTATATTTTTTGCTAGACAACTCATGCGCTAATTCTTGCAAGTGAAAACACAAATCGAACTCAAATTTCACAACAGGCTTCTTCCCGCGCTTGCAACTACGCGCTTTCTTATGAGCCCGATAAAGCGCATCAAAATCGCACATATGCGAGTATGGGATATCAATTTTTTCTTTCATGTATAAAAATATCCTTAATTTTTATCATTTTTCCATATTTTTTCGTATTTTTCAGTTTTTTGTAACTGTTTTATTTTTGTTATACTTTCCTATTAATTAAAAAAAGAGAATGCCAAAATATAATTAAAATTAAAAATGTAATCTTTTTTATTCATTCTTTGTATCTGCCTCGACTTTAAGCGCAGATGCAGCACTCGCATTTTTAGTCCAACCACGCAAAGTAACACGGCAGTCATAAATTAATTCAGCAATATGATTAAATTGCTTGTGAGTAATTGCGCCACAACTTTTGCTCATTTGGCAATTAAAATCTAGAATTTTAATTAGACTTTGTGCTTCTAGCAGAGTTACAATACGGGCGCGCGGTGGCAATTCATTTGCGTAATACAATTTACGCACATACTCAAAACTACAATCTTGCAACTTCGCTACCAGACTCCAACGGAATTTTTTAGGCGAATTTTGCGTAATAGTGTAAATATATTCACACAATTTTTTACCATTTGTAATTACAGCCAATTCCTGCATGCGCTCTTTCTTTGCGTAATACGCAAGCTTTGCAAAATCTTGTGGCTTCTTTTTTGATGCTTTTTCGACCGAAGTGTTATTCAATCCTTCCGCATTATCTTTATTTTCACTTATAGAATTATTGCAATCTAAATTCATCTCTTGTTGCTTAATGTCCATTTTCTTCTCCCGACATTTTTTAAAATTATAACACATTAAAAGTTCGCTTTCAACGCAAATACAAATTTGTAATAGTTAAAAAATGGTAAAAATATTGTTAGGCACATACTTTTATAGTTTTAACTATTCCAAAGTAGTTGTTACTATGTAAAAAGGTGTCGAAATTTATCGAAAACAGCGTCAAAATTCGACAAAATAATCTAAAAATGATAAAAAAATATAAAAAAGTGGCAAAAATAAAAAAATAAACGAATATTATAAAATTTTCGTTTATTTATATTTAATTTTATTAAGTTTTTTACAACATTACTAATGTGTATTTTACACTCTAAATATGGATAAACTTTTATCCTTTATTCCAAAACAATATATATGATGTTATTTAATATAATACAATAATTAAAGGATTTTATTATGTATTCTTTAAATGGTAATTTATAATTTTAAAAAATTTTATGATTTTGTATAGAAATACTTTGTATCACCATCTGTAAAAGTCAATTCGCTTCCACTTAATGTATAGACGGTATCTGTTTTATTTGCCGTGATGGTTATCGAATTATCCGTCCGTTTCCATGTCATATCGACAGGCTCGGCATCATTTATTGTAATAGAGCCCGTTCCATCATCGTTAAAGACTATTCTATTATTAAATGCCGCCTCATATTCACCCAAATCTTCATCACCAGCATTTATCACAGTTTCACCATTCGTAACTTTACTAAGTGTCCAAGTACCGTTTAAACTTGTTTCTCCACAACCCGCCAAAATTAAAACGCTTAATAATAAAATTGCTCCGATTAATAATGCAGGCTTCCATAATGCTAATTTTTTTGAATTTTCCATAAAATTCTCTCCTTTTTGATTTAATACTTGATTTTGCACACGCGCAATGTGCATGAACTTCGCCTCGGGAATTTTCTTAAAATTTAATTCTTCCATATAACCCCCTGACTATATAATTTTTTTACCCTCCTTTTTTGTCTTGACACACTCAATTTATCAAATATAAATCAAAAAGTTAAATTAAAATAAATAAAAAAACACTTTCGACAAAAGAAGTCAAAAGGTTTCAAATACATATTCAAGACTTTTTTTATTAACACCACTTTAAAAAATTTGTCAATTTTATATGCATAGTATTCAAAATTTATGGCATTACACCTATTTTTGTGGTACTATGCACACTTTTTATGATATTATGCTTAACTTTTTGTAGCGCCATGCACCTACTTTTTATTATTTAAAGATGCTTTGTAAATTTCGCTTTTACTCATATTTCGGTCGCGGGCTACAAGTTTTAGCGCTTCCATACGACTTACACCAGCACTCAAATAATGCTGTATGTGTTCATTTATATCTAACTTATTTAGGGCATTTTGCATAACTTGTCCTTCCACTACAATTACAAATTCCCCGCGTGGACTTTCGATTTCTATTTCACCGAGCCTTCCCCTAAACGTCTGTTCGAACTTTTTGGTTATATCATTAGACACAGACACTTGGCGATTTCCTAAAATAGAAAACAAATCATTCAAATCTTTCTTTATATCATGACAAGCAGAATAAAATATCATTGTACTTTCAGCGCGCGCAAGGCGATTTATGTATTCAATTCTATCTTGCTTCTTTTCAGGCAAAAAACCGCCAAAAACGAATGAAGTGGCATCGAGCCCAGAAAGCGCAAGCGCTGAAACCCCAGCATTTGCCCCTGGTATCATTTCAAAATCTATTTTATTTTTAATTAACTCTCTTACGAGAATTGCCCCTGGGTCCGAAATAATTGGCATGCCAGCATCACTAATCACTGCAACATTCTTACCATTAGCAATAAGAGTTAAAATCTTTTCGCTTTCACGCGTTTCATTAAATTTGTGGTAAGAAAAAGTCGGCTTTTTTATCTCATAATGATTTAATAGTATTGCCGAATGGCGAGTATCTTCACACGCAATATAATCACAACTTTTTAAAACTTCAAGCGCACGAAGTGTTATGTCACCCAAATTACCTATGGGTGTCGCAACAAAAAATACTTTACCTTTCTCCATATTTTCCCCTGTGCCATTAAGATTATTCTTCGCCATCATCGGCATTTTCGTCTTTTGCCGCAACAAGAACTTTAACTTCGTCGATTGTGTACTTTGTAATCGGCTTTGTAGCATCATCAAGTTTTACCGCTATTTTTTCGCCTAACAAATCAAGGTAAGCAATCGTTCCTTTACCATGCGGCGTTTCTACAATACTATTTATTGGCGGCATTTTTGCCATAATTTCACGGTATTGAGAATATTCGTACTGCAAACAGCACATTAACTTTCCGCATACGCCATTTACCTTGTTAGGCGTGAGGGCGATACCTTGTACTTTCGCCATTTTTATTGATGTTTGTCGCGGGATATTTAAAAATCTGCGACAACATAAAATCTGTCCACACGCTCCGCAACCACCGTGAAACTTCGCTTCATCACGCTCACTAATTTGGCGCATCTCAACACGCATCTTAAAAATACCTGCAAGGTCCTTTACCAACTGTCTAAAATCGACACGGTCATCAGCAGTATACATAACAAGAATTTTTTTACTGTCGAGCGAGCGTAGCACCGCGACAAGTTTTAAAACTAAGCCTAACTCATTAACTCGGGTACGCACTTTTTCGGTGTCAGCATCTTGAAAAGAAAGCATGCGTTTATTTTGCTCAATATCATTTGTAGTAGCAATTCGCACGACATTTCCTACCGCCTGCGACTGCTCGTTACCGACCGTTTCAACAGTTCCAAACTCATTTATGCCGTCTATTTCGACAACCACATTATTACCTCTTTCGACACTAAAACTGCACGAAAAAGGCAATAGCCGAACATCATTTAACCTAACATTAACAATATCAGCCACTTTGTTTTCTCCCCTTAACATAAAAAATATTTTTAAAAATAATTCATAAAATTGATATTAAGCCGCAAAATTTTGCAGGATAGTATATATATTTAATCACTAAACTGGGTATTTGTGCCTAACTTCCAAAATCATAAACAAAAATTCATCGACTATTGAATTAAAATTACAATTACGCTTGCGTTGCTCAATTAAATTTAGACAACCGCGATTTAATGCGACAAGCGCATCAACACTAAAAGACTGTGCAACTTCAGTCGCAATTTTATCCACTTTTCCACTACCGCACAGTATGGCGACAGCCCTCGCACAAATATTTAAGAACACATCAAGAACTTCTTCAAAATTCTCATTATAAGAATAGAGTTTTGAGGCGAAATCAAGCATCTGCCATGATTTCCTAAAATTGCTTAAAATATTTTCTGTCAATGCAACAATTTCAGCAAAATGCTCGTTTGTTGCGTATTTCAAGGCTTGAGAACACGAACCATCACAATATGAAAAGGCAAGTGTAGCAATATTATCTGGAACATTGTTATCTTTCAAAACTGAAAGAATTTCACTTTCCGTTAATTGAGGAACGCGCACAATGCGGCAACGCGATTTTATTGTCTGCAAAATATTGCTGTCTTCAGTTGCAATAAGAATAAAATATGTTTTCGATGGAGGCTCTTCAAGAGTTTTCAATAATTTGTTTTGTTGAGTTTGGTCAATTTGATTTGCATTTTTTATAACAAAAACTTTTCTATCGCTCTCATATGGGGCGGAGTAAACTTCATCAATTAAATTCTCAATTTCCGCAGAATTTAGCACCTTATTTTCTTTTGGATAATAGAGTACATCGACATTATTGTTATGTTGAACCTTTCGACAAGCCTCACATACTCCACATGGTTTATCGTCCTGTTCGCACATCAGTGCCATAATCATATTTTTTGCAAACTCGTCCAAAGCAAAGGTGTCGGGGCTCAGCAATAGCACACTATGGCTTAATTTACCCGCCTGAATATCATGCGAAACAGCGGAACTTTTAAAACTACTTAAACTCGTCATATACTTTCCTTTTGCAAATGCTACATATCTGTACTTTTAAAAAGTTGTTTTTATTATTTTAAAATTTATTTTTTGTTTCTTAAACTTGTATTATCTTTGCAAATCGTTAATACTGAATCTTTCTTTATATTTTTTATCGAAAACAGTATTAATCTCATTTGAAACTGCCGAAATCTCTTGTGTTGTGTCAAGAGTAACAAAGCGCTTTGGATTACTGCGTGCAATTTCATCAAATCCCATCAAAACACGGTCATAAAAATCTGCTCCTGCGGCTTCCATATTATCACCTTTTTCACGACCGCCCTTGCGAGCAAATGCTTTCTCGGGCGCAATACGCAAATAAAAAGTAATATCTGGTTCAAGACCGCGAGTCGCAAGCCTGTTAAGCATATTTATTGCTTCAATATCAATTCCCCTACCATAACCCTGATACGCAACAGTAGAATCATAAAAGCGGTCGAGAATTACCATTTTGCCAGCCTTTAAAGCAGAAACAATAACTTTTTCTGTAATATCAGCGCGCGCTGCTTCGAACAAAAACAACTCGCTTAAATCTGATTTATCCGCATACTTTTCACTTTTTACAAGAGCGCGAACGGCTTCTGAAAAATTTGTCCCTCCTGGCTCGCGTGTCAAAATGTAGTCTATATTTTTACTTTTTAAATAATCACAAAAAAGCGCTGTGTGCGTTGATTTTCCACTTCCATCACCGCCCTCAAAAGTTATAAGCATTCCCTTAAATTTCATTTAAATCACCCTTTAAATAAATTTTTTCATTATTTTTACAAAATTTATCAAGTTATTAAATTAATAGTTAAAACTAAATCAAAAAGTAAAAACTCATAAAATAAAAACTATATTTTAGCAAAATTATTTTATCACACTCTATTGCTTTTGTAAAGAAAAAGAGTCAAGGGCAAGCCCTAAACTCTTTTATAACTACTACGCATAAAGGTCACTGTATACAGACGGAGATTTCACAATATCCTTACCAGCCTTAACAGCGTTTAATATGCTTGCTTCGTATACAGAATATGAATCAAGCGCAACTTGTTCTATAATTTTATCAAGCATAGTTTTGTTGTAAACAGGGTTAAGGTAATAGCCGTTAAGTTGTGAAACGATTGCTGCGTTACTTCCCGACACCGAAATACTCTGCGCTGCCCCTGTGTACATAATAATGTGGTAGCCGTATTCTGTTTCTACAAGTCCAGAATAATTACCAACTGTGCCATTTCTGTCATTGTAAAGTTCACGACTTGCGTTTGCAAATTCCTCTACCATAGTATCCTTGTCAGCATCAAGAGGAATATAATAACAAGATTCTGCGTTAAGTGTCGCAGTGTCTGTTGAATACTTGTGCATAAAGTCGCGGAAAACCGCCATTTTTGCGCTTTGCGTTTGAGCAGCCGTCATAGCACTATTTAATGCAGCAACAACGGTATCAAGGTTTTCATACTCGCCTGTTTCGCGGTTGTATGCCTGAGTTTGCGATTTAATGCGAGCAACATTTGCTTCGTATTGAGCCTTTGTAATTTGACCATTTGTAAGTTTGGTTTGTTCGGCTTCTATTGCTGTTGTTTGCTCATCACTAAAACCAAACAAAATGTGATTTACTTTGAAGTACCCACTTGCATCATACATATAGTAAACATTTTGCCCGCTCGTAGGAATTAATTCATCGAAAGCAGACGGGTTTGCATTAAAGTATTCGTATTGAGCATTGTATAATTCTTTGAATTTAGTTGCAACATTTGCAACAGTAATTGATTGCGAATCTGTGTAACGGTTCTGGAATGCCGTCAAAATTGCGTTTTCGTAGTAGATGTTGTAAACACGCTCGATTTCACGAAGGAATGCTTCAGCATCAACTTTACTTAAATTGCGGTCAGATTCCGAACGCAAAAGAGCATTTATAAAATCTGTCCATGCCTCGTCGCTGTAACTGTGTTCACGGTCATTTGATGTATCATCGTCAATAAGCACACTGTCGGTGTACTCCCAGTACTTTTCGCGGAAAGTATTGTATGCAGTTGTTGCTTTTTCACTAAATGTAAGGTCAGCACTTGTGTCAAAAAGTGCGATTGATTCATTTTCGACCACATCATCACTATCAATCTTTACAAGCGCATACTCGCCACTTGCAAAGTCATAGTAGAATTCGTATGTCTTTTCATACGGAGAATATGATGTTGTGTCATCTTCTTCTGTGGGTTCGGTTATTGATACATCATCTTGTGCGCGCAAGTCATCTTCGTAACTCTTTACAGATGAGTTTACATAGTCGTAAACATTGCGCCAAACATCGTTGGCTTCTGTCATGGTAAGTTGGACTTTTTCTACATTAAGTCGAGCACGCTCGTCCGCCATATCGTCAGCAGTTAAAAAATCAACAAGAATTGCACGGTTTAACGCAAGGTCAAGTGTCTGCTCTATGCCATTTTGAGTAACAGTACTTGAATTGTCATAACGACTGTTACCGATGTAATTATAAGTCATAATAAGTTCTTCGCGAGTAATCTCAATGTGGCCGTTGTCGTAACTTGCAGCCACCTCGGCAAGTTGCTTGTTCACATTAGTCGTAACAAGGTCACACCCAGCAAAGAGTGGAATGAGCAAAACGCACAACATAAGCCCGATGTATTTTATAATGTTTGTCGCGGAAATTTTAGATGTTTTAGTCAAGGTTTTTCTCCAAAAAATTTTGTTGTAGTACTCATTGTAGCACAAAAAAAGCGATTATGCAATTATTTAGCAACAAATTTTGCTCGCAAATTATCAAGTATGTGGAAAGTTTCTCGCCACATATCACTTTTTTCTAGGCTCGTACTATCGGCTTTGAGTATTGCCAAACCATCGCGTTTTGATACTGAAAATTTCCCTAAATTTGCCGAATTAATGAGTGTATTTTCTTCTTCTGTATCGTGGAAAGTTAACTGTCCTTGTGAGCGCAAAACTTTTGCGCGGATAACGCCAACACTTTGGCATTTGGCTTTTAGAAGTGCAACTTTAATAAGCCCCGCAACAGCACGCGGAACAGAACCATATTTGTCGGCAATCATATCAGTTACACGCTCTGCATCGTCGTCATTAGCAATATTTGCAATCATTGAGTAAACTTCCATGCGTTGAACTTTATCAGTAATAAATTCGTCAGGAATATATGCATCGCAGTCGACTTCGATTTTGACAGGCTCGGCTTCGTAAACCTTTTCACCACGCAAGTCAGCAATACTACTATCCAAAATTTTGCAGTACATGTCATAGCCGACTTTTTCCATTTGCCCGTGTTGTTCGGGGCCTAAAATATTCCCCGCGCCCCTAATTTCAAGGTCGCGCATAGCGATTTTAAAACCACTGCCGAGTGCTGTATACTGCATTAATACTGACAAGCGTTCATACGCTGTGCCTGAAAGTTTGCCTTCGTCCATGTATGTAAAATACGAATATGCGAGCCTGTCGCTACGCCCTACCCGACCTCGCAGTTGGTAAAGTTGAGAAAGCCCGAGTTTCTCGGCAGACACGACAAAAAGCGTGTTAGCATTTGGCAAATCAATTCCGTTTTCAATTAATGTTGTTGCAACCAAAACATCAATTTCACCACGGTACATTGAAAGCATTACATTTTCAATCATCGCCTTGTTCATTTGCCCATGCGCTACTGCTATTCTAAAATTGTCGCCGAGTTCGGCGCGCAAACTTTGCGCAAATGCCTCAATATTTTCCACCCTAGGATAAACGACAAGGCTTTGTCCACCACGAGCATGCTCTCGTCGAAGTGCCGTACCTATTAAATTGTAACTAAATTGAGATACAATCGTTTGCACAGGCAAACGGTCAAGCGGTGGAGTTTCGATAGTCGAAATGTCGCGAATACCGACAAGCGACATATGTAGCGTTCGCGGTATCGGCGTTGCGGTTAGAGTAAGTACATGAACATTCTTTTTTATATTCTTTAACTTCTCTTTATCCCCGACACCAAAGCGTTGCTCCTCGTCGAGAATTAATAGCCCGAGATTGTAAAATTCGACATCTTTCGACAGAACCCTGTGCGTACCTATTAAAATGTTGACCTTGCCCGATTTTACATCGTTTATAATTTCTTTCTGCTCTTTTGCAGTGCGGAAGCGGTTTAAACAGCGAACCTCAATTCCATAATTTTTTAGTCGCGAATTAAAGTTGTTAAAGTGTTGTTCAGCAAGAATTGTAGTCGGCACAATTAGCGCGACTTGATACCCCGACATCACAGCGACAAAAGCAGCGCGAAGCGCAACTTCAGTTTTTCCGTAGCCAACATCGCCGACAATCAATCTATCCATTATTTTACCGCTTGAAAGGTCGGCATACACATCATTAATCGCTTTCTGCTGGTCAGGGGTCGGCGTATACGGGAATGAGGCTTCAAACTCGGCTAAAATTGCAGGGTCGACTTCCATTTTAATGCCCTTACTCTGCTCGCGCTCACGGTAGAGTTTTAGCAAATCAAAAGCCAACTGCTTTACGCTCTCTCGTACGCGTTGTTTTACTTTTTCAAAGGCATTTCCGCCGATTGCAGAAAGTTGCGGGTTCTTTTCGCCACCTATATAGCGACCGAGCAAGTCTAGTTGCTCAGTCGGCACATAAAGGCGCGCATTATCTTTGTAACTTACGACAACATAATCGCGTTTTGCTCCATTAATTTCGAGTTTTGTAACCCCTTCGCAAATACCGATACCGTGAATCGCATGGACGACATAATCACCTTGCTCTGGCAATGTAAAAGCATCGGTTATCTTTGCGCTTTTCTTTTCAAACTCTTTGTTCTTTACAGTAAAGTGATTTTCTGCCCCACCGAGCAACAAGATTTTATCTTTAACAAAGCACGCCCCGAGATATAGCGAATGGTTAATAATATTTATTCGCCCGTTTCTTGCATCGTTAAGGCTCGCGATAATTGTTGTCGGCACATATTTGCCGAGTTTTTCGGCAAGGTCTGCGGCGATATTTGCATCGCTTGACGCCAAAATCACGCAATAATTATTTATAATAAATTCATTTATTGCAGTGGCATAGTCTGCGTAACTGCGAGCAAGACGAGGCAAAGGCAAAGTCTCGACATTATAAACACCGTCCGGATTAAAAAATTTGTTTTGAGTCAAAAGCGACTGATATGCTAGCATTCTGCGCCCGTGAAGCGTTGAAATAACTTCATCAAAGTCAGCAAGCGCTCCCTTGTGAAGCGTGCAAAGTTGTCCGTTTTCAATTCCAGATAGAATATTATTTTTTGCCGTTTCGGTGTATTCAGTTAAATTTTGGTAAACCTGCTTCGGCTGGTCAATGACAAAAACAAATTCAAGCAACAATTCGGGCAGCGTTTGTGTTTCAGTAAATACCGAACAAAAAGGCCATGCTTCGCGCGGAATGCCGTGATTTATAAGGCTTTCGGCGTGTTCAAAAGCGCCCGTGTTTGCTAGAAAATCTGCTGGGTGTTTTGATTTGCCAGCGCGCTTTTTTGTGCTTTCAAATTGAGATTTTAGGCTTTCAAGTGCGCGAGCCTTTTCATGTTCCCCCAAATTAAAGCCATTTGGACAAAGTGTAATACTTTTTACTTGCTCTATTGAGTATTGTGTCAAAACATTAAATGATGCGATTTTTTCGATTTGCGTATCAAAAAAATGCACGCGATACGGCAATTCACTATTTAGCGGAAAAATATCAAATACATCACCGCGCCGTGCGAACTGCCCCGCTCCGTCAACGCTGTCTGCGCGTTTGTAGCCGATACTGCTTAAAATCTCGACTAATTTTTCAGGGTCAACATCAGCACCAACTTTTAAAGTGTATGTATTTTTTTGCCACAACTCACGCGGAGCAAAGCGCGCAAGTATAGATTGTGGAGTTGCGAGCAAAACATCAATTTCCCCGTTTATTGCCTTAAATAATGCGTTTTGAATGTTAATTCCATTACTACCAAATTCGAGAGTATGAAGCGTGAAATCGTCTGTCGAATAATCTAAAACTGCGACACGCTTATTTAAACTTAAAAAATCTTTTTCAATACTTTCAAAAGAATTGACATCACTAGAAATATAGCAAAGTGGTTGCGAAATAAAAGAAGAAAGGAGAACTCGTTCCCCTAAATTTAGACCGAAAACGCTCAAATTTTTTGAGCGCAAATCGTCGATTATTTTACTTATCTCACTGTCCTTAAATAAACTTTGCATAATGATTTTTGGTAATTTTATTAATATTTTTTATTTATTTTTTTGTTCTATTTTTTTGATATTTTTTGTTGTGCCCTGTTGGCTTGCATCTTTGTTATTATTTTTTACTTAATTCTTATTATTTTCGGCAACCTTATTTTTGCTAGGTTGTGAAAGCGCCCTATTTTGTATCAGCAGGTAAGCCCTTTTCAACAAAAATTTTTGCAAATTCGACGGCTTTATCAACACCTACCGAAACATTTTCTGCGGTGCGCGGGTCCATTTTCCTTAAAACATACTCCGCCAAATCGGAACCACGACTCATTGAGTCTACACCTATTCTGATGCGTGCAAAATCAGTCGAACCAAGTCTTGCGGTAACAGACTTTAAACCGTTATGAGTGCCAGCCGAACCAGACGGGCGCGCACGAACAAGCCCCGCAGTTAAATCAACATCATCAAGAATTACGCAAATATCTTGTGATTTTATTTTATATTTTTTCGCTATTGCAAAAACGCAATCACCACTACTATTCATAAATGTTTGCGGTTTCAATAAAATAACATCGACACCGTTTATTTGCGCCTCTGCCATAAGTCCATTCTTGCGTTTTTTCTTGATTATAATACCAAACTCCTTTGCAATCTTATCAATAGTTGCAAAGCCAACATTATGCGGAGTATTGTCAAATTCCGCACCAGGATTTCCTAATCCTACCAAAAGTTTCATAATATCTTCTCCGTTTTTTAATAAATTTTTTTATCTACAAACCCGTACTTTCCTAATTTATAACACTTATTACTTTATAAGGGTGCGAGATTTCATTATGCCTTTATACTCCTATTTATAAAAGCGTTATTATTTCTTTATTACACCTTTATTGATGTAACTAAATGGTTCGATTTTGCTGTTTGGCGTAATTTTACTGTTTACAATTACGCTATTCATAATAGTTGAACCATCGCCGATTGCGCTATCAATTATAGTATTGCCAACTTGCAAAATAACATTATTGCCAATTACAGTTTTTCCTTGCAAAACATTTTGCGGATAAATTATTGTGTTTTCACCGATTACGACATCGGCATCAATACTTGTCCAGTTTGCATCAACAAACTGCACACCATTTTTTAAATGAAAGTCCAAAATTCGCTTTTTTAAAACAGCTTGCGCTTGCGACAAAGTATCCATATCGCATACGATTAAAAAGTCTTGCAAGCCCTCGAAATTTGGCACGGTTGCGCTATATAATCTCTCTGCATTTCGCACATAATCAGTGCGGAAGATATAACCGCGCTCGAAACGGCAAACATTCATTCCACGACTTTGAACAAAGTCAAGACAGGTTAAAAACATTTTACGCCTAAATAATGGAGTATCCGCATAAAATACCGCTGTGTAAGTATGCTCCGTAAGGTACGGGCGAATAGTTTCAAGAACATCAGCCTGCGAAGTCGTTTCAATTTCGAGTATCGGGCATTTATCAAAGGCAAGTGAAACCCATTCAGTCATAGTTTTGCCAAAAATTTTTGTATCAAACGACTTTGTTGTTCCTGTAAATGCAGGGTGATGAATTTTTAAAATAATTACGGCAACATCACTATCAATCGGCGCTTTTTGTGCGGTTCGCGACCACATTGTGTCAATCTCGTCAAGACTGTCATTGCTGATTTCTGTTTCATAATCCATACTTAAAATAGGCATAGTTTCCCCCTTTATTCGCTTCGCTCAAATTAGCAATTCAATTGTTAATTTGTTTTATTGCGCAGACCCTTAAAAAAGTCTGTTAAAATCTGCGCACACTCTTTTTCCATTACTCCACCGATAACAGTCGGGCGGTGATTAAATCGAGTATCAACGGGCAGATTATAAAGCGTTCCGCAACAACCTGCCTTTTCGTCATACGCGCCAAAAACGACACTCCGAACTCGTGCATTTATGCACGCCCCCGCACACATAGGACAAGGTTCAAGTGTAACATACAAATCACAGTCATAAAGGCGCCAGTCACCTACTTTTTTCGCTGCTTTCTCAAGTGCAAGCATTTCAGCATGCAAGAGCGCATTCCCTTTTGTGTGCTTCAAATTATAAGCGCGGGCAATGACTTTTCCATCGCGCACTACTACGGCGCCGATAGGCACTTCGTTATGCTCACGGGCACGCTCGGCAACTTTGAGCGCTTCTTTCATAAATTTAGTATGCTCGTCCACTTTTCCCCCTTTGTTGAATTTGTGGAAAAGTTATGCACCAAAAGTCCACTTTTCCACGCACTTATCAAGTAAAATACATTATATCACATTGCGAATTAATTATCAAGCAATTAATAAATACGCAAATCACTTTTTGCTATAAATTTTTTAACAAATCTTCGTATACGCACGCAGTTTTCTGCCAAATTTCAGGAAGTTTGTCGCGAGTAATAGGATGTGCCAAACTGTTTTTGCCGACTTCGATTGTAAGCGCGGGAATTTTTAATGTTTCTATGCACCAGTCCTTGTATCCGCCCGCACTTTTCCCTGACGGCACAATTTTGTAGCCTGTGCTTTTTTCAACAATTTTTGCGATTTTTCGGTCGCGCGTTTTGCGCTTTACATCCTGATAAAAATCATAGAAGATTACTTCACCTTTGCAATGCCACGAAAGCGTTAAATCGGGCGAAATTTGCTTTGTAAAATTAATTAATGCCTTTGTTTCAGGCTCGCTATTCGGAGCGCTTCCTATATAATTTTGCGAACTCGGGCGCAAAATATTGCTCTTACCCGTTCCCCAGCGCGCTCCAAAATTCACATTCAAATCGACACCGCGGGCATTTGCTTTCCACAAACTAAAATCTGCCGAACGATTTAATTCAAGCAAATTATCAGCGTAAGCCCCCGCACTATCTACACCATCAAGGCACAAAGCCACGCCGTCAATGTTAACAACGGGAATTATATAAATTGTGCCTTTGCCATGTTCTAAATTTTTTAGCAAACGAACCATATGCAAAACCGCTAAATAATATGTAATATGCTCACGCGCATGAATTGCATATTGAGCAATAATTTTCGGGCTGCCGCAACCTATTTCATAAGCGTAAATACTCCGCCCCAAAAGCGTTTTGCCGATTTCAATTTTTTCTGCACACAGTTTTTCAAGCGCAATACTGTCGGCTTTTAATTCGTTTAAAAAACCGCCCCCGTTTAAAAATCTTGCACCTTTTTTATTTTCGTCTTTTTTTGAAAAACTCATAAAACCATATATGTTTCCCACACAAAAAGAGTGAAAAAGGCACAAAAGGAGGTATTGACTAGCCTACCATTATTTGATATACTGAACTAAGTAGATAAAAAATAGGTGTTGGTTATGGAACAAGAAAAAATAAAGGGCATCAAAAATATAAAGAAAATGGCGCCCTTTTTAAAAAAACAACGCGGAATGATTGCCCTATCCATAATATTCCGCGTTCTTGTTTTGCCATTTTCGGCAATTAGCCCGCTCGTGATTTCACAAATACTCTTATATTTTACCGAATTTGATTTTGAGCGTGTGCTGTTCTTCGCTATAATTTATATAATTTTAATGATTGTAGCCGAAGCAATAGGATATATCAGCAGTATTTGTAGTAACCGCTGGATACGCCGAGTAGCACAAGACTTGCAAAACACATTGCTGCAACACTTTTTAGATACTGAAAGCGCAAGCCTAGATAAAATAAACAGCGGAAAAGTTAGTACCCGTTTAATAAATGATTGTAGCAAATTATCCTTTTCGATAAGTCGTATTTTCAACTATATCAGTCGCGGGTTGGCTGGAATAATTTATGTAGTTATTGCACTGGTAGTAAACTTATACATAGGGCTATTTATGTTTGGTTTCGCCTTGCTTACCTTTCTGCTTTCTCGCTATATCGCGCATAAACAAGCAAAATATGAATACATAAAAGCGGGCAAACAAGATAAACTCGTCGGTTTAGGGAACGAGTCTACTCGCGGTTGGCGCGACATAAAAGGTTTAGGACTAAAAAACACTATTGAAACCCGCGTTTACGACCTTACTCAAGATTATACATGGTTTACTATTCGCTCGAATGACAAACTAAACGCCCTGCATGGCGGTGCTGGAATTTTTCAAAACACCATGTACGCAGCATTTTTCATTATTTGTGCATGGTTTATGCTCGAAAACTGGCTTGATATTGCGGGTTTCTTAATTATGTACACATATTACGGGCGCATCACTTCATCACTTAATGTTTGGAGCACTCTTCAAGAAGAACTTGCTCTTGCCGAAATGTCCGCAAAGCGTGTCTTTGAAATGCTGGACGAAAAGTCTTACCCTACCGAACAATTTGGCGCACTTGATTACTCTTGTTCAGGCGAAATTACTTTTCAAAATGTATCTTTTGCCTATGAAGAAAAGGAAAAAGTTTTAGATAAAATCAATTTTTCAATTAAGCCAAATACGCTTGTTGCATTCGTTGGTGAAAGTGGTATCGGCAAAAGTACGATTTTAGGACTAATCACACGCCTATATAAAGAAAATGACGGTGAGATTTTGCTCGACAACACAAACATAAACGAACTAAGTGAACAAAGCGTGCGCCAGAATATCGGGCTTGTTCTGCAAACACCTTATGTATTCAATATGAGCATTGCCGAGAATTTGCGCCTAGCGAAACCAAATGCCACCGATGATGAAATCAAGAACGCATGCAGATTAGCGCAATTAGACGAATTTATCGAAAAATTGCCCGAAAAATACGACAGTTTAATCGGCGAAAACGGCGTTATCCTTTCGGGTGGACAACGCCAACGCCTCGCAATCGCGCGCGCTTTGCTAAAAAATAATAAAATTTTATTGTTTGACGAAGCAACTAGCGCACTTGATAACAAGAGCCAAAAATTAATAAAAGAAGTGCTTGATAATCTCAAAAAAGACCATACAATTATAATTGTAGCACACCGCCTTTCAACCGTTGTCGATGCAGACAATATTATGCTAATTAGCAAAGGAAAAGTCGAAGCACAAGGTACCCACACCGAACTCCTACACTCTTCCCCCACCTACAAAGCCCTATACCAAACCGAAGAAATTAATGAAGAGTAAGAAATGAAGTTCTAGCATCTTTTGATAAAATTTAGCATAAACTTATACCACACTATTAGTGGTATTTTTCTTTTTTAATAATAATACAAATAATTCTTGAAATTTTTCGAGTTTAATTTTAATATTTTGTTGACTATTTTTATTAATTATGATATTATGAATTCATACCGTTTATGCGGGCGTAGCTCAGTGGTAGAGCTCCAGCCTTCCAAGCTGGCTATGTGGGTTCGATTCCCATCGCCCGCTCCATTTATTTTTATTATGCGGATGTGGCGGAATTGGCAGACGCGCTAGATTTAGGTTCTAGTGGGAGACCGTGAAGGTTCGAGTCCTTTCATCCGCACCAGACAAGAATAAAACGAACCTTGAAAAGTCAAAATTCGTTTTATTTTTTTATCACAATTATTTTGGAATAAAATTAATAATTCAAAAATAAAAAAGTCAAGAGTTTTAATTTTCTTGTCTTTTTTATATTCTGTCTACATAGGATAAAAGTTAACATATCCTGCCTAAATTACTAATCAGGTTAATTGTTTTTAATTG
Source organism: uncultured Clostridia bacterium (assembly GCA_944377415.1). Lineage (GTDB taxonomy): Bacteria > Bacillota > Clostridia > Christensenellales > UBA1242 > UBA7867. The sequence continues at coordinate 23,360 of CALWEW010000008.1, forward strand.
TAAGCAACATAACAATATCTTCTATTAGTTCACATAATAAAAAAACAATAAGGTCAACTAAAAATTGAGCCTTATTGTTATGACTTATTTAATTAAACTTCTTAAAATTTTCTGCTTGTTCGAATATTTTTTCAAATACATCTTGATTCCAATCTGGCGGATAACCATTTTTATAAAGCAGAATTGTCAACTCTTTAATCAATTGATTTCTAATATCATCTCTTACAAGGAAATCTGCAAATTGCGACTTATCTTCAACAAGTTTCTTTATCTTCTTTGCTAAAATAATACATTTTTCATCTTCATATTGGAATTGATGCGTATCCCTAACTTTTACAAGAATATCAAAAAATGCTTTTTCTTCAAATGTTATACCCATTTGTTCAAATGAAGTTTTGTCAATTTCTAATTCTTTCATTATTTCAATAAGCTTGTCTGATAAATCATTTACGAAATCAGAAACGACTTCATTTGTAAATACAAGTTTATCTCTATTATTATAAATTTCTACAACTCTTTTTAATTTTTCGTCAAATTCAATAGATTTAACTCTATTTATCCTACCATAATTAGAAATTGCTTTTTTTAACAATTTTAATAAAGCATTAAACTTTGTAATTGGTAATTTAACCTTGTCTAATTCCTTCAAAAACTCTTCACTAAATAAGTCTATTGTGTTAGGATTATCAACAATATTTTCAACTCCAGAACAAGTAATTGCATTTTCAACCATTTTTTCAACAGTTTTATTCATTATTTCTGCATCAGGAACATTAGGCATAGTCATCTTATAAATAATAGACCGAATTGCTAAATATAGTTGTGCTTTTGCAGTTTCATCATCGTTTAATTCACCAGACACATAAACAATATTGTAAGCAGATTTTAATTTACGAGAAATTGCCATAAAACTTGTTTCTCTATCTTTTGATGTTTGAATATACTCTGTTGCCTCATTAAGACAAATAAGCCTTTCTAATGGTGTTCCATAAAAATATTTAGTAGAGTTGAAATGCAACATAATATCATCAATCAAAGCCAACTGATTTCTAAATACGCCAAGAGATATAGCAAGTTCATCAATAGGACTATCAAAATCGCTATTGCTATATTTCTTAACCGCCTCCATCATTTCTTTTTTAATACCTATATAATCGACAATTAAACCCTTTTCTTTGCCTGTAAATATACGATTTACACGAGAAATTGTTTGAACTAATGTGTGTCTTTTTAATGGTTTATTAATGTACATAACAGCAAGTGAAGGAACATCAAACCCCGTAATCCACATATCTACAACTATGGCGATTTTAAAATTAGAATTATTATTTTTGAATTGTTTGTCTAAATTTTGTCTCCAATCCTTTGTACCACATAATTTAAATAATTCATCTTCATCATCATCCCCCTGTGTTGCAACTAAATTAATTTTTGGCAATGCCAATAACTCATTCAATTGTTCTTTAGTAAGTTCTTCTTCGTTGTCAGCCTTCTTAGGCACTAACCATTCAGGTCTAATTTTTCCAATTTGCTTATACATTTTATAAGCAAGTTTTCTATCTGGACAAACAATCATTGCTTTTTGAACTACTTTAGGCTTTTCAGCACATAATGCTTCATAATGTTCTACAATATCTTTTGCAAGTGCTTCCAAAACATCTGGGTCTCCCAAAATCATTGAAATAGAACTCATTGCCCTTTCACTTTCAGCCACTTGCTCTGGGTTTGCGCCATCATCTAAACATTTTTGATAATATTTTTGTATTTCTTTTGCCTTTGCGTCAGAAACTAAAACTCTCGCAAGTCTTGGCTCATAAGCAATTCTACAAGTAATACCATCATCACTTGATTCTTTCATAGTGTAACTATCAACAACTTCACCAAATACAGCAATACTTTCATCAATAGGTGTTCCTGTAAAACCACAATAAGTGGCATTAGGAAAACTATCTCTTAAATATTTAGCAAATCCGTATGTGGTGAACACACCTTCATCAGTCTTTTTTAATTTAGAACCCGTATTTGTTTGTGTCCTATGGGCCTCGTCTGAAATACAAATTATATTATTTCTATCAGATAGTAATCCTGTGCTTTCACAAAATTTTTGAATTGTTGTAATATAAATACCACCACTTTTTTTATCTTTTAATTTCCTTTGTAAATCCTCACGACTTTCAATACTTCTAACATCCTTATCGTGTAAATATTTGGTTGCATTTACAAATAACTCTGATGTTTGAGTATCTAAATCCTCTCTATCTTCAATAATAATAATTGTTGGATTATTAAACTTGTTGCTATCTCTTAAAGCAATAAGTCTGCTCAAAAACAACATTGTATAAGTTTTTCCACATCCTGTTGCACCAAAATAAATACCACCTTTGCCATCGCCTTCAGGTTTCATATGTGATTTAATATTTTCAACCATCTTATTAGCTGCAAAAAATTGTGGGTATCTTGGAATAATAACTAATTGTTTTTCGCTTTTGTCTGGATAAAAAATAAAATCTCTCAATATGGATAATAACCTATCTCGTGCGAAAGCCCCTTTGATTAAAGTTAAAAGTGAACTTATGCCATTAGAAACTTTTTCTTCATCATTGGCTTTATTCCAAGAATAATAATACTCATACGGTGTAAATATACTACCCATTCTATTATTTGCACCATCAGAGATGACTGATAAAAAACAGTATTTCATAAGATTGGGAATATCTCTCGTGTATCTAATACTAATTTGTTCCCATGCATTATGAATAGTTGTATCTTCCTTAATTGCAGACTTAAATTCAAAAATTGAAACAGGAATACCATTGATAAACACAATTAAATCTGGTCTCCTAATCCTTTCAATCCCTTGAACTGAATACTGATTAACAACCTTAAATAAATTATTATCCACTTCGTCAAAATCTATAAAGTCAATATGTAATGCAATTTTATTTGCATCATCTCTAACTAAATCAAACCCCTCTGAAATTTTTAGATAGGCTTCTTTATTTCCCTCATATAAAAAAGTTGCAGATATTAAATTTATTTCATTAAATATGATTTCTTTTTCATTGTTAGTAAGTTCATCATCTTTATATTTGGTATTTATGTATTCCATAAAATCAGCATACAAAATAACATCAGAAAACTGACGGTGTATAGTTTCACCATCTAAATAATCATAATCTTCATTTTGAAAAAGATTTATTATTGCATTTTCTAATTCTTCTTCAGTAAATTGACCTTTAATAAAATTATACATTTTATTCTCCTAATTTATCACAAATACTTTGAATATTATCACAAAACCAAGTGAGTTGCTGTTTTTGTATTTTGTCAAAACAAGTTGCAGTATCTTTTAAAGTTTTTATTTTTTCTAATAATAAAATCAAATTTTCTTTATCACCCAACAAAACTTCTTTAATGTTCGATATAGAATAAACCCATTGAAAAACGTCTCTAATTTCATGCAATTGACTTGCAGAACAATCTTTTAACATTTCTACAAACTTTAACACATCAATGTTATTTATAAAACCTTTATTATTGTAAAAAGTAGACACATTTTTATGAATCATATCACAAAAATTATCAATATTGCTTGCTTTATAATCTAAAATTTTCAATGGGTCTTCTTTTTCACTAATCGGTTTTTGCAATCTTTGTTTAAATTCGTTAAACTCATCTTTTTGTTCTTGTGTTCCCAGCACTATTCCATCATGAAAATATATATCAAAAGAATTGTCTGCTCTATATTGATTGGCAACATTTTCTATCATAATTTCCTTGCATTGATTTATTTTTTTATCACAACCAATGATTGGCTTCACAGAAATTAAATAATTAGCCAATTTGGGATATTCTTGTATTGAGATTGTTCCATCTGTTTCTAGTCGAGTTTTTATTCTATTTATAGCTTCTACGACATCTTTCTCTTTTCGCTTATAATAAGAATATAAAATACTTAAATCTTTGTCTGCTTCATGTTTTTCCATGAAATGCTTAAATTGTTCTTCGGAAAATTTAAAATAATCAATGTTTAAATAATGAAATGTTATATAATGGTAAGCAAATTTATAAACAGGATATCTATTAGATGCTAAATCATAAGAACACAAATCTATAGGATTCCAACTAACATCATCTTTATTTTTCTTCTTTAAGCAAAATGCAATATTCCCAAGAAAAACATTCCTTAAAAAACAAATATCAGCGTCCCAATCTATTTGCTTAAACATATCTAATGTTTTTTGACAAGCATATATTAAAGACCTTAAATTATAGCATTTAAGCTCATCCATAATAGAAACTATTTCTTTGATAAATTGAGGATATTGATTTTTAATTTCAGTTAAATACTCATTTTCATATAAATTTAAAATACTCGTAATTGTTTCATCAATATTATTTTTAAAATAAAAAGTATCTCCAATAGTTTTTTCTTTAATTCTTAGATATTTTAATGAACCTTCATCGTATTTTTTTTGTGTTTTTTTAGTTTTTTCATCTATAAACTGCTCAAAAGATATAATCTCTTTTTCATTTGCAACCACTAAAACTTTAACTCCATCTTGTTCTACAAGATTGTTTATGTACCCTAGTAATTCAACTTTATCAATAGGGCATCTTTCAAAATCTTCTAAAATAATTAATTTGTTTGAAAAATCGATAGAATTATAAATGTTTTGCAAATCTTCTTGACTTACATTTAAATCAACTCCAAAAAAACTTGCGATTCCTTTTATTATTGTTTTGGCAGTAAATTTAACAATTGAGCCTTTTTCTGATTTTTTATTTAGCCAACTAGCTCTTGCTTCTATATAAAGAGCCTTACTAACATCTTCTAATTTATTTATTCCGTATAAAGAAACTAAAACATAGTCTTTACCTTCTTTCTCTAATTCTTCTCGCAATTGATTTTTTATATAATAACTTTTACCACAACCCCAATCGCCAGAAAGCATAATTGCTGTGTTGGTTTTATCATTTTCAAGATAGTTCATTATACATTTAGTTAGTTGATTGCAATCCATTTGTACTCCTTAATTTTGTAACGACCCTCTTATTAAAATAGGGCATAATTCTTTTATCTGTTGTTTTAATTTTTCGTTTATTTCTTTTCTTTCAATATAAACATTATAAATATCAACTATTGATTGCTGTATTTTTATATCGGGAACAGGAATTTTTACTTTTTTCATAACATCAAAATCGAAAGAATCTCTTACAGACCCTCCAGCGTAAAATAAAGTACTTCTATGAAATTCTTTTCTGCTTAACCACATCATTAAATATTCTGGCATCATTTTCTTTGCGTCGATAATATTAAAAATAGTATACATAGGAGAAACAATACAATCTAAATTATCCCTATATAAAGCAATGGAGCCTAAATTTATACGAGATGGGTTATATGCAAAATCATTGTATTTTACAATTTTATATTTACTAAAATCTAAATTGTCCGTTGTTGTTTTTGTTTCGCAAAATAAACTATCTTTATTTACACCTTTTACATTTACACAATTTAATGTAGTATTCTTATTATTCAATTCCCGAATATACTTTCCAATTTCTTCACAAGGCATGTTTCTACGCAAATTCTCAATATAAGCATCGCAAACAAGTTTTAAGTCTTCTAACCCTGTTTCGTAAACCTTTTGATTTTCAACCATTGCTTTATAAATATTAACATATTTTTCTTGCACTGCTATAGGTGGAAGTTCAATGTTTATATCACACATTTCTTCCCAAGAAAAAGCCTCTCGTGCCGACCCCCAAGAATTAAACCTTGAATATCTATCAAATTCAGGTCTATTAAAATACATAAACAAATAAGCAGAATTTAGTATTTGGGGTTCTTTTATATAAAATACAATATAAGAAGATGAAACGATATATGTTTTTTCTGTATCGTTATGTGCTAATGTGATTTTATTTCCATTTCTAGATGTTATCGGAACATACGCAAAAAAGTCTGGCTTTACCAATAAATATGGGTGTAATGAAACACCTACCATATCCGCTTTTGTTTCAATAAACTTTTTTTGTATTGAAACACCTTTTACGTCATCCAAACCATATTTTAAATCAGTATTTTTTTCTTCCGATAAAGAAATTAAATCTCCAAGTTTATATTTAGTCAATGTCATATCCAATCCCCTTAAAAGCATTTTTAAGCATTGTTTGAGATTTTTGTTCTCTCTCCATTACTTCTTTCATTTCTGATTGTATACGAGTCATTTCTTTTTCATAGTCTATCTCTAAATCGTGGTCGATAAACTCTATGTAATTACTTGGAGCAAGTGAATAGTCTGGGGCTTTGATATCAGTTATCTTTGCAGATTTGCAAAGTTCTGGAATATCTTGATATTTAGTTGTATCAGCGTCTTGCCAATTATTATATATCTCTTTAATTCTTTGAATTTGTGCATCAGTTAAAATAGTTTTCTTTTTACTACCTTTTTCAAGTTTATATTCTGCAACATTTTCATCCCAAGTACGAAGGTCAACAAATAAAATTTCGCCCTGTCTATCTCTTAATTTTCTACCATTTAATTCACAAGCCTTTTTATTATTATTAAGTATCCATAAAGTAACCGAGATGTCAGTTGTGTAAAACATATCTCTTGGAAGAACGATAATTGCTTCAATTGCATCACTTTTGACAACTTGTTCACGATATTGAACATCGTCCATATCTCCTAATGCACCATTTGCAAGCAAGAAACCAGCAATACCATTATTTACATCGAGTTTTGACATTATGTGAAAAATCCAAGCATAGTTTGCGTTTGAAGCCCTTGGTACAAAGCCATATTTTGCCCATCTACTATCATCAATTAAATCATTAGCACCTCTCCAATTTTTTAAATTAAATGGTGGATTTGCCATAATATAATTAATTTTTTTGTCTTTTGCTTTATGCTGGTCGTTTGTAAATGTTGAAGCATTCTCTTTGCCTAAATCGTGAGCGATACCACGAATTGCAAGGTTCATTTTAGCAAGTTGCCAAGTTTTTTTGTTGCTTTCTTGACCTACAACAGATATTTTGTTTCTATTACCATTATGTCTTTCAACAAATTTCATAGATTGAACAAACATACCACCAGAACCACAACAAGGGTCGTAAACAACACCATCAAATGGCTCAATTAGTTCTGCAATTAAATTAACAATGCAAGCAGGAGTATAAAACTCACCATCATCTTTTGAAGATGCTGCAGCATAAGATTGTAAAAAGTATTCATAAACTCTGCCAATTAAATCTTGTTCATTAAATCTTTTCTCATCTATTTGATTGATATTGTCAATTAAGTTCTTTAATGTTTCTTTACTTACACCAAGAGTAGCATAAAACTTTTGTGGTAAAGCACCTTTTAATGGCGGATTTCTTTTTTCTATTTCCGCCATGGCTCTATCAAGTTTTACCGCAATATCATTACTTGAAGCATTTGCGACAATCCAATTCCAACGAGTTGACCATTCTGTTTTTTCAATCTTGCCATTTACTTCTTTCTCGTCAACACCTTCGGGAAGATAAAAAACATTTTCGCTTCTATAAAAAGCATCATTTTCTACAAATGCAGGAATATTGCCATTTTCTTCAATTATTTTTGCCCTACATTTTTCAAATTTATCTCCACAAAATTTTAAAAAAGCAAGACCAATAACAGCATCTCTATTTGTTTCAATAGTTCCTGCACCACGAAGTGCAACTCTACAATTCCAAAGCACTGTTTCCAATGATAATTCTTTTTCTACTTTCTTTGCTGATTTTGCCATAAAATTCTCCTTATTAATTATATCATATAATACAATTTTTTGCACAAAAATTAAATGTAATTTTCATTTAATAACTGTGAAAGTGCTGTTCTTATTGAACTTTTTGTAATTTTAAGTTCTTGATTGGCTATCGACCTTACGATTCGAGGATATCCCTCTTTATTTTCAATCTCAGTAATAACACTACTTGAACATCCAGTTCCAGCCGTTTTATGAGGCAATGGACCTACGATAATTACACGATATAAAGGGTTGTACTGTAATTTCCTAAAATCGTAATTTTCGGCTTTACGATAATCTAATACTAATTCCAATCTACTATTATCAATATTTAAGGATTTCGCAATTCCTATAATCGTATTTTTATCTATTGTTGATTGGCCAATAATTAAAATTTTACCATTTTTATAAGGTTCATAAAGTGATAACTTTGGTTTAATTTCAATGTCCCAGCTAGATAGTAATTCATCTAATGTTTCTTCCCTGTTAGACAAACAAACTTTTTCTCTAATTATATCTAAAATCTCTTCTATTTCTTCTTGTGAACGCATTACAAACTCCTTATAATTCATCAAAAGTAGCCATTAGAGAATTTTCTATTTTGCTTATCTTCCGTTTTAACAAAGATATCTCATCTAATCCAGCCAAATATTTATTTGCTATGTTATTTTGCTCTTCCAAACTCTTTTTTGGAATTTGTAACTTATTCAATTGACTAATACCAATATTAGGAATGGTAGCCCCCACTGTTATACTTGCAAGAGCCTGTTTCCCTTTCTCACTTTCCAAAAACAATTTAATATAGTAAGGGTTAGCCTTTGTCTTATCTATTTCAATTATAAATAAATTTCCATTTGCTAATATTTGCTTATTTTCAGAAACATTTGCTACCGCAACTTTAAATGGAGCACCATTTTTTGAAAGTAAAAGACTTTCATTTTTTAAACAGTATTTTTTATATTTAGGTTCAATCCATTTCAAATATGGAAGTTCATCATCAATAACACCATTCTTTATATTAGATAACATTAAATATTGATAATTTGTTGGACTTTTTGAAACCATGGTATCCAATTCAGCCGCAGAACATGGAGCTCCTCTTGTTATAGATAAAATATAGTTTTCAAAATTTTCACCATTTTCAATTTCGTAATTTAATAAGTACCTTGATGGATTTAATACAAAGCTTTCTTGTTTTACTTTACTCAAATCTACAACCTTGCTCTTATCAGTGTTTTTACCTATTAGATTTATTATTTCATCTATATTATTGTCTGAAAACTTATTTTGTCTTCTACCCTGAACACAAAGTGTAGTAGCATCAACAAAATTAATTTTTTCATTATTATGACTAAAAACAATCATTGTTGTTGGGACAGAAAATGTTGTAAACATTTTTTCAGGCAAAGATATTACTGTTTCAACAAGATGGTTTTCAACAAAATACTTTCTGATTGGTTCATCTATCGTATTCCATGTTCCACCATTAGTCATTATAACTACAGCTTTTCCATTTTCTTTTATTGAATTTGCAACTTTATAATTAAACAACCAATCTGATGTTGTGCTTTTACTTAACTCAGGACATTGATTAATCATCATATTTATATAGTCATTTCCGTAACTCAAATCTTTTAGTTTTATGCCAAACGGATAGTTTGAAAAAACTTTATCAAACATAATGTTTATTTCATGATTTAAAGCATTGCCTTGAACAATACTATATTTACCTATATTTCTTAGCAATCTTGTTCTCATACGAGCTACTGCTTGATATTCTGTATTAATTTCAATCCCGCAATATATTGCGTTAGGATTTTGAAATAATCCTTCACGACAAAACGCACCTATACCCGCACATAAATCACCAACTTGTTCTCCATCTTTTATCTCTAGCAATTTCAAAGCTAAGTCAATTAAACTCTTAGGTGTTGAATAACTAGCCTCTTTAGGATTTAAAATCTCAGCCATTAAAAGAAATGAACGTATCTCTTCTTTCGAAAAATATGACAACGATAAAATATCTTCCACTTCAATAAGTTTCAATTCATTAAATACAAAACTCTTAAGTTGTTCATCATCTATATATACAATTAAATCCTCTAATCTTAAATATTGATTTTGCACATCCATATCCTTGATGCTATAAAGCAAATATGACATAGCAATAGCTTTAGGAAATGCGTTTGTAACAATATTATAATTTCTTAAAATCCCATAAACTGAATACTCGAACTTTTTATAATCATAAATTTTATACATATTATCTCCTTTTTGGTTGTTGTTTACCATTTTTATTTCATGGTTATTATAAACCATAAAATTTCTATTGTCAATCGTTTATTATAAAAAATTGTAAAATTTTATAAATTTAAATTTCTATTTAAGGTATACCTTTTGTGAAACACTTGTAAAAATTTGCTTTTAAATATTATTTAAGACATTCTTACAATATAAAATATTTTTACACAATTAATATTAAAATGTAAAGTTATAATTTCATTGACTATAAGAAATTTACTTAGATTGAGTTATTAAATCCTTTTAATGGGATTTAGGCGTGTGCTTGTCTTGAACAAGTGGTGTCGCTTCGCTCCACCAGACAAGCACACGCCTAAATACAAACAAAATGTAAAATTGAATATAAACACAACTAAACTAAAAGATTAAGTTAAACCAATAACAAATTGTTATTAAATAGAACAACTATAAATTATTAGCTCAAAATTAAAAATATGAAACCAAAGTAAACTTTGCAAAAAAACAAGATTAATAAATAAAGAAAAAAAATAAAGCGTAAAAACAAATTGACCTTTTTAATTACGCTGGAACAAAATAGCAAGAACTGACGAAAGAGATGTCGCAAGGCGCAAGGCTTTCCCTTTGCGACATTCTCTTCTTTTTTATGTCAGTTCTTGCTTTTCATTATTCTCCTTTTCTTCGCCTTTTGGCTGGTATGTTCGCATAGTTCTCACAACAATTCAAGGGAAATATATATTTTTTATTTAATTTTAAGATTAAGGCTTGCCTTAGTCTTTTTATTTGCACAAAATATATATTTCTTCTTCCTTGACTTGTTGTTTATGAGATTACAAACTAAAAAATATATATTGATTTTAATTTACAATGTTTTTTCATTTTTGTAATTAAGTAAGTTATTGAATTTCATTTGTTTAATGTTATTTAACAATAATCCAAACACTACTTAATATTCATTCAAACTATGCTCTTTTTGTTTGTGCCAAAAGGCAAATAAAAGGAGTATATATATGAATGAAGTTAAAAAGAAAGTTAGCATTTTAGAAGATAATGTAGTTATTACATTAAATAATCTTCAAGAATTATCTAAATGCTTTGCAGTAGTTGGTTTAAAAACTATTAAAAGGTATGCTTTTAGCGGACTACCAAAGATAGAAAGATTGCAAAAACAGTTATATCAAGATATTCATTATCATAAAGAGTTAGATACCTATTCAGATGCTTATGATTTAGTTCAAGAAGCAAGTTTATTCCTATATAAATTTTTAGGACATAAACTTGGCGAGTTATGTAAAAATTCAAAATCAAAATCTGGAAAGATTGATACAATTAGAACTGCTTGTCTAAGAGTAATACAAACATATTTAAGACAAGAATTAAAATATTTTAATAACACAACCGATGAAGAAGAATATCTTGAAGTTTTAGATGAAAATTCTATTATAAACGAAAAAGAAGATTATACAAAAGTAAAAGAGATAACAAATAAAATAGTTCAAACAGAACTAGAAAAACAAATATTATATTATTTCTACAATGGAGTTGCTCCAAAACTTGTTGCTGAATTTTTACAAATAAGCACTGATAAAGTATATAAACGAAGAAGAAAATTTAGAGCAAGATATAATTTATTATTCGCTTAATAATAATTAATCCATACTAAAAAATAAAGTATGGATTTTTTTGATTAATTTTAAAATATGCCTTAACTTTTAGTTCATTTAGTGGCTATATATAGAAACTTGTTCCAAAAATGTTAAGTTTTGCTATAAAATTTCATGCAATGTTATTTTTTGTATTAGTAAAGTACATATAGATGATATTTCATGTTATGGTAAAAATTTAAAATTTGTGGTACGGTTTTTATGTAATTAAAAACAAAATGAGATCGTAGCGTGTGCTTGTCTTGAAACAAGTGAATAGTCTTTCGAGTGCGAAGTGTAAACGAAAACTCACAATTGTCAAAGGTAAAGTGTATTGTTTCACAACCTTTGACAATTGTATGAAAATTTTAAGATTAAAGCAAACATTCGTTTCCGTTTGTTTCGCCCTTGTCGAAAGACAAACTAAAAATAAAAGGAGTAAAAAATGAAAACAGCAGTAATATATGCCCGTTATAGTTCAGATAGTCAATCTGAACAAAGTATTGAAGGTCAAATTCATGTTTGCAAAGATTATGCCGAAAAGAATGATATTATTGTAATTGACACCTACATAGATAGAGCAATGACTGGAACAAATGATAATAGAGTTGCTTTTCAAAAAATGTTAAAAGATAGTTCTAATCATCAATTTTCTCTTGTGCTTGTTTACAAATTAGATAGATTTAGTAGGAACAAATACGAAAGTGTTATCCATAAGAAAACATTAAAAGACAATGGAGTGAGTCTTATATCGTGTATGGAAAACATCCCAAACACACCAGAAGGGACACTTATGGAAACATTGCTTGAAGGGTTTAATCAATATTTTAGTGAAGAACTTACACAAAAAGTAAATCGTGGACTAAGAGAAAGTTGGCTTAAAGGCAACGCAACTGGTGGCAAAAAAGTTTTTGGATATGACATCATAGATAAAAAGTATGTAATAAACAAATATGAAAAAGATATAGTTATTCAAGTATTCAGATCATATGCCGATGGTTATAGAGCAAGAGTTATAGCAGAACAACTTAATGAACTAGGTTATCATAGAATAAATGGTAAAAAGTTTGATGAAAAGTATGTATTATGGATACTTCATAATTCGAGATATACAGGTATAGTAGAACATCACGGAGTTAAATATGATAAAATATTTCCAAAAATAATTGATGATGACCTTTGGAATAAAGTAAATGCAATAAATGAAGAAAACAAAATTGCACCAAGTAGAAAAAAAGAGATTTATGACTATATTTTATCTGGCAAACTTATATGCGGAGAATGTAAGCATAAAATGTATGGCGAAAGTGGAACAAGTCATACAAAAGATATCCACTATTACTATGTTTGTGGTTCTCGAAGAAAAAAGAAATGTCCTTGTAATATGAAATCAGTTAAAAAACAAGAACTTGAAGATTTTGTTATGCAAGCAATAACTAACACTCTTAATAATGAAGAAAATATACAGTTTTTAACTGATAAAATTTTTGAATATCATAAACATCATGCAAATGATAATGCAAACTTGAAACTACTAGAACAAAGGGAAAAGGAAATAAATAAATCTTGTCAAAATATGATAAAAGCAATTGAACAAGGCATAATAACCGAAATGACAAAAAGTCGTTTAAGTGAACTTGAAACAGAACTTGAAAACATACGAATTGAAATCACAAAAGAAAAACATAAAAACAATTTATTCTTAACAAAGGAAGATATTGACCAATTTTTACGAAAGCAAGTATTTGAAGATACAAGCAACATAAAGATACGAAAATTATTAGTGAATACTTTTGTTAGAGAAATCTATTTATATAATGATGCAGTGGTTATATTGTTTAACTATACAAATAATCCAACACCGCCAAAATTTACACTTGAAGAAAATATTGAAACGGAAAAGCAGATTAATTCTGCTTTATCTAATCCTCAAAGTTCGTGCATATTGCCTCAATCCGCACCAAAGTGCTGATGAAAGAACTCGGCACTTTTTTACAAAAAGTGCGCACGAGCACAGCCCCCGTGCAACCTTCACTTTCGTGAACGGACGCTCGGCAATGTTACTCCGCCATTTTATTGTTACTATGCATGCCTACGCTATTGCCTTATTTAAAATAAGTCTGGCACAAGAAACTGCTGAATAAAAGTGATATCACTTAATGACAGCCCGCTGCGTCGTGCTTACGCACACTTGCTACGAGTCCTTTCATCCGCACCAAAAGTAAAAGCGTAGCGTTTAGGACTCGAACCTGCGGTTCGCACCGTTTCGCTTACGCTTCACTCCCTCGCCTGACAGCAAAACAAGTTTGCTGTACGCTTTGGCTAAAAACAGCACGCCCGTGCTGTTTTCTTTACGCATCGCGCCTTTCATCCGCACCAAAATAAAAAAGCGCTGAATATTTCATCGGCGCTTTTTGTTTTGTCTTTTTAGAATTTATATCGCTATATTTATAAGTGAGTTATTAGTGAGTTATTCCACATTTTTTGATTTTTTCTTCTTTTCAACGCCAAGAATTGCACCATAAGCACGGAGTTGAATTAGCGCTTTTTGTTGGTGTTCGAGTAAAAAGTCTAATTCCTTATCATTCACGACATCAATTTTAAAATGTTTTATGTAATAAATTAAATCTTTATCAAGCGGAATTTCAAAACTGCCCTGCTCGGTTGCAAAAGACATAATAAGCGAAAACTCTTCACCCAAATCATCTGCCTCAAACAACATTACAACATTGCCGTATGGAGTAGTTTGCCCTTCGAACTCAACACCCAAATCGTTAAACGAAATTTTGCTCGGTTCAGGTTCCCCTGCAAAGCGACCTTTTTTATTTAGTGAAAATTTCAAACAATCAAATTCGGTTTTTGGCTCAGTTACGCTTTCATAATCAAAATCATATTGTGGCAAATTCTCAACATCAGTTTCAAGAAGTTTTGTATCTGGAGTTGGCATAAATTTGTTAATAATGAGTGCCGCAATTCCACCGAGCACAACTACAACTCCCCAAACAATCATTATTATACCCTCAATATCTTCATATTCACCTTCTTGTCCTGCCTGCTCCACTAAAAACACGGCAATTAAAAGTGCCGCTAAAATTCCAAACCAAACGCCGAACAAAATTTTCTTAATTTTTATATTTCGCGCAATAACTTTAACATTTTCATCATTTTTCTTTTGATTATTATCCATTAGAAACACCTCTAAAAAAATTGATTTATAAAAAGATTTTATATACTATGCATAGTATTATGCACATATTTTCTCTTAATTTATTGCATTTTTTGATATTTTTATCTTGTGTAACACAAATATTAAATTTAGTATAACAAAATATTTCTATATTGTCTATGCTTTAACTTAGATTAACGCGCAAATTAATAAAAAACAAACGAGTGCAACAGTTACCGCACCCGTTTGTTTTAAAAAGTGAAATTTAATAGAAAATTTTAAACTTTTTAATTATTTTTTGCTTTTTAGCCCTTCTCTGCCAACCGTAGTATTATCTTTTTCTCTATCATCCAACTCCTCTATTGGATGTTCACCATCTTGATATCGATAATCTTCACCAAATTTTTCGATGCTCATTTTTATTACTTGGTGACTAGGCACACTTTTCGTATCGGAATTTAGCGTTCGTTGATGCTCAAAGAATAAAGCACCACTTGGAAGTTTTGTGTTATCGATATAGTCTTCTTGATTGCTAGTAATACGCACGGTATTTAAAATTACTTCCCTGATATAATCCTTATTTTCACCAAATTTTAGTAGCTTAGGAAAGGCGGGCTCAGGCAAAATATCCTTGTAAGTCTTTTTTTCATACTTTTCTAACATATCGCACGCAAGTTTTAAGTGCGAAACTTCCATATGAAAATGGTCTTTCCAAATTTCTTTAATATACTCGTCTGTTTCATCATTCATCATTGAGTAGTAAAGGTATGCTTCTGTGTATTCGTGCATCACCCACGATTCAAGCCAAGTACAAGTAGGGTCTTCTAATGATTCATACTGCGAAACATGCTGTTCTTCAATTAGAGCAATTTCACTAAATAATTTTCGTCCATAATCATTCGGATAAAAATTTGCTAAATTCATGTAAAAATTCATCGTCTGCTGCTCTGCTGCTGTTATAATGTTTGAAATCAAAATCGACTGAGGATTTGCGCTGCTGTTATCTAACGAACGCTTAATATTATCCGTTGGATAGCGATGCTCCGAAATTGTTGGACGACCAGGCATAATTTCGGTTAATTTCCCGACTAAATATTCAGCATCTATTCCGTAATCCATTTTTAGCAAATTTGCAAAGCGATACAAGTGGTCAAAATCTTCAAGCAAAGCAAAATTAAGCGCGTTGATATTGTCCTGATTAGTCTCATTTTGTGCCAAAATTGCAGTTAGTTCTATTGCTAACTGCTCATAAGATATAGTGGTTTCAAGCATGTTTTCGTCTTTTGGCTTTAAACTTGAAATGCGCTTTTGCTGTTGCTGCTCTTGCGCACGAATAATTGCAATCTGTTTTTTTATTTCAGGTTCGTCACAATGCCTTGAAAATTGATGCAAAAACCAATTTGATTCAAACTCCGTTCCATTCATAAGTATGACACGAACCTTTGTAAAAGGGTCTACACTGGCCTTGTTATATGGCTTGCTATACATTTTAGACCAATTCATAAAATAATCATTAACATCTTTTGTCTTAACTTCAAAAGGATTCATAAAATTACCTCCTTCCAAAAGCCTTGCCAAAAATACATTTTTTAACCAGTAAATTTAATTCTTTTTAATTGACTTTTTTGGATAAAATCACATATAATTTGCTTGATGGATATGCGTACTTAATTGAGTGTTTTGTATGCTCTAATCTAAATCAAGAACAAAATGTTTAAAAGGAGTTAAATTATGACAAAATCATTATCTTATTTAGGTTACTTCCTTTTGGTTTTGCTTGTCCCCTTTGTTTGCCTTGCTTTTACTGCGTGTGGGGAACCTACAAGTGGACAATTTACTGAAAATGGTGTAACCTACAATGTTGAAAATTTTACAGCGACAGTTATCGGTTTTGAATCTGGTGCCACAGAGGCAACAGTTGCCGCAGAAATACAAGGCGCTGATGTTATGGCAATAAAAACAGATGCTTTTAAAGACAGTACAATTACAACCCTAACTTTTGCCCCCGAACTTGCGGGCACCTCATTAATGATTGAGGAAAATGCTTTTTCAAACTCAGCAATTAAAAATATCGTCAACCTACCAGCTGATACAATACTTGATATTGATGCCTTTGCTAACATGCAAAACCTAGAAAGCATTACAGTAAATGGCACAGGCGAACTTTCTGTCGAAAATAGCGCGCTCGTACGCACGACAGGCACGGAAACAGTATTTGTTTTACAACCCGCTAGCACTGCCCCGCAAGCAAACTTTGAAGATGGCACTCTAACACTTACAGGCTACGACCGCTTTATGCAAAACTCATTTGCATACAACAAATTTGTTACCGATGTGATTATCAACCCTGATGTTGTTCGAGTAAGTGATGATGCTTTTAAAGGCGTAACTGTTAGCACAATTACATTTGCCGAGGTTGATAGATACGAAGTAACTGAAGTTGAAAGCCTTGCATTTGAGATTAACAAAAATGTAAAGATTTTTGTGCCTGCAACAAACGATAATGAAATTGATAGTTGGATAAATTATAGTAATAGCCTTATAGAAGCTTATGCGTGGATAGTTCATCCGACAGGTTGTTCAAATGACAACCCTCAACATGTTCACGAAGTTCCCACAGCTTATATGAACGCATCTTTTGAGGGGATATCTTATACCCTAAATAGCACAGGCACGGCTGCAAGTTTTGGGAATGTGATGAATTGGTCTCTTCCTAGTTACATGAGATAATATAAATGAAATTTTTCTGTTACGAATATAGACTTTTAATGTAATGAAAAATTAAAAAAAAATAATGCTGTAAAAGAACAATACTATTGAAGCAGTAAGTAAAAAACGCCAAAAATTTGGCGTTTTTTTGTTTTTTTATTTTTTATTACTACTAGATTTTTATAGGCTCCAAACTTTATAGCAAAATATATTTGATGTTTTAGATATAAATATACTTATACTAATCTTACTTAACGAATTCATACTAAAAGTCGCGGCAAGTATGAAGTATGATTTGCAGTAAAAGCGATTTTCTATAAATTAATTAAAAAGACTTATTTATTTCAACCCCGTTGAGCCGAAGCCACCTTCTCCGCGGTCTGTGTCATCGAGCGTACCGAGTTCAATCTCGCAAGTATAGAAAGGACAAACAACAAGTTGTGCAATTTTCTGCCCCTTCTCAACGGTATAGTCAGTTTTAGATGAATTAAAGATAATAACTTTTATTTCTCCGCGGTAATTTGTGTCAATCGTGCCTGGTGAATTTAACACCATAAGCCCATAATTTAGCGCAAGCCCTGATTTACTGCGCACCTGACCTTCGGTATTTGGCGGTAATTGAACACGGATACCAGTACTCACGATTTTTCGTTCACCCGCTGGAATAACACAATTTTCGTCTGCAAATAAATCCATTCCCGAATCAGTAGGGTGCGCGTACTCAGGAATACGCGCGGTATCCGTCATTTTCTCAAAAATTACTTTCACTTTCTTCCTTTCCTTTTCAATTTATATTATGTAAGTTTAAAAAACAAAATTAAAATGTTAATTGAAGTAAAAAATGCTAAAAAAATATTAAATAATAGTAGTACGCATAAATATTATGTAAAACCTAATTCTTTACATTTTGTTAGATATTTTTCGGCAAGTTTTAAGTCGCGTGGCAACAGTTTGCCTTTGGCACATTCTATTGATAGCCAAAGCATTGCACGAACTTCATTTTGTTCCGCGGCTTTTTTGATTAATTCAATTCCATGGGCGCGTTCAGCATCATTTTTGCCATCACGCATTTCAACAATACCTTGTTCAAACTGGGCAAACTTACAACCATGATTTACTGACCACATTAATTTTTGTTGTGCTTTTTCGCGGTCAGCATGAATAAATTTTTGTTCGGGCATTAATTGAAGCGCACCAACAAAATACACTGCACAAGGCACTTTATCTCGCGCAAGATTTTCATATATTTTATATGCGCGCTCGAAATCGGGGTCAATGCCTATACCCATAGTCAAGCAATATGCAAAACGCAACATAGCAGTTTTGCTTCCTTTATGCCCCGCGCCTTCTAATAGTTTTGCACCATTTTGAAAATCGTCTTTTCGAAAGGCATCAATAGATAAATAGAGTTCGGCATGCGCGCTTTTTTCTTTATTCCAAATGCGCACTGCTTTATCTTTTTCTTCTTGTTTACCCGAATTATAAATACTAATAGCGAGGTCTGCGCGCGCATCTGGGGTTAGGCTTGCAAGTTCTTCCTTTACAACCTCTCGTTTTTCCACTGGCGGAAATGTTCGCAATTCGCAAATAAATGTCTGTGCGTTAATTGCTGCTGCTTCTTTTGAAATCTTTTCCATATCTTCTTAAAAAATTCCTAATTAAATTAAAACACTGTCATTAATAACTAGATTGAGTGTGCGCTCATTTTGGTTGTTAAATGTTACAGTCGCAGTCATGTAATCTTGAATACCAAACTGGCGAATAGTTAGGCTATTAGATGTTTCACCGTTCTCATCTGTAAGCGAAATCAAATTTTCATAATCTGTAATGTTTGGCTCGATTTTAAAATTAATTACATCACCATATGAATGATTTTCAAGTGGCAAAGTATAATTGAAATTTGCCATTAACTCTTTAAATCTTGCGAATGTGATTTTACCTTGTCTTATCTCGTTTCTTTCCGCGCCTAATGCTGTCAAAATATCACTGTCAGGCGCAAGATAATAGGTCGACAAAATTTCATCAGGGGCTGTTGTTTCATATGATAAATTTAATGTATAATTCCATTTTTCAGGTTCTCCTGAAAGTGTAATCGTAAAATCGGCAGATGAACTATATGGATTAGTGCTTATGTATCGATTTCGCTCATAAATCGGGTCGGTAACAGTTTGCTGGTCGCGAGTCATTGCAATACGGACGCCATTTAAATAAACAGCAAGGCTCCCTATATCATAGCCCCCCGCCAGCGTTAAAGTTACATAAAATTCTTGTCCCGCGGTTACATAATATCCTTTTTCATCATGGAAAACGCCCGCATCTGGAACAGTTACGCCGAGTGTTACATTATCGACTCTCGAAGCACGATAATATACTTTGCTCGGCTCACCACACGCGGACAGTAGCACTGCGCTTGAACAAACAAGACACAGCACAAGAAAAAAGGCAAATAAATTTTTTATCTTAATTTTTATCATATTTTTTCGTATTTTATTCTTTTATTTTTACTTTAAATTGCTCGTAAAACCTTTGCGCAAAACAAACGATAATTCTTCCCTACTACCTTAACCGAATAAAAAGCAAGAACATGCTATACAGAGGAAAGTGTTTTAAGATTTTTCCCAAAGCGGCATGCAAAATTCGCCCTAATAATTGTTTTGAACTCTCGCGCTTCGGTATCAGTAATTACTATATTTTCTAACTGGTCGAACTCAAGTTTTGGCAGGTTTTGCATAACCTCAAGAGTACGCGGCGAAACTGGAATGTAACTCCCTTTTGAACAATGAATACATGTAAATTCGCCCGTTTCAACATCAAAGCGCACTATATCAGCATTTAACGATTTCCCGCAAGTGCCACATGTGCGCAAGTTCATAGCATATCCAGTTATCTTGAAAACACCGAGAGCAAAGCGCATTAACACCACATCAGGGTCAGTTTCCGTTTTAGAAAGCGTTTCAAGCGCTCTTAAAAGCCCCGAAAAAAGCAAGTGGTCAGGCTCGTGAATAAAACTAACACCGTCAGCAATTTCAAGCATCGCACTCCCCGCTCGCATGGCTTTGTAATCTTGAACAATATCAAAAAACGACTCAATCTCGGTTGCGCCCGAAACGGTTAACATTTCGCCTTTGCCGACAAGTTTAAACTGCGCATAGCAAAAAACCTGCGATGCGAATTTCATTTTAGCGGTAACTTTTTTCACGCCTTTCAAAATAGCAGTAAGCCTGCCATGTTCAGGTGTAAGAATAGTTATAATTTTATCATTATCGTGATAGTCCAAACTCCTCAGTACTATCCCTTGGCTTATCAATTCTTGCATCGTAAATTAATTCCTCTTCGCTGAGTCTTCTGTAAAATTCGTAATAACCGATTTCGCCCGTTTCATAAAAAAGTCTCCACGCTATTTCATCTGGTCTAATGGTTTCAAATCTATCTTTTTCGTTCATTTCGGTTCACCCCTTTTGTAAACAGTTTATACAATTAAAGGAACTTTTATGCGATGCAAAATATTATTCCACATTTTTTAAACACCTCGTATTGCATCGCAAATTAGCAATTAGAAATTAGGAATTAGGAGTTATTGCGCCTCGTTACACTCGGCGATTTCTTTAAATGCTATGTTACTTTTAGTATCACAGTACTGCTACACATTTTGTGTATAGGTACTAATTAATTGTTTATTTAAGTAATTCAAAATTCAAAATTCCTAATTCAAAATTACTTTATCGCGCCAGCCTTCCTTAACCTTAACAAACAAATCAAGGTAAACTTTTGTATTCAGCATTTTTTCCATGGCAAGCCGCGCTTCCGTGCCTATGCGCTTTAACATTGCACCCTTTGCACCGATTATTATATTTTTGTGGCTTGCTTTTTCACAATAAATTGTGGCGGATACCCGCGTTAAATTACCGTTATTAGTAACACTGTCTATATCTACTCCAACTCCGTGCGGAATTTCGTCATTTAGTAGCCACAGTATTTTTTCTCTAATTAGTTCAGCAAGCGTAAACTTAATGTCCTGTGCATCATAAGCATCTCGCGGAAAATATGCTACATTGTCGCTCAACTTTTCAATTATTGCGCTTTTTAGTTCGCTAAGTCCCTTTTTAGTTCGAGCCGATACAACAAAAATTTCTTCCACACCGTCAATAGTATTTAGCGTGGCGATACGGGGATAAATGCTCTCGTAATCGCCCAAATCACTCTTATTTACGACGACGAAAACGGAATATTTTTCGCTCGCATAATGTTTTAATTTTGCGAGGTCATCGGCTGTAAAATTCTTGCTTCCGTCCATGACATACAACAAAACATCGACATCATCAGTCGCCTGATTTATTGCTTCTTGCATGGACTTATCCAAATTGTTTTTAATTTTGTGAATTCCTGGCGTATCTATGTAGACAATTTGGTATTCTGCGCCGTTATCTATGCCCATGATAGCATTACGCGTAGTCTGCGGTTTTGGGCTTACAATGGACACTTTTTTGCCCACAAGAGCGTTGACAAGTGTCGATTTCCCGACATTAGCCTTGCCGACAACAGCGACGAAACCTGATTTAAAAGCCATTCTATCCCCTCCTTTCATTTAGAGTATAACAAATTCGCGCCGAATAAACAAGCGTTTAGAACGCTTTACGCTAAATTAGCAATTTATGTGCGCTAGCGCGCAAGCCCTTAATAATTCAATAACTCCGCGTTAGCGGTCATTAACTCCTAATTCCTACCTTGAGCGTTAGCGAAAGTCCGCCGCTAGAAAGAGTATGTGGCAAGTGAGCGGCTCGCGGCGGCTCGACAAAACAAACAGTGATACGAAGATTATTTTCTCTAACATTAAAAAAGAATAACTTTCGGTGGTT
>CALWEW010000009.1 GCA_944377415.1 uncultured Clostridia bacterium
TATTGCAGTATTTGGTAAAAGTTCGCTTGATATAAACTCCATTTTTATGCCTGTTTCGTGATTTTTAATTACGGCAACCGCTGTACATTCGCTGCCCGTTCCGCAAGTGGTTGGCAACACGATAAAGGGAATGGAGTTGCCTTTTTTTATAATCTCGTTGCCCATGAGCGAAAGAATGTCTTTGCCTTCTTGAGAAAGAACTAGACGCACTCCCTTTGCTGTGTCGATTACACTACCGCCCCCGCAAGCGACGATGCCATCACACTTTTCATTGCGGTAAATTTCCACGATATTATTAATTACATTTACATCGCTATCTGTGGGAATGTCAGTAAAAACTGAACCTGCTGTGATTTCATTTTTTTCAATTATATTTAGTACTTTTGTTAATACGCCTGCGCCTTTTACTCCGTTATCACTTAAAACTAGGGGGCGGGAGCAGTTTAAAAAGCGCAATTCAAAGCCGATGTTTTCAAGTGCGTTCTCTCCTGCACAAATTTTTACACTATTGATAAATTCAAAATATTTCATAAATACTCCTTGTGGTCTATTAATAAAATTTAAGAACAACTGACTATCTAGGCAGCCCGAGTTTTGTTAAGAATATTCGGCAGTATAAGGAAATACTTGAATATTCTTTCTTTATTTTGGGTAAAAAGCGTTTCGTCATGAAGTGGGGGAAAAGGTATTTTTCTGCTCGGTTTATTGCTCGCACTAATCCCATAGCAAGAGAAATGTCGCCTTTAACCAATAAATCATGTCGGCAATAACTTTCTGCGATGCTACTTTGTGCTAGCATTACTTGCCTCGCGCCACTTGCCGTTTTAAAACTTACAGTTAAGTCGGGCTTGTCAAATGTTTTTGATACATAGACTTTGCCATTTCGCTTTACTATAAAGGCGTAACTGCCATATGGCTCAATTCCAAGGGATATGCAGAAGTTTTCGGGTAGAGCATCAAACTCCGCCTTTACTGCGCTATCTTTGCGAGATAGTACAGCGACTCCGCGTGCTAGCACTTTGAATATTATGTTACATAAAAAATCTTTTTTTGCCATAAGTTTACCTTGTATTATTAATATCTTATTATACAGAACTTTCCACAAAAGCGCAAACAAATTGTGGCGAAAAATTAAACAAATTGTTAGTTATTGTGTACTTTTAAGCCGTTTTGCGCATATTTGGTGCGTTAGTAAGTGGGTAAAAGTGGTTTGAGTCAAATGCTTGCTAATGTAATTTATAACTGATTAGGCGAGTGGTACATGTTGTGGAAATGGGGCAATCTTGACAAAAATTAGTTTTTATGTTAACATTTAAGCAATACAGTGAATAAAAAACCAACATAAATTTAGTTCTTATCTTACAGCGCGTATATTTAGTGAGAACAGTTAAGCATGACACTGAACTCGGTTTTAGAAGTATTAATACAATCGACGGGGGCGGAAGTGGAATTTACTGATAACAAAGATTTAACCAAATTTTTTAGAAGTTTATTAGGTTCTGAACAATTTCAAAAAATGGCATACGGGGCACAAGGCGAAAATTTTTATGAATGTTACATGATGTATGTCATGGCGACTCGTAGCGTGCCAAATGCGGAAACGCTACAAAAGATGAAAGATGCCGACCTTTGGAGTTTATGGGATATTACCGCAATTGAAATAACCCGTGAACTTTCAAATCAAATCAAGGCAAAGGGA
Organism: uncultured Clostridia bacterium; assembly: GCA_944377415.1. GTDB lineage: Bacteria > Bacillota > Clostridia > Christensenellales > UBA1242 > UBA7867. The sequence goes on from CALWEW010000009.1 coordinate 1,700, forward strand.
AAGTATTTTACGCCAACAAAGCGCAGTATCTATACGAGATTTTGTGAAAATGTCTACAAAAATGGCATTTTGTTTAGTGGTAGAAAAGTACATGATAAGGCAAATATAATTTTCCCTAATCACTTTAAAAAACTTGCAATTATGCAGGCGGATAATCCTGTCGTAAAAGCATACACATATAAGTGCAATCATGGCAGGGAAATGGATTTTTACATTTCGCCCGCGGCTGCGTTTGATAATGTTCGCGAGAATAAGTTTTGGCTTGCCATGCTTGATGGCGAGAGTGAAAACTCTGCATCACGCGATGTAGACGGAACAATAAAAAAAATACATGAATCTATTAGCAAACTTTATCTTGACACCGACGAGAAAACTCGATTGTTTAAAGATATAGTTGAGAGTTTTAAAGATTACATAGCCTCTAATAACATTGATATTTCCATGATTGATAGTGCGGACACTTATGGATATGTAGTTCGTGATATTAGAAATCGTCCGACAGAAGAAAACTTTGGAAACGGTATACCGCACAAAAGTTACGAAGAATTATGTGAGAAGGGCATAATGTATTTTGATGAAGAGGGAAAACCTGTTATTGAAAAAGACTTTCGCACGCCAGAAGAAGTAATTAAAAAGGCGCTCGCTGATTACCACACTAATTATTTGACCGATGGGTATCATGTTACACTCTCACGAGATTATTTTAATAAGCATGGGCGCAGTGTAGTTATGGAAAAACCTGATGAAAGGCACATGCCCTACGACTTTTCGCAAACGATGTAACAAGCTTGTTATTAATAGACTGTGAAAAAATTTTTTTCATGCATTAGCAGTGATTGTAATTAATTTATTAAGAGCAAGTTATTAAAGTCTAAATACCCAGATGCAAGAATGTTTTGGTTTTAATAAAAGCCTGCTAATTTTTGCAAGGGAATGGCGAAAAATTTTAAATAAATCTCTTGATTTTTTAACTTTGTTATGTTATACTACTTTACACACTGCCGTAAAGTAGTGTAATTTTTATTATTAAATATCATTTCAAAAGGAATACTAAAATGCGCGTAAACATTAAACTTGCTTGCACCGAATGCAAGAGATACACACACACTTCGGAAAAGAACAAAAAGAACGACCCCGACCGCATGGAAATCAAGATGTACTGCCCGTTCTGCAAGAAGCACACAATTCACAAAGAGAGTAAGTAATCTAATTTTTTTGCGTAGGAGGCAAAATGTCTAAATCAAAGTCGAAGTCTAAAAAGAATAGTAGCAACGGTTCCAACGCTAAAAACATTAAGGCGCTTATTAACCAAAACAAAATGATTGAGCGCGAAAATGCTGAGGCGGAAAAGAGAAAGTTGGAGGAAGAAGAGGCTCGCAAGGCTGCGAAACTTGCAAAAGAGCAAGCCGAGCAGGAGGCTGCTCTTGAAACAGCAAAGGCAGTTGAGGCTGACGAAGTTATAACTCCTGATGCTGAAAGTGAGCAAATAACCGCTCCCGAAGAAAAGGGTAAAAAAGACAAGAAAGCGGAAAACAAGGAAAGCGAAACCTCTAAGGAAAAGGACACCAAAGGCAAAAAAGACGACAAGAAAGGCAAGAAAAAGAAAGACAAGGGAGAGAAGCGCGGCCTTGGCAAGCGTATCAAGGAAACTGTAAGCGAACTTAAAAAAATCAGTTGGCCTACATTTGGTACGGTTGTAAAGAAAACAGGTGTTGTGCTCGCTGTTGTTATTTTCTTTGCTATCGTTTTGTTTGCTTTTGACTTGTTGCTTTCTGTTCTGTACCAACTTCTCGTTGGCGCAGACCACATTACAATAGTTTAGGGGGTGTAACTTATGGCAAAATTTATGAGTACAGAACCTAAATGGTATGTCCTTCACACTTTCTCGGGTTACGAAGCCGTTGCAAAGCAAAATCTCGAGCAGGTAGTCGAAAACGGTAATCTTCACAATCGCATTTTCGAAATCGTCATTCCTACTGAAGATGTTATCGAAGAAAATGACGGAAAGCGCAAGATTGTAACGCGCAAATCGATGCCGTGCTACATTTTCATAAAAATGATTTATGGCGACGATATTTGGCACACAATTACGCACACTCGTGGCATTACTGGTTTTGTTGGACCAAAAGGTAGGCCGCTGCCGCTCACTGACGAGGAAATCCGCAAAATGCATCTTGAAAAAGTTGCAGTGGATTTCACTCTCGAAGTTGGCGACGAAGTGAAAATTTTGAGTGGTGCGCTTATGAATACCGTTTGCAAGGTTACAAAGGTTGACCCTGAAAAGCAAGTGTGTAGTGTCGTTGTCGAAATGTTCGGCAGAGAAACTCCACTCGAATTACAATATTCGCAAGTTTCAAAAGTATCATAATTTGGTTTATACGCGAGAGCGTTAAACATATTCGTGGGAGAGTGGCAAAAATACTTTCATTTGCTCATTCGTTATTACCACTTTGGAGGAAAAATTTATGGCAGAAAGAAAACCCGTTGCTGTCGTAAAAGCGCAATTGCCTGCTGGTAAGGCAACCGCTGGTCAGCAATTAGGTGGTGCACTTGGACCACACGGTGTAAACATCGGAGCTTTCATTAAGCAATTCAACGATGCAACCGCAAATCAAGTTGGTATGATTATTCCTGTAATCATTAAAATTTACGCAGACCGTAGTTTTGACATCGAGTACAAAACTCCGCCTGCAGCCGTTCTTATAAAGAAGGCAATCGGCATTGAAAAGGGTAGCGCAAAGTCGCCTAAAATCAGTGTTGGCACAATTACTAAAAAGCAAGTTCGCGAAATTGCAGAACTCAAAATGAAAGACCTCAACGCCGCTTCAGTAGAGGCTGCTATGAGAATGATTGCTGGTACTGCTCGTAGTATGGGGGTAACGGTAAAAGACGACGAAGAAGGGGAGGTAAAGTAATATGGCTGGTAAGAAGCACGCAGAAGCGTTGAAATTAGTTGACACAAACAAACTTTACGCTCCGAAAGAAGCAATTGAACTTGCAATCAAAACTGCAACAGCAAAGTTTGATGAAACGGTAGAATTGCACATTAAGTTAGGTGTTGACGGACAAAAGGCAGACCAACAAGTTCGTGGTACTGTAGTATTGCCCGCTGGTACTGGTAAAAAGGTTCGCATTTTGGTTATTGCAAAAGGCGACAAGGCTGATGAAGCAACAGCAGCAGGCGCTGACTATGTGGGCGCGGAAGAAATGGTTGCTAAAATTGCAGGTGGCTGGCTCGACTTTGATGTATGTATTACAACTCCCGACATGTTCGGTGCAATCGGTCGTGTAGCCCGCGTGCTTGGACCTAAAGGTCTTATGCCGAATGTAAAGAGCGGTACTGTTACAACAGACATTACGAAAGCAATCAATGATGTTCGTGCTGGTAAAGTTGAATACCGTCTTGACAAGGACAACATTGTACACTGTCCTATCGGAAAAGTATCGTTTGGTGCTGACAAGTTGTTTGAAAACTATTCTGCACTTATGGATGCAATCGTGCGTGCTAAACCCGCTGCAGCAAAAGGTACATACCTTCGTAGCGTAACTATGGCGAGCACTATGGGTCCTGGCATAAAAGTACAGGCGTAATAAAGGCAGGAGTTCCTGCTTTTATTTTTATGTCAGGGAACTTAGTCTGGCGCAGTGATGAGATAAAAGAAAGAGTATACAAAAAAATAAAAGTGAAGAGAAGCAATAAAGGAAGAGAAAGACGACGGACCTTTCAAGCCCTGGCATAAAAGTTCAAGCATAACAAAAAAACGGGATGACCCGTTTTTTGTTTTTCAATAAAGTAGGGGATAAGCGCAATAAAAAAAGTTTTACGAATAATTCTGCTTGAAATACGCATAATAACTTTAGTCTAACGGATTTAAAAAGGTCAAAAAAACGAATAGTTCTTATGTTTTTTGTGAAATTATTGTGAATTTTTATACATAAAAACTACGAATGTTTAGTAATTTTTGTCTAATTTTGTTTAAATTTAAGAAAGATTTGATTTTTTATAAAAAAAATGAAATTTTATGCAAAATCGTTTGCTAAATATTTTTTTCTTGGTTATACTATACTTGACCTATAAAGGTTAAATACAAAATAAGGAGAAAACAAATGGAAAAAAACAGCTAGTTTAGCAAAGACTTTGACAATCGCTGCTTTTGCAATTGTTATTGCTTTGGCGTGTGTATTTGGTCTTGCCGCTTGTGGCGAAACCCCACTTTACAAAGTGGACTTTAATGGTACTGTTGGTGATGACTTTAAGACAGAGTACCAATTAAAGGGAACTACATGGACAGAATCAGACCAAGAAGGTTTTGAGAAAGTTTACACTCTTACAGGAACAGTTCCTTACAATGCGGAGTTTGCAACTCTTCCAAATATGAGATATGATACGCTTGATATTTGGAACTTTGCTGTGATTCACATTTCTTCAGAGGAGATTGCAAAAGTAGCTTACAATAAAAAAACGGGTGAAGGCTTCTACGCTAAGATTACAAATAACTATGGTACTGACCAAGCTGAAACAGTTGTAAAACACGGTAGTTTTGGTGCAAAGAAAGATGATGTTGATTCAAGTTATGACTATTATTTGTTCCAAGGTATTGACAATACTGTAAAGACTTTGTCTATTGAAATTAGTTTTGATGGCACAGCTGAAAACGCTAAAACTTACTTGTTTGTAATTGACCCTGAAAACTATGAACTTGAAGCTGCTCCTACGGCTCAAGAATAATTGAAAAATTATTCATTTTAAGAAACAATTTGAATTAAGAGAAAGCGGGACTTTTTTCTCGGGCGACTCTTTTAGTGTAGACCTATACGAAAAGAGCGAGAAGATTTCTCGTTTTCTTTTTTGTTATTAACTTTTACTAGTCATTATACAATATATTTTATATAAGCAATCATTATGTAATTTAATTGTTAGGTGCTGTTTTTACGCTGTTGTATTTGATTGATTTAAAATAAAGGATACCTTGTATATATCGGTATCCTTTTTATAATGTTAATTTTTTAGTCCATTTTAAATTCTGGCATATTAGGTAAATCATTTTCAAAAACATCTTGAATAATATCTGCTGCTTCGTCCATAAGTTCTTTTGTATGTGTTGCTGTGTAACTTGTACGAATAATAGCATCACCAACAGGAACAGCGGGACTAATTACAGGGTTTACATAAACACCTTTTTCAAATAAAACTTTACAAGCATAGAATGTGCGAGCATCGTCGTAAGTGTTTATAGGAATAATTGGAGCAACGCTTTCGCGAATAGGTATGTTGCGTTCTTTTAAAGCATTTCGCATGTAATCAGTGATTTCTATTAAGTGCTTCGGGCGCTCGGGTTCGCGTTCCAAAATTTTTAAAGCAGCGAGCGCGCATGCTGCGTTTGCAGGTGTCATACTAGCAGAGAATATAAATGGGCGGGAAGTGTGCTTTACATATTCCACAACTTCTTGTTTTGCAGCCATAAAGCCGCCTAGGCTAGCAAGACTCTTTGAGAAAGTACCCATAATAATGTCTACTTCGTTTTCTAGTCCAAAGTGTTCAGCAGTGCCGCGACCGTGCTCGCCGAAAACACCAAGACCGTGTGCGTCGTCGACCATTACGCGAGCGCCGTACTTTTTAGCAAGTGCGACAATTTCGGGGAGTTTACAAAGGTCGCCACCCATAGAAAATACTCCGTCTGTTACGATTAAAATTCCTTTATCTTCGGGAATGTTTTGAAGGTTGCGTTCAAGGTCTTCCATATCGCTGTGATTGTAGCGGTACATTTTAGCGTAACTTAAACGACAACCGTCGTAAATACTTGCGTGATTTTCTTTGTCGCACAAAATCACATCATTTCTGCCAGCGATTGCACTAATTATGCCTAGATTACTTTGGAAGCCCGTACCGAAAGTGATTACTTCATCTTTATTTAAAAATTTTGCAAGTTCGGTTTCAAACTCAAGGTGCAAGTCAAGAGTTCCATTAAGGAAGCGTGAACCTGAACAACCTGAACCATATTTTTCGTACGCCTTTATGCCAGCCTCAATTACTTCTGGGTGGCTAGTTAGGCCTAGATAGTTGTTGCTACCTATCATGATAACGCGATGACCTTCCATGTTTACCACTACATCTTGTCCGCTCTCTAGATAATGGAAATAGGGGTAAATGCCTATTTCTTTGGCTTTTTTTGCTACACTATATGCAGCACATTTTTCAAATAAATCCATACTTTTCTCCGTGAATGATATAATTAAAGTATAACAAAATATTTTTGTTTTGACTAGCAATTTTATGCAACTGTAAATTTTAAATTTTTTAAAACAAAAAATCAGTCAAATTTTATTCATTTAGTTGTCAAAATAATATAAAAAGTGTATTATATTATCTATAAGGGTTTTTACTCATACTATAAGAGCAAGTATAATCGTGAGTTAAACTCGTTTCTTTGGTGGGTAAGGAGAAGTTATGGCAGAAAATATCGTCGAATTAAAAAATGTTAATCTGGCGTATAATAAAGATTATTGTGCATTGTATGACATAAATCTTGAACTTAAAAAAGGCGACCGCGTTTGTATTTACGGTGAAACGGGTAGTGGAAAGACTGCACTTTTGCGCCTTATAGCAGGACTAGAAAAACACAAAAGTGGTGAATGCTTGCTAAAAGGGATACCTGTAAATAAAGTTAATTTTGCTCGTGATGTTAGTCTTGGATATTTGTCTACTAAGGCTGTGTTTTTTGAGCGCAAAAGTGTATATAAAAACTTAATGTGGACATTGAAAGTTCATAGAGTTGATAAAAAAGAGAGAAAAGAGCGCATTGAAAATGTTTTGAAAGAGTTCGGAATTGAGAACTTGCGCGATGAAAAAGTAAAGAACCTTTGTGCTAGCGACCGTAGATTAACTCAAATAGCCCGCATGTCTATGCGCCCGCTTGAAATCATTTTGTGCGATGATGTGCTTGCTGAATATGATGACATGGATACAAAAGCGCGTATTCGTAAGGCAATTTTGAAGTTGTTTGATAGTGCTCCAAAAGATAAAGTAATAATAATGACGAGTCAGGATAGAAAGTCTTGCGAAGGTGTTGCGAGCAAGTTTATTGAAATCAAATTAGGTAGTTTTGTTGATAATAATAAAGACGATACTAAAAAAGAAAGTGCGGTATCTAAAAAGGACAAGAAGAGTAAAGCGGTAGAAACAGAAAAAGTCGGCAATGCTACTGATAACAAAAAAGAAGAACTTACAACAGCGGTAGTTGAAGAAAACAAAGATGAGAAAACCCCAGTATCAACAGCCGAAGTAGAGAGTGCTAACGCAGAAGTTGATACAAAGCAAGAAACTATAAATACGCAAACTGAAAAATTAGATGACGCGGCAAGTGCTAATGAAACTGAAAATGTAAGTCCTATTACAAGCAACGAGCAGGAAAAAGATAATGCAGAAGGAAGTACGCAAAAAGAAAGCACAAAGCCTAATAGCAGTAAGGGTAAAAAGCATAAAAAGTAAGTGAATATTGTTATATGAAGGGAGTGTGCCTTTGGTACTGCTTCCTTTATAGTTAGATTTTTACGCAGTTTGAAAAGTAGAGTATATTAAAAAGTGATTGGAGCAAAAAATGAAAGATGAGTATACGGAAAAAATTTCGATAAATTCTTCACTACTAGGAAAATTATTGTCTAATGTTGATGAACAAAATTTGGGTAGTGTCAGTAATATTTTAAACGATGAGAATGTAAAGAAATTTTTTAATGACGAAGAACTTATAACTACAGTTGAATTATTTTTTAAAAATAATTTGAACATCATTCAAACAAGCCGAGATGCTATCATCCACAGAAATACTCTAATTTACCGACTTGAAAAAATTAAGCGCATGCTTGGGCTTGATATTCGCAACTTTGAAGATGCGGTTACGCTCAATGTGATTTTGGTTTTGAAGCGCTTTGAACAAAAACGCAAACGCCGTACGAACAAGGCAGTTCGCATGCAAACTTTAAATTAATAGATAAAGACGGAAGTATCCGTCTTTTTTGTTTATTAAGTCTAACTATTCAACCTTTTTTAATTTTAATATATCCATTCCTGTTGCGTTTAACTTTGTTGTTTCTTGTGCGTTTTCTTTGGGCGTTATGTTTTGTGAGTTTTTTGATAAGAGGGGAAGTAAAACTTTTAATATTTCAGCAAAATTTATTCCATTTTGATTGTTATTATTGGGGGAGTTATAGGTGTTGTCCTGTTGATACGGACTTTGTTCGTAATTGTTATTTAGATTTTGAGAAAAGTTATTATTTTGATAATAATTTGAGTTTTTAGCGTAATTATTGGGTATTATGCATTCTTTTCCTTGTTGCGTAGTACTATGCATAGTACTGTTTTGCGAATAGTTATAGTCAGGCAAAGACCAATAAGGGTTACTAAAATCTATTGAGTTCAGGTCTTTATTTAAAGTCTGTTCTTTTGCGTTTTGTGCTTCGTTTTGGTAAATGTATTTAGAATTATTATTTGAGTTGTTTGGCGTTGGATATGTATTATTAACATTGTTGTTTACATATTGTGTGGGTGGTTGGCTGTTATTAGCGTTTGAAGAGTAATTTTGTTGTGGGTTGCCGAAAAGATTAGAAAGCACATTTATAAGCGTGCTTATATTTTCACTGCCTAAGTTTTTTAAAATGCCAAATATATCCATAATCTTTTACCGCTAAAAAAGTTTTTCTTCACATTTATAGTATATGCCGTCATATACTGCATTAGTGAAAATAAAAGGTGGTAGAATATGAATTTACGAGAATTTGGCGAAAATACAACTATATCTGAACCCGAACAAGACGAGAAGCAAAAGAAAATTGAAGAAATTACTAATTCAGATGAGTTTAAGCAAATAGAAGATGATTATGGCGATGCTGTTCGTGATTTTATTTCGCGCTATGGTGAAATGAGCGAGCCAGAATTGTTGAGCGAAATGCTTAAACTTATTGCAGAAAAAAAGCGCGAAGGAACTTTTGATGCAGAGAAGATAAGGCAGTTAGCCGAGTCGGTTGCGCCTATTTTAACCCCCGAACAGCGTGAAAAAATGTATAATTTGCTACAATATTTAAATTAATTTTTCAATGTCGTTACATAAAATAAAACTAAATATAAAAGTCGAGAAGTAGTTTTGAGCGTTTTAAACGCTTTTTTAGCAAATGTTGCCAAATGCAAAGCGGTTAGATATGTGTTTATATAAAATTGACCCTCAATTACTTATGATTAGGATAGCAAAAACAGAATTGCAAAATAGTATAATTTATGTTGAAAATTTTGAGTTAGCGCGAAAAGCGTTGAGCAGTAATAAAGATATTAAAATACTAGGCGAATACCCATTTATTCGCGCTTTTGCTATTGAAAGTAACTCGACTGAAATATTTAATTTATCACAAATTAGTTGGGTTAGTTACATATCATCTGTTACGACTGCTAGATGTTTAATGAATAACGCTCGTAAAAAAGTCAATGTAGACGAACTTCATCAGATGGGATATTTTGGCAGTGGGGTAACCGTTGCTATTATTGATACTGGTTGTTATCCGCATGTTGATTTTTTGTTGGGTAAAAATAGGATAATTGAATTTGTCGATTTAATAGATAATAAAAACACTTTTTATGATGACAATGGGCACGGAACTTTTGTGGCGGGTGTCCTTGCTGGCAGTGGGGTGAGTAGTGCGGGTAAATATTGCGGTATTGCACCCGATTGTAATCTTATTACTTTGAAAGCATTAAATAGTGATGGGCAAACGCAGGCTTTTAAAGTACTTGATGCTATGCAGTGGGTTTTTGAGAATAGAGAAAAATATAATATCAAAATTGTTTGTATGAGTTTCGGGAGTACTCCTCTTGCTCGAAATGACCCATTAAGTATTGGTGCGGCAAGCCTTTGGGATGCTGGTATTGTTGTTGTAAGCGCTGTCGGCAATGATGGGCCGAAGCCTAGTTCGGTAAAATCACCGGGAAGTTGCTCGAAAATTATCACTGTTGGTTGCGCTGATACAACGGGAGAACAAACGACAATTGCTGATTTTAGTTCGCGTGGGCCTATTTTTGATATAATAAAACCAGATTTAGTTGCGCCAGGCGTTGATATTACTTCTCTTTCTAATGACAAAAATCTTTTTACCAAAATGTCTGGAACAAGTGTAAGCACGCCATTTGTCGCTGGGGTTGCGGCTTTACTTTTGCAGCGAGAACCAAATTTAACTCCTAATCAAATCAAGTCTATAATAATGTATAGTACTACGAAACTTGATTGTGCTCCTAATACTTGTGGTATGGGGTTGCTTGACGCTTTCTCTGCTTTTGAGTTTTAAACTGTGGATAAAATTTAGTTTTGAATATTTTTTGTTTTGAACTTTGTTTTAAATTTAAAAATCTAATTCAGTTTATTTTGTTGCGTATTACCCTACAAATTACGCTAAAAATAGTGTTTATAACACTATTTTTTCTATTTTTTGCACGAAAATATGCGGTAAACTCTTGTTATATAAGGGGGTATCGTATGGAAGTTAACTCTAAAATTTATATGGAAACGCTCTATTTGCAAGTTTCGGGTGAATTAGATGAGCATACAGCTCATTATGCACGGGCTTCAATGGATGAGCAAATGGAGGCGGGAGGCTTTAAGCAAGTTATTATAGATTTATCTCAACTTGATTTTATGGACAGCACAGGTATAGGCGTTTTGATAGGTAGGTATAAAAAAATGAAACAAGCGGGCAAGCCTATTTTTATATCAAATCCGAGTGCGCAGGCTGACAAAATTTTTAAAATGACGGCACTTTATGATGTGATGCCTAAAATTAATTAATAAAAGGTGGTATATATGAATTATATAAATGAAATGACTTTGCAGTTTGAATCTCACTCTATTAATGAAAGTTTTGCGCGAAGCGCAGTTGCTGCTTTTTGTGTGCAACTTAATCCTACACTAGACGAGATAACAGATATAAAGACTGCGGTAAGTGAAGCAGTTACAAATTGTGTGGTGCATGCATATCCTAAAAACGCTGGTAAAATTACAGTTTGGGTAGGTTTGACTGCAAGTCGCGAAATAGACATTAAAGTTATTGATGCTGGAGTTGGTATTGACGACTTTGAAAAAGCACGAGAACCTTTTTACACTACAAAGCCTAATGAAGAGCGTGCGGGAATGGGATTTACTGTCATGGAAAGTTTTATGGATAAAGTAATTTTGAGCAAAAACGGTGAACGCGGGGTTTGTGTCGAAATGCGTAAAACTTTAGAGCGCCGAAAGGCCGCAGTAGGTGGTGTAAATGGTTAATTATGAGCAAACTTTAAGGCTTATCAAACTTGCACAGGCGGGCGATGAAACAGCCAAAGAGACGCTCATAAATGAAAATTATCCGCTTGTAAAAAGTGTAATAAGACGATATCGAAATAAGGGTGTAGATTATGAAGATTTATTTCAACTAGGATGCGTAGGTTTTGTGAAAGCAATTAATAATTTTGATTGTTCGTATAATGTAAAATTCAGTACTTATGCCGTTCCTATGATAGCAGGCGAAGTTAAGCGCTTTTTGCGCGATGACGGTTATATAAAGGTTAGTCGAGCAATCAAATCACAGGCAATAGAAATTAAAAAATACCTTTCAACACTACCTGCCAATGTTGCTCCCGATATAAATAGCATAGCCGAGCATTTTAAAATGGAGCCTCAAGATGTAATTTTCGCTATGGATAGTGTTAAATATCCTATGAGTTTATCAACTCCAGTTGACCAAACAGATGAGGGGAGTGTAACACTCGCGGAGCGTATAGCGGCGCCAGAAGAGGAAAATGATAAACTCGACCATTTTATTTTAAAAGAGTTAATTTCTTCGCTTTCACCGAGAGAGCGAAAAATTATAATTATGCGTTATTACCGAGATAAAACTCAAAGCGAAATAGCGAAAGAATTAGGAGTTAGTCAAGTTCAGGTATCTCGCATTGAAAATAAAGTGATAAGTAGCATGCGTAAAAAATTTGGTGATTAGATTAGTTATGTGTTGTAAAATAGTTTATTTTTATTAATTTTTTAATATAATGTAAGTATTATGCAAAAATAGAAATGCATAGTACTTGTTTTTTTATTTTTATATTTAGATGGGAAAAGATTTTTTATATTTGAATTTTGCATATGTGTTGCTTTGGCTTTTTATTTAATAAAGTGATAATTATTCAGCTGTTTTTATAAATATTCATAAATCTTAATGATACTTTTTATTGAAAAATGCTTTATTTTATGATATACTATTTAGGGATTTTATAATAAAGGCAATTAATACAATGGATATTGATAAAGTAATGCAGTATTTGGAAGAATTGTATCCAGACCCTGACCCAGAACTTAAATATGAAAATGATTTTCAATGCTTGGTTGCTGTAATCTTGAGTGCGCAATGTACTGATAAGCGTGTTAATATGGTTACTGAGTCTTTGTTTAAAGAGTATCCTGATTCTTTTGCTATGGCTCAACTAACACAAGAAAAACTTGAAAAGAAGATTTTTAGTTTAGGTTTTTATCACAATAAGGCAAAAAATGTCTTGGCGCTGACAAAAGTTTTGAACGAAGAATATTCAGGGAAGGTTCCGAGAGACCCTGAAATTTTGGAAACACTTCCTGGGGTAGGGAGAAAGACTGCGAATGTAGTTTCAAGCGCTTTGTTTGGAGCAAATAGATTAGGGGTAGACACGCATGTATTTCGTGTTACGAACAGATTAGGACTTGTTGATGCCAAAACTCCACTTGAAGTAGAAAAACAGTGGACAAGCATGTATCCCAAATATGTAAACCATGATTCGCATTTTCGTTTGGTATTGTTTGGTCGTTATCATTGTAAGGCTCAAAAACCAAATTGCGCGGAGTGTAGGTTGTGTGATATTTGCAAATACTATAAAGAAAACCATAAATCTTTGTAACTAGCAACTATTAAAATTATAAAATTAAATAAATTAGGTCTAAAAATGAATGCTATGCAAGCATTTTAAAAGGGAAAATTATGTTTGTAGATAAAGTCAATATAATCGTTAAAGCGGGTGATGGCGGCGATGGTGCTGTATCTTTTCGCCGAGAGAAATATGTTCCAAATGGTGGGCCAAACGGTGGCGATGGTGGAAAAGGTGGCGATGTGATTTTAAAAGTAAAAGATAATTTGAATACTTTGATTGATTTTCGCTATAACAAACATTATCGTGCGCAAAATGGAGAAAAGGGCGATATAAAAAATAAAACAGGACGAAGTGGTGATAATTTAATTATAAATGTTCCGCAGGGTACTGTCGTAAAAGATGCCGAAACGGGAAAAGTAATTGTCGATATGTTTGATAGTAATATGGAGTTTGTTTTATTGCGTGGTGGCAATGGGGGGAAAGGTAACCAACATTACGCAACATCACGCCGTCAAACTCCTAGATTTAGTCAGGCAGGACAAAAAACAAAAGAGCATCAAATAACTTTGGAATTGAAAACTATTGCTGATGTGGGGTTGATAGGCTTTCCAAATGTTGGGAAATCAACATTGCTTGGTGCAATCACCGATGCAAAACCGAAAATTGCGAACTATCATTTTACCACATTGTCGCCAAATCTTGGTGTGCTGAAAATGTACGAAAAAACTTGTGTCGTTGCGGATATTCCAGGGCTGATAGAAGGCGCAAGCGAGGGCGTTGGGCTTGGTCATCAATTTTTAAGACACATTGAAAGAACGAGATTGTTAGTGCATGTTGTTGATATTAGCGGAAGCGAGAGTCGCGACCCTAAAAATGATTTTTCTGCTATTAATCGTGAACTGAAAGAGTACAGTTCAGTTTTAGCGGCACGCCCGCAAATTATTGCTCTAAATAAAATTGATTTGTTACCAACTGATAATTGTGCGGTTGCAGAGTTTCGAGAGTTTTTAAAAACGCAAGAAGGCTATGAAAATTCGCAGGTATTTGAAATTTCTGCAGGTACACATGCAGGAGTTGATGCCCTAGTAAAAGCAATATTTGATATGCTTGATACTATTCCAAAACCTGAAAAGATTGCGACAGAAATTGATGACTTTAATGAACGCGACCGTGAGCCTCTTGCATTTGAAAAAGTCGACGACGAAACTTATCTTGTTACGGGCGGGAGTATTCAAACGCTTGCGCGCAAAATGAACGCTGATGACGAAGAGGGGCTTGCTTATTTCCAGCGCAGAATTCGCGAAGATGGAATTATTACTGAACTTAAAAAACTTGGGCTTAAAGATGGCGACACTGTGATAATTGGAGAAATTGAATTTGAGTACACGGAGTAGAGATTTATTTTAAACAATATAACTTTGTAGCAGAAGTTTAACAAAAGAATGGTTTTAAAAGGAGAATAGAATGATAACACCTAAACAACGCGCTGAATTGCGCAAAACTGCGTTAAGTCTTGAGCCTGTTATGCAGGTTGGGAAAGACGGTTTGAGTATTAATGTTGTAAACACAGCAGACCAGGCGTTATTTGCGAGAGAATTAATTAAGATTACAGTTTTAGAAAGTTGCGAAGAAACGCCACGCGAAATTGCAGAAGCATTAAGCGCAAGATGTTCTGCTGATATTGTTCAAGTTATTGGACGAAAGGTAGTTCTTTACAAAAAGAGAGAAAAAATAAAAAAAAGTAAATAAATTTTAAAAAACCGCAGTGAAAATTACTGCGGTTTTGCTTTTTTGATTTATTGTTTCAATTTTATTTAGGGTTAAAATTTAATTGCTTTCAATTTTTTTATTTGGCTGTTCTTCTCTTTTTATCAATGGGTATACTTTTATGATTAATGCGATAATGCATAGTATACTTCCTGTTACAAGGTAATAAATTTTAAATGGAACGAGAAAACTGCTTAAAATTATAATTAAACCAAATAAAAGATAATTTCGTGCTCGTGCAGAATTAAAAGCATAGGCGAGTAGTTCTTTATATTTCATTTTTGGTTTTGTTATATCTATTTTTTCAGTAAGTGTAATGTCGCATGTTTTTGCATATTCATCATAGAACTTGTAAATATCAATGAAGTTAATTGAAAAATTGTTAATTTGTTTGCAAAAATTTTTTGCTTCTTCACTTGTATTAGTTGTACAAATTGTTATTTTTTCTATATTCTCGGAATTAGCAATATTTATTACTTTTGACAATTCTTTCATGTCAAATGTAGAAAAGTTAAAGAAGGGGATAAATAATGTTTTTTGATTTAGAGATTTTTCATTACCGCTTCGGGTGGTATGCATGTTCATGTTTTTATTAACATTTAAAGTTGAAGATTGTGTATTATTGTTTTGGGTACTATGCAAATTAATTTCGGTATTCTGCACCTTGCTTTCGGTACTATGCATGTCGTTTTGCGCAGTCTTTGTTGATAAAATAAGGTAATTTTCTTTTTGTTCAACTTTATGGAAATTGCTTAAAATTTGCGAAAAAAAGTTAATTTTTTCTTGCAAAGTGGAAAAATTTAAGTTTAGTAACAACTTTTCCGCCTTTTCTTTTTCAAGTTTAGTAAGATTTATTTTATCTGTGTGTTTTTTATTTAAAAAATAAACTAGAAAAGTAATTAATATAGCAAGAACTGCCCCTAAAATAGCACTGACGACACCTAATCGCGTGTAAAAGCGTATCCACGCAAAAAACAAAAGCCATAATACTAGAAATAGAACTATGGTATCTATAATTATACTAAATTTTGAGCGCATATTTACTCCATTATTTTTATGTATTCTTAATTTAAGTTTTGACAAAAAGTAGTGGGCTTAATCAAATTTTAATTGACTTGAAAGCCTTTTAATAGTATAATGAATTTAGTTCTATTTTAGGAGTTGAAATGAAACCAAAACAATTTAGTAAAGATTACTCTCTTGCTACGACCGTGTGCAAAATTTTTGATGAGAACAAAGCGGAAAATGTACTTTTAATTGATGTTTCGTACATTTCAAACATTACTGATTATTTTGTTATTGCAACCGCGAATAGCACAGTACATGCTCGTGCGCTTGCAGACAAGGTTGAAGAAGGTCTAAATTCGGCGGGCGAAAAGGTTTTGCGCCGCGATGGCGCAACGGAAAAATCAGGAGATTCAAGATGGCTCGTCCTTGATTTTGGAACTGTTATTGTTCACATCTTTACCCCTGAAATTCGTGAGTTTTATCATTTAGAAAAAATGTGGAATGACGGAAAAAATACGCTTAATATGGCTGGTGTTAATAAATTAATTGAGCAAGCCTCATCAAAGAAAAACGCAGAAAAGAGTGAAAGCGATAGTAACAAAAAAGAAAGTAAAGTTGCCACAGGAAAGGTAGAAAGGACAGAAGACAATTTCGAACAAGACAAGTTACAGCCAAACGAAAAATAACGAAGGATTAGTTTGTTTGAGTTTTAAAGTTCAATTTGTAGTATTTTTTGAAGTATTTTGAAGAGAAAGGGGCTAACAAAAAATGGAAATAGTTGTAGATGATTTGCAGGCTTTTAATGACTTTGCTGTTGAGTTTGCTCACAAACTACGAGCAGGTGATGTCGTGTTATTAACAGGTGATTTGGGAGCGGGAAAAACTACTTTCGTAAAAGCC
The DNA here is from genome assembly GCA_944377415.1 of uncultured Clostridia bacterium. Taxonomy (GTDB): domain Bacteria; phylum Bacillota; class Clostridia; order Christensenellales; family UBA1242; genus UBA7867. Next base: position 18,279 of record CALWEW010000009.1, read on the forward strand.
GCTGCGGCTGCATTAGGTTATGACGGACTTGTAACAAGTCCGACTTTTACTCTTTTGAATGAATATTCTGGCAAAATTCCGATTTATCACTTTGATATGTATAGATTGAAATCAAGTGCTGAGGCTATTGAAAGTGGCCTTGATGAAATTCTCCGCTCGGGTGAAGGGGTATGCTTTGTCGAGTGGCCGCAGAAAGTTGCTGGAATTTTGCCTGAAAAAAATATTATGATTGATATATCTGTTCATGGCGACAATTCTCGTAAACTTAAAATAGTGGAGTAAAAAATGAATATACTTTGCATAAATACAACAGCAAAAAGCACTCAACTCGCGGTTGTTAAAGATGGAGAAATTTTTGAGCGAGTTTCTGGCTTTACCCGCCATAGTGAAGGGCTTTTTCCACTGCTTGATGAGTTGCTGCAAGTTAGTGGCGTAACTCTTGATAATCTCGATGCAATTTCATGTGTTGTCGGCCCTGGTTCGTTCACGGGAATTCGAATAGGATTGAGTGTCGCAAAGGGTTTTGCTTTCACGCATGCGATACCTGTAATTGCGGTAACATCTTTGGAGTTGCTTGCTTACTCTAAATTTATAGGGAAAAAGTGTACTAGTTTCAAGGAATTAAAAAGCGACAATTTATCTGCTGTAATAAATGCTGGCTCGGGGCTTGTTTATCATCAAGAATTTCATCTAAACAACAAGTTTGATGTGCAACAGTTTGAAGAAAATGTTAATAAAAGCGATTTTTTATCTAAAATTGCAGTTTATGATGATAATATCGAGATTTTTGAAGCAATTTCAAAGCCGAGAGTTGATAAAATTTCGCACTATAAAAGTTATTTAAAAGCGGAGTTTTGTGATAATATAGAGTTTTCGTATAATCAAAATGATGAAAAAGGTGATGCGTATACCGAGTTTGGACACCAAGTAGATTATTCAATTTTCGCATTAATTTATCTTTCTTGTTTAAAATTTGCAAAGCGAGAATTTTCTGATGCAGTGTCAGTTTCGCCGCTTTATCTTAGAGTTAGTCAAGCAGAACAAATGACTAATGATTTAACATTTCGTATAGCAACTATTGATGACCTCGATAGAATTGTCATGCTCGAAAGCCAAAACGACGAATATGATTTGCAATGGAACGAAATTGCGACACGACAGAGTTTTGATAATTCGAACTATCGTTGTTATCTAGCGTGCAGAGGGGAAGAGATTAAAGGAATGGTCGCGCTTTTAACTCTTGTCGACGAAGTTGAGATTTTGAGAGTTGTAGTTTTAAATAACAGCAGGCTTAGCGGGGTTGCAACAAAATTGTTAAATTTTGTTGAGAATACTTTAAGGCAGGAAGGTTTTAAATCTATTTTCCTTGAAGTGAATGATAAGAATTTTCCAGCGCGCTCGTTGTATAATAAGATTGGATTTAGCGAGGTAGGGCGCCGCCCTGATTATTACGAGAAAGGACAAGATGCAATTATCATGCGTTATGATTTGAACGGTATTTAATTGTCAAATCTATTAAATTTTATCAAAAAAGGCTTATGTGGCATATATACCTTTAAAAAGTTTTAGGGGGTACGGTGCCTAATTTTAAAGGGCTTTATTACGAAGTTTCTGGAAGCGGTAAACCTCTTTTACTACTTCACGGGTGGGGTGCTAATTGCAAGTCGTTTAATGTGTTATTGAAAGATTTAGAGCAAAATTTTACTGTATATCGTTTGGACTTTTATGGTTTCGGAAGAAGTGAAAGCCCGCCATTAAATAGTAATGTTTTTACTTATGCCGATGCTGTATATGAATTTATCGAAAGTATTATTTGTACAAAAGTTGTGGTTTTGGGACATTCATTCGGTGGAAGAATTGCGCTTATTATAGGGAATAGAGAACTAATTGAAAAAGTGATACTACTAGATAGCGCTGGTTTGCCACCTAGATTTAATATAATAAAACATTTTAAAATAAAACGATTTAAAAAATTAAAAAATAGGGTGCAAGCAGGCAAAGCGCAAGCAAAAAAACTAGAAAAGTACGGTTCAAGTGATTATCGAGAGTTGAATGAAAATATGAAAAGTGTTTTCGTTCGTGTAGTAAATGAAGATTTAACTCGTTTTGCGCAGTCTTTAAATAAACCTACTTTGATATTGTGGGGAAGAAAAGATAAGCAAACTCCGCTTTATATGGCAAAAAGACTGCGCAAAATGATAAAAAACAATCAATTTAGAGTTGTAAATGGGGGACACTTTTCATACCTTGATGAGCCTACTGTTGTTTTAAAAGAAATCTATAATTTTATTGAAAATTGCTAAATTTTGCGTTTTTTGCCATTTTAAAATGAGATGAGAGCGAAGATTTTAGTTTTAAATGAGTAGATGTTCATTGAAAAGACGGTAAAAAGTGGCTTTTTATCGTGATAGGAGTAAATATGTACGAATTTTTTGATTTTTCAAATTGGCATTTTTATATTGCATTGATACTTTCCGTGATTAATGCTGGCGTGTTGTGTTTGATGGGGTATAAGTTCCTTCAAGTTATTCAACTTTCTGGATATCATTCTCGTGGTTATTTTGAATGGCTGAAAGGTTCAGGCGGGGTCTATGTTGGCAGGCTCGCGATGGTTGCTGTATTATCTACTCTGTGCATGATTGTTACGAATGTAATTGTTTTGAACTATAATGAATATCTTAGTTATCTAGGTTTAATATTTTACTTCTTGTTCTGTTATATTTATATAATAAATGTACATCTTGCTCCCAAAAAGACACCACTTAAAATGACTCATAGAATGAATAGGGCAATGATTTTGCTCTTTATATTAAGTTTTCTTGTGTCGTTTGGGCTGATTTTGCTTTCGAGTATGTTTTTGTGGTTTTTCCGTTTCGGTGCGGTTGCCCTTTCTCCTTTAATTTTACCTATACTTGTGCCGTTTACCCATTGGCTCATGAAACCGCTTGAAAGTGCAATAAGTAAAGGTTACATGAAAAAATCAAAAAAGAAATTGGCACAGTTTCCTAATTTAATTAAGATTGGAATTACTGGCAGTTTTGGTAAAACAAGTACAAAAAACTTTTTAGCAACAATTTTAAGCGAAAAGTACTCTGTTTGCGCAACTCCGTTTAATTTTAATACGCCTATGGGAATTACTAAAACGGTTTTAGATTATTTGAGCCTTGGACATCAAGTTTTAATCGCTGAAATGGGGGCTAGACAGGTCGGAGATATAAAAGAACTTTGCGAACTTGTGGAGCCGAAATATGCAATTCTTACTGCTATTGGAGCGCAGCATATAGCGACTTTTAAATCGCTGGATAATGTAAAGCGTACGAAAGCCGAATTGCCAAATTATATTGGCGAGAATGGAGTTTGTGTTTTTGATATTGATAGTGAGCCAGTTGCTGATATTGAAAGTCAAGTTAAGTGTAATAAAGTTACTGTTTCAATAAAACAAAAAGCAGATGTTTATGCAACAGATATAGTAACTACTAATAAGGGTACGACTTTTACTCTTCATATTGGAGGGAAAGAACTTTCGTGTTCAACTAGGCTTTTGGGGGCTCATAACATAAGCAATTTGTTACTTTGCGTTGCGATGGCTCGAGAACTAGAACTTTCTGATGAGCAAATTTTAAGCGGAATTTCGAAGGTGGCTCCTGTAGAACACCGCTTACAACTCATTAATGGCGAAAATGATGTGGTTATTCTAGATGATACTTATAACGCAAGTATTGAAGGCAGTCAGCGCGCTCTCGAAGTTTTGAAAATGTTTGAGGGGCGCCGAAAAATTGTTATAACACCAGGGCTTGTTGAGTTAGGAACGCTTGAAAGACTTGAAAATTATAATTTTGGAAAGCGAATTAGTGAAGTTGCTGACATAGTCATTATTGTGAATAAAAGTAATTATTTGTCTATAAGACAAGGGTTGCTTGATAGTGGCTTTGATGAAACGAAAATTTACGAAGCGGAAAATTTGCTTGCAACTCAAAGTATTATGAAAGATATGCTTATGCCACATGATGTGATTTTGTGGGAAAATGATTTACCTGATAATTATATTTAATTAAATATTGAATTGTCATAAAATTAAAAGTCCGTAAGGGCTTTTTTGTTTCATGGCATACACATTAGAAGGTTGTTTTGCATATATACATTTAGTTTTTATTTGGAGTGTTGGTATGCAAAATATTGCTGTTATTTTTGGAGGCAAAAGTGTTGAACATGATATTTCTGTTTTAACAGGAATGGGGGTTTTAACTAATATTAGTCAAAAGTATAATGTAATTCCTATTTACATTACTAAAAGTGGTATTTGGTTGACGGGAGAAAAGTTGAAAAGTGCCGAGAATTATAAACCTGAACCAAAAGGGCATTTGTGCCAGATATCGCTTGATGAACCGTATCTAAATTATAAAATAGGGTTAAAAAAAGTTAAAACAAAAATAGACTGTGCTGTTCTTGCTTTGCATGGTGGAATTTACGAAGGTGGGGCAGTTCAAGGTTTATTAGAATTGGCGGGGATTCCTTATACAAGTGCAAGCATTTTAGGAAGTAGTCTTTGTATGGATAAAGTACTAACAAAAAATTTGCTAAAATGCATAAATATTCACACACCTAGATTTGTTTATGCCGAAAACTGTGATGACTTAATGGCAAAAATTACAAAATCAAAACTTTCATTACCGATAATAATAAAGCCAGCCAGAGCGGGGAGTAGTATAGGCATTACAAAAGTTGTCGAACGCGATAAATTAAAAGACGCGATTTTATATGCGTTCAATTTTGATACAAAAGTTATTGCTGAAAGTTGTTTTGAAGATTTTAGAGAAATGAATATTTCTGCTTTTAAGTTAAATGATGAAATAAAGTGTTCAAGTATTGAAGAAGTTTGTACAAAATTTTTCAGTTTTGAACAAAAGTATGAAAGAAATTCGAAAATTACACGCATAGTACCAGCAGAAATAGACAAAAAAGTGCAAAATGAAATCGAAGAAATCGCACGAAAAGTTTACAGCACTTTTGATTTAAATGGTGTAGTGCGAATTGACTTTTTGTTGAAAGATGAAACAATTTATCTAAATGAAATAAACACAATTCCAGGTAGTTTCGCTTTTTATTTGTGGCGCGAAGCGGGTATAACTTTGGGAAAGTTAATATCATTGAATATTGAAGAAACACTTAGAAATGCAGAGAAGAAACGAAATGTTACTTATGACTTTTCATCACATGTGTTAGATGATTTGGGGGAGATTGGCAAAATTGTTGAGAAGTAATATTTATAAATTCAAGTAATAATTATTCAAAATTGTTTTAATATTGCAAGAACTAAAAATTTTCTTGCTTTTTGTTATTCTTCTTATTTTTAAAATTAAAGTTGGGTAGACTTTTTTCGTCCCGTAATAAACTCTTTGCTTTTTCGGCTTCTTCATTTGAGAAGCCGATTTTTTTAACATCAAGAGATTCATATAGAAATATTCCACCATTGGGGCCTGTTTCTGTGGCAATAGGAATACCGAGTGTTGTCAATTTTTCTATATATCTAAAAATTGAACGAGTACTTACTTCAAAGTATTCCGCTAGTTCTTTTGCTTTGATTTTTTTAGTTTGTGTAAGTTTTAGCAAAAGTGCTAACATAATATATAATTGCATGATTTTCCTTTTTTACAGTTTTTAACAGTTTAATTATACCACTATGAAAACGAAAAATCAAACATATGTTCTAAAAAACAAATAAATTATTACGCCCTTTTTACAATTTTGTATTAGATATTTAACCTCTAATTCTTTGTGGCAGAATTTTGAGGTTGTATACGATATTTTAAAAGTACCGAAATTATTTTGTCTAGCGTGTCGCGGGGAATGGCGTGGCGTGTGTTTGCTCGCATTATTTGCGCGCGAGTAAGTAGTTGATTGTATTTTTCGATTAAACTATCTTTGTTTAGTTCGGGTTCCATAAGGCAAAGTGCATAGCCTTTCTTTTCAAAATAAAGAGCGTTTTCAACTTGGTCACCTCGGCTACCTTTGCTTAGTGGAATGATAATCATGGGGATTGATTTTGATAATAGTTCAAAAATTGTGTTTGAACCACCACGAGTTATTGCTATGTCTGCAATAGAGTAAAGAACAGGCATATATTTTGTAAATTCAATTTGAGTATAACTTTTTCGTTTTATGTTGGGATTTGTTTTTCCTTTGCCTGTTATGTGTAGTATATTGTGCGTTTTAAGAAGGTCATCGAGAGCGCTCCATACGGTTTCATTTACATGTTTTGCGCCTAAACTTCCGCCGATAACAAGACAAAGTGGTTTGTCTGTATTTAAATTATACATTTGTCGTATGCGTGTTTTTTCGGTAGCCGAAATTTCGGTGTTTAAAAGTGGAGGGCCGACGAATAAACCATTTGGAATACGGTCTGCGGTATCTTTAAATGTAGTTAAGACAACGCGGGCAGATTTGCCAGCAATTTTATTTGCAAGCCCGATTGAAAAATCACTTTCATGAGCAATAAGCGGAATATTCATTTTTTTAGAAGCAAGAGCAACAGGTAGACCGACATATCCGCCCTTTGAAAAAATAACACAAGGGTCGCAAGATGATAATACGCGCATTGCTTGATTTTTGCCTTTTATGAGTTTAAAAGGAATAAGTAAATTTTTAGGGCTAAAACTGCGGCGAAGTTTTGTCGTTTCAATTGGGATATATTCGACACCGTCAATAGCAGAAATTAGTTCGCGCTCAATACCGTTTGTGCTTCCTATATATATTATACGGTCAAAGTTGCTTTTAAGGAGGGGAATTAAATTTAAATGGGGAATAACATGTCCTGCTGTACCTCCACCAGTTAAAACAATTGTATTTGTTGCCATTTTTCGTTCTCGCTTTTTATTATATTTTGCTTTATACTAAATTTTTATTTTTGTTAAGTTAGTATAGGTTTGTGATTTTGTTTCCTAGTATGTAAAGTTTGCTTTTGTGTTTTTGCAATAATTTTGCCTAACTATATTTTATACATTTTGTATTCAAATTATGTGAGAGTGTTTTTGTTTTTTAAGTACTTTTTTGTTGTTAAAAGTATTAATTAATAGATGATGAAAACTTTATTGAGATAAATCAATTGCAATTTTTATACTTAACAAAAGGGTTCGGGAAATTTTTAATGAAAATTAACAAAAACTTTTTGTTTACATCTTGAAAATACCTTTTATTTTTGTTATTATATATTCAATATTATAGAAAGGAGGTAGTAAAATGATTTATGAGGTGGTGTCGCTTTAAGCGACAAAACGACGGCAAAGTCGAATGCTGAAAAAATCTAATCAAATAAAACGGGCAAATTGATTTAAGAATTTTGTAAATAAAAATAAACTATAAATTAAATAAAGAAGGTGATTTTATGCGAAAGCAGGAAAATCGCCTTACACAAAAAGTACGAAAAGAACAAAAGTACATTGAAAAAGATGCACGCTTTTTTGCTAAGTATGGAATTCATATTCACGATGTAAAAAAGAAAGATGAAACAGTCGGTTTAAAGCACATATTCAAATTTAAATCATACTTTAAGGGCGAGGGCTGGTGGCTTTTATTAGTCGGAGTGCTAGTAGTACTAAATATGGCAATCAACATTGTTGCACCTTTGCTTTTAAACTGGGGTATTGATGAGTTGACTTTGTCAAACTTTGATATGGCTCTTATAATTCTCGCGGTGTATGGATTTTCGTCTGTGTTTTGCGAAGTGTTTTACTTCGGTTACAACGCAATTTTGACATATGTCTTTAACAGAGTAATTTTTCGCATGCGTCAGAAGTTGTCTGAAAATATTTTAATTACGAAAACATCGAAATTTGATGTTACAAGTTCCGGCGATATTTTAAATCGTGTAGCAAATGACCCTGAAAGGTTTGCTGATACGATTTCAATGATTTTGGAACGCGGAAGTTGGACTATAATTCGCATTTCGCGACTTGTTACATTCTTTGTTTTGAGTTGGGTATTTGGACTATACGCTTTAATTGCAGGGTTAATCGTGTGCATAGTTCCTATAATTATATCAAAGAAGGGTGTAGGACCTGCACGACTTAGAGACAGTAAAATTGAAGACAATTTTCAAAGTTTAAGCAATGAAATGGTAAAAGGCGTGCGCGATATAAAAAGTCTAAACCTAAACAAATTTTTCATGCGTAGTTTTAGAGCGCAGTTGATATTTAACAGAAATTCGAATAATAATCTTTCGATGATGAGAAACGGAATGTGGACATCTCGAAACATGTTAGCATTTTTCTTTTCTGCACTCGGCTATGTTTTGGGGATTGTAATGGTTACGCAAGACATGATGACCGTGAGCGCACTTTTGACAATTATGATGTATGACTGGGGTGTATACAACGCTTTTGGCGATATTTCGCATATCTATGATGATTTAATTAGTATGGAAGTGCGTGCAAAGCGTATGTATGAAATTCTTGACGATAAAACATATCCAAAAGAAACTTTTGGTGAACGCGTACTAAACAATGTGTACGGCGATATAGAATTTAAAAATGTTGGTTTTAAGTATGACGAGAGTGTGGTTTTTGATAATTTGAATTTTAAAATTAATGCAGGTGAATGTGTTGGGCTCGTAGGTCGTTCTGGCGAAGGGAAAAGTACTATTCTTAGCCTTATGCCTAGACTTTACGATGTTACAGATGGTGAGATATTGCTTGATGGCGTTGACATTCGCAGACTTACGCGTGATTCGCTACGAGACACGGTTAGTATTGTTTCGCAAAGTCCGTACATTTTTAATGTTTCAATTAAAGAGAACTTGCTTTACGCAAAGCCCGATGCGACAGAGCAAGAAATTATTGAAGCATGTGAAAAGGCTCAAATTCATGACTTTATAATGAGCAAGCCCGAGAAATACGATACAAAAGTCGGTGAGGGCGGAGTTGTGTTGAGTGGTGGACAAAAGCAACGACTTGCGATTGCGCGTGCATTTTTGAAAGGAAGCAAAATTTTACTTCTTGATGAAGCTACGAGTGCGCTTGACAATGAAAGTCAAGGTAAAGTAAAGGAAGCGATTAACAACTTAAAAGGGCAATGTACAATTTTGATTGTTGCTCACAGGCTTTCAACTGTCATGGACTGCGATAAAATTATGGTGCTTTCTAACCACAAAATTATCGCAGAAGGTACTCACGAAGAATTAATGCAGACATGTCCAAATTATCAAGAGTTATATAGACAAGATGATGAAAAGAATTAATATTCGATTAGGTTTTTGCAGATTAAAAAAACTAAAATCTGCGTAAAATAGGAGAATGTGAGGGGAATAAAAGGAGTACACCATGCGGTGTACTCCTTTTTATATTGCTAAAAGTTTGTTTGTCTGTTAAAACTTTAATTTTTGTTTCTAAATTGGTAGCAGTTTTTTGCGTACTATTTGTTATAAATTTCGTCTTCTTGTAATAATTTGTCAACTTCTTTTGGTGAATAGGTAAGGTTTATCATAGACCACTCAATATCTATTGTGTGCTTGTATTGAAAAACTCCAGCCGCTGCAAAGGCTCCAAGACCAAGTGTTATAGGATAAATTAAATTAGGTTCGGCTGATAATAAAGTATCAAAAATGGCAGAAGCAAAAAATGCATTTCCTAAAATAGCGCAGGTCTTTGCGGCTTTTCCTTCAAAAGTGGCTTTTTTCTTGTAATATTCGTAATTATAAAATTCGTCATCGTATTTGTTTTTTTCTTCCATACCTTGATTTTAGCATTTTATTATGATTGTGTCAATATCAAGGTTTCTGTCTATCTGTTAACGAATACAAATGATAGAATGAATTTTATATTATTAAAATCGCCGAGAAGAAATTTTTGATATTACATTTAAAGAAAATAGTGTTTAGTCGTAATTATTTTATGTAAAATTCATAAAATTAATATTCAAGATGTTTTTCGTCAAATAGGGGGTCATTAAAAAAATCATGCAAAGTAATCTCAAGTGTTTCGCATATGCAATAGAGCACTCGAGTATTCATTCCGTTGTAATTTTGATTTAAGACATTCGTTATTGTGTTTTGTGAAATTCCCGAACGCTCGGCAAGCTCGAGTTGTGTCATTCCTTTTGCGTTTAAAATATCGCCGATTCTCAGGGCAATCGCCGTCATCAATCTCATACGCTACCTCTATTAAAATAGTATCATATTTGCGCAAAATTTCAAAATGATATTATAAAGTTGTTAAAAATAAAGTCTAATTGTTTGCTTTTGTCTAATATTTTGCTAAATCTTATTTTAAAAAATTTGTAAATTTATGTAAATTTTTTAAATAAAATACATTTATATATCAAAATTTCAGTAATTAAAGCAATGCGATTTTGCGGAAATTGTCGAATAAAGCCGAACACCAAAAATTGTGCAAAAAAAGATTTTATTTTTAAATTTTTTGTGATAAAATGGCGGTATGTAGAAGTCAAGTAGAACCTTTAAATTTAGGGAAAAATCCTTTTACAAAGGGTAATAATCACAACAGGGCACTTCTTTTTTGGGGGACTTTATTGCTGGCTGCGCTCCGGCTCTCGTTAGTCGGCTGGTCTGCTCGAGGTTCTCCTCGGGCGCGTTTTTTTATTTTCGGGTGTTTTTGCGTGGTGTCGGCGTCCGTCCTGCCGCTTCACTCCGTTCTTGATGAGGGTGCATTTTAATTGTACCAAAAAGTTCAAGCGCGAAAGAAATGTAATTTATGGAAATTATATCAAAAGAGATGAAGGGATTATTATCCTGTCCTACGGGGCGAATACAACCATTGTCAACGCGCGCACGCTTCAGTTTTTTGCGGGTGTTCGTTTGGTCCGCGTATTTCCTACACTTGAAGGGGTACAAGGTCGAGTGGTTAACATGATACAAGCGGTTCCTCCGCTTGTTTTTATTTTTTCTCGTTTTTTCACTTAAATTTCACATTATTTTGAAATAATCGTTCAAAATAACCGAGTTAAGGTAGCATATATTTTTTTGTCGATAAAAAATTTTCGGCGTATTCACTTTATTTTTTTTGTTCTTTGTGTTATACTTGATTCGTATTATTACTATAATGATATTTAAACTTTAATCTTGATGTGGAGGACATAGTGGATAACAACAGACCTATAGATACTGGACGCAGAAAGTTTCCTTTTTTCACTGTAATACTTATCGTTTTTATTGCGATAATTTTAATTATAACGCTTACAAGTGGGGGAAATAGTAATAAGGAAATCAGTCAGTCCGATTTCCAAACGCAAATAACAGAAGGTCGTGTCGCTGGTGTATACTTTTACGGCACGACTGTTTATGGTATTTATTTTGATGAATACAATCTTGAAGGCGACAATAGAACGACAGAAGAAAAACTTGAAGCCTTCCCGAACAACTACGATTTTTATCTGAATGCTGCATACACATATCAGTTAGCAGCTTTCCAACAATTAATTGATGACTATAATGCAAATCCAGCGAATGCAGAACATCAAATTTTCTTTGATACTGGCATTGTAAGTGAGCCTATTTTGTCGCAACTTTTACCTTGGATTTACATTATTCTATTGATTGTACTAGGATACTTTATCTTTAAATCTATTTCGCGCATGACGGGTAAGAATATGGACTTCGGCAAAAACAAGGCTCGCATGGAAGCTGGCTTGAAGGTGCGTTTTAGTGATGTTGCTGGTTGTGATGAAGAAAAGCAAGAAATGCAAGAAATTGTTGAGTTCTTAAAGAATCCTCGCAAATTTACAGACCTAGGCGCGCGTATTCCTAAGGGTGTATTGTTAGTAGGCCCTCCAGGAACAGGTAAAACACTTCTTGCAAAAGCGATTGCTGGTGAGGCTGGTGTACCTTTCTTTAGTATAACTGGTAGTGATTTCGTCGAGATGTATGTCGGCGTAGGTGCTGCGCGTGTGCGTGATTTGTTTGAAACCGCAAAGAGAAATATGCCTTGTCTTGTGTTTATTGACGAAATCGATGCTGTGGGTCGTCAACGCGGTGCGGGTCTTGGAAACACAAACGACGAACGCGAACAAACATTAAACCAGTTGCTTGTTCAAATGGACGGATTTGAATCAAGTGATGGAATTGTTGTAATTGCAGCGACAAACCGTCCTGATGTTCTTGACCCTGCGCTTCTTCGTGCTGGGCGTTTTGACAGAAGAATTGTAGTAAATCGTCCCGACCTTGAAGGGCGTACAAAGATATTAAAACTCTATGCAAAGAACAAACCGTTTGCTGACGACATTGACTGGGAAGGTATCGCTAGAAGAATTCCTGGCTCAACGGGGGCGGACATTGAGAACATTTTAAACGAAGCGGCAATTCTTGCTGCTCGTGATGGTCGTAACCTTATTACCGAAACAGACATTTTTGAATCAACATTAAAGGTTGAATATGGACCTTCTAAAAAGAATAAAAAGGTCGAAGAGGAAGACCGCAGGAATACTGCTTATCACGAAGCAGGACACGCGATTGCAAATCGTAAGTCAAAATATCTAAAACAAGAAGTTCAAGAAGTTACAGTAATTCCGCGTGGATTCTCGGGTGGTATGACTGCGCGTGTTCCTGAAAAAGATTACTCGCAATATACTCGCGACCAGTTGATTGATAATATTATTGGTGCTATGGCAGGTCGTGCCGCTGAAATCATAAAATTTGGGCATGTTGCAACGGGGGCTTCAAATGATATTCAAGTTGCTACCGAAGTTGCTCGCGATATGGTTACTAAATACGGTATGAGCGAAAAACTTGGCCCTGTTTGCTATGCTGAGGAGGGCGAAGTATTCCTTGGCCGTGATTTCCAACAGCGTTCAAATATTAGTGATGCAACTGCAAAAATAATTGATGACGAAATAAAAGCAATTATCGAAGAATGTCAACAGAAAGCTATCGATATATTAAAAGAAAACGAGAAAATTCTCGATGAGATGGCAAAAGTTTTGATTGAGCGCGAAACAATTTATGCCGAAGAAGTGGATGAACTTCTTTCAGGAAAGACTGCTACTGAAGTTATGGCGCTAATGGACGAACGCGAAGAGAAGCGCAAGCAAAAAGATAAAGAAGCGCTTGAACGCAAGGAAGCTGAGCGCCGTGCGGAAGCTGAACGCATGCAGGCAATGCATAACGACCTTGAAAGTAAGGTAATGAATGCTTTTTCAAATAATTCGAAAAAAGATGAAATAAAAATCACAAAGACTGCAAATACTACTTCTGCAAACACAGTGAACTCAAAAACTGACACTACAACAAAGCAGGCAGAAAACTCTAGTGATGCCGAAAAATCTACAAAAATAGAAGCTGCGAGTGTGAAAACAGAAACGACCAAAAAGGCAGAAAACACGAACACTGTAGAGAGCGTAAAAACTTCTATTAAAACAGAAAAGGACGAAAAGTCGTCAAATGAAAATGGCGATGACACGACTTCTGCAAAGTAGAAATTTCGTAAAACGAAAGTGTTTAAAAAAAGTTGACGAAAGATAACCTATATGCTATTATTTAAGCAAGACTTTTCAATAGAGGATTAAAAATGACAGACACAAACAAAATTACTTCTAAAATACTCCGTCGTCGTCAAACGAACTTGATTATATCAATCGTTTGTTTAAGTATAGTTGGACTTTTGATTTTGACGACAATACTTTTGGCGGTTATTCCAGTTAGCGCAGGCGCTCGCTATGTTAATCAGCCCGACATGATATACATCAAATATGGCTCGACTATTTATGAAGTTGAAAAAGATGACGAGATAACGGGCGAAGATTACGAACGCATTTGGAACGCATATTTATCTGCAAGCAATCCGACCGTTATGGAAACAATTTTCGGTGGCTATGTAGGGCAGGGTATGACGGCAAATTATTCTCCGTCTACAAGTTCGTTTGCAAACCTTGCAAGTGATACAACATTCTCTGTATGCTTTTTCTGGAATGAATCACAAACTATGATTAACAAAGATGGTAGTCAATTTACCTACATGAGTGGTAACACGCAAGTAAATTCTCCAACAAAGTTTTACGAAGCGTACATGGCTGTTGACAGTACGAATAGTGTTCAAGACCACACAATTTATTTGAGGACAAGCACAACTTCGAGGAGTACAAACTTTACTTACACGGGAGTGGCTAATTTCTACGGGCTTTACAACATTTTAATTCAAATGGTTAATGACGGTAAGTTCGTTCCTACCGCATAAAAGTTGAAAGCACTAATTTAGATAGTGCTTTTTTCTTTCTATCTATTGCCAAAATTACACTTTTGTGATAAACTTTGAAATAGAATAGTTAGAGGTTAATGTTATGGAAGGAAAAAAGGGTGATTTTTCCCGCTTAAACAAAATCTTGCTTGCTTTTGGTGTTGTGTTGCTAATTCTTTTTGTATTTGGAATGACCTGTGTTATTTCAAAATTTGTGTTATTTAACCAAACAGAAAGAACGGGCGTTTTCGGTAAAACGGTTGCTAATGTTGAGCAGTCTTTTGCAGAATCGGAGTTTAATGGTGCTAGTAGAGTTGTTGTAACGCTTGATGATATAAATAATATAAAAATTGGTGCTTATGTTGTTGTTGACGGTGAGACAACTTTGTCGGCTGTAAATGTTGGAGTGCTTGACTCGTTTAATGATGAAAGTGTAACGCTTATAATGAATGATGAGAGCGTGTCACTAGACAAGGATTATATAATAGGATTTGTATCATCTACATCAAGTGCTGAATGTGGTGCGATTGACTTTTTTTCTGGGGTGTGGACTCTTGTAATCTTTGTTATTTTGCCAGCGGTATTATTGATAGCAATAATCTCTATTTGGGCATGGTCGCGTCTTGTGAGTCGTGAGATTAATGGCAATGAGGGCGAGATTAGCAAAGATTGTGATGAAAAAGAAAATGCTAATAATGAATTAGACGAAGAGAATACAACAAAGAAAAACTCAAAGGCGAAAAAGGAAAAGAAAGAAAAGGCACCAAAGCCTAAACTTCCCCCAAAAGCAAAAAATGAAAGTGTAATTGGCAATAGAGAGCAAATGTTTTTCGATTTTGAGAAAATTGAAGAAAGTGCGGAAGAAGTCAAGGACATTGAAAGAACGAAAAAGAACAAACAGTCTTCTAAAATTAAAAGGAAAGACGATAATCATTTGCTAGTTGAGAAAAAGCAGGTAACCAAAAAAGAAACAAAGGCAAAAAAGCCAATGCAGGTTATCGACAAGCCTCGTGCAAAACGACAGGGTGATGACTATGTTTTTCGTACCGACCCGCCGATGGATACAAATACGCCTATAAAGGAAATGCTAGATAAGATTACAAATACAAAAGATGATGAAACTGACGAAGTGCAAAATCTTCTTGACAAAATGAAAAAACAATAGAGTAAGCCTTTTTAATCAAATAATCAATTTATTTAGGAAGGCTATAAAATAAAAAAGTAACTAAATTTTTAACTCGGGAGTACAAGAGAAAGTGAAACTGACAATGTTTAGGGTGCAAAATTTCAGGTCGTTTATTGATAGCGGCTGGATAAAATGCCAAAATGTAACAGCAATAGCAGGTATGAATGAAGCGGGGAAAAGCAACCTTTTGCGCGCTTTGTGGAAATTAAAACCTGCTTTTCGCTCGGATAATAAAATAGTACACAATGACTTACCGCTTGATAAGTTTGACGAAATTATGGACAGCGATATAATGCCTAATTTTATAACAGCGCGTTTTAAGTTGCGTCCGCTTGATAAAGAGCAGATAAAAAAGAAATTTCCTAATGTTCCTGCTTTTGATACTGTTGAGATATCGCGTAGTTTAAGCGGACAGTATACTGTAAAATTTCCTATAACTGTGCCCGAAGAAGCCAAAGCAAAACTTGCGGACATGATTATAAAATTGATGCCTGGCTTTATATATTACAGCAATTATGGAAACCTCGACAGTAATATATATTTACCGCAGATGCTTGCAAAGTTTAATAAATCTGGTATCAACACAATTAGCAAGTCAAAACGCCGTACGGTTAAATTACTGTTAATGTATATAGGCATTACACCTGAAATGCTAGTTTGTGATGCTCCATTGTTAGAAAATGCAACAAAGAAGAATGTAAAACTGACAAAAGAACAATTATATGAATTAGCAACAAAAAAAGAACGCTATCAAAAATTATTTAAAGATGCTGGCGAACGCCTTTCGCGTGAGTTCAATCAGTGGTGGCATCAAGGCAAGTACAAATTTGAATTTGATTTCGACAATGGAAACTTGACAATATTTGTAACCGATAATGAAGGTGTGCGCGCCCCGTTGTCAGAGCGAAGTGTTGGTATTCAATGGTTTTTGTCTTTCTTTCTTGTGTTTACTCTTGAGAGTCAACTTTTTTATACAAATAACATTTTACTTCTTGATGAAAGTGGCGCAACATTACATGGACTAGCGCAACAAGACCTTGTAAAATTCTTTGACGAATTATCAAAGACAAATCAACTTATTTATTCAACTCATAGCAGTTATATGTTGCCAACAGACCAACTTAACAGAACGAAAATTGTGTATAAGGATACAAAAGGACACAGTGTAGTAAATAACGAGTTGAGTGCCAAAACAAACGCAAGTAGGGCTTCATTAATTCCCATTAATACTGCCGTTTCAATGCAAATTTCAGAAGAGATTTTGAGAGAAAGCACACCCGTAATCGTAACAAATGAAACAGACAAAATTTACTTAAACTTCATGAAATCGTATTTAAATTTTGTCGGACTTGCTCCACAAATAAAACAAGTAGTTTTTGTAAAAACTGGTGAAAATGGTATAGACGGAACCGCGCAAGTATTAGCACATGATGGTGAACTTCCTGCTGTTTATCTCGAAAACAAAGGGCGTTCTCTCGAACTTGCTGACAACTTAAAACAAGGAAGTTATCAAAAAGAAGTCAAGAAGATTATCTCGCCGAGCGTTGCAGGGCATTACAAAACTATAGAAGATTTAATTCCTTATGAGATTTATGCTGTTGCATGTGGAAACTATCTCGTTGATATCTACGGAAGTGAGTTTGCTATCAAGACTTCAGAGCCATTTATTGAACAGTTGGAAAAGACGAAGCGTGTAAAACCATTGCCTGACAATTATCGCGAAAAAATGGCGAAACTTGCAGTAGACTACATGGAAACGAATAAAAAGAAGTTGAAGAATTTAAAGATTAGTGCTAAAAACTGGGCAAAATTATTTGAAGCGTTTGCTGAATAATAGGTAAAGCATCTCGAAGAATCGAGTTGCTTTTTTGTTAATATAGTTTTCTTATAATGGTGAAAGTTTTACTTTCATTATAAACAAATAAATTTACTTTTAATACGATTGAGGTATTAGTTTGTTTGGCTGTATTATTTTTAATTTGCATTTTTTGCTTTGTTGTGCTATAATTCTATTAAATCACACTACAAGGAGTTTATTATGGACACGAAAAAGAAAGTTTTAATTGGAATTGCTTGGACATATGCAAATAGCGACATTCATTTAGGGCATATTGTCGCTTATATGTCAGGTGATGTTCTTGCTCGTTATCATAGGGCAGTTGGTAACGATGTTTTGATGGTAAGTGGAACAGATAGCCACGGAACACCTATAACAGAACGTGCAATTCGCGAACATAAAACTCCGCAAGAAATTGTAAATCGCTATCATGAGCAATTTACTGAAGTTTTTAAACGCTTGGGAATGAGTTATGATTGCTATACGCTTACAGCAACTCCATATCACGCGCAAAAAGTGCAGGAAATGATTTTGCGCATAAAAGATAATGGCTATATCTATTCAAAAACAGAGCCCGCATCTTTTTGCCCTAAATGCAATAAGTTTATTTACGACCGCGAAGTCGAAGTTATTTGTCCAAAATGCGGAACTGTAAGCAAGGGCGACCAGTGCGGAAATTGTGATTATGTTTTCCAAACAGAAGACTTGTTAAAAGGAAAGTGCCGTATTTGTGGAAGTCCTACCGAAATAAGAGATAACACAAACCTATATTTCAAATTGTCGGATTTTGAAAAACCTTTAAAGGAGCATTTTGAGCGTAGCAAAGATTATTGGCGCAAAAATGCAATAAATGAAACTGAAAAATTTTTAAGTGAAGGTCTGCATGACCGTGCCGTAACTCGCGATTTGAATTGGGGCGTAAAAGTTCCTCTTGACGGTTACGATGACAAGCGTGTTTATGTTTGGATTGAGGCTCTGTGGGGATATGTCAGTGCGACACAACTTTATTGTGATGAGCATAATCTTGATTGGCGCGACTATTGGTACAAATCAGATGAACACGAAAACTTGATTTATATGTGTCACGGAAAAGACAATATTGTGTTTCATACGATAATTTTTCCAGCGCTATTGATGGCAACAAAAGAACCTTATGTAATGCCTGAACATTGCGTAAGTAGTGAATTTTTGAATATTAATGGCGAAAAAATTAGCAAGAGTAAAGGGAACGGCTGGCCGATGCTCGATATGCTTAATAAGTTTGACCCTGACAGTATTCGATATTTTTGTATTGCTAATGGACCCGAAAAGCGTGATTCAAATTTCACTTTTGCAGATTATCATTCACTCCACAACGGTGAGATTGTTAATAAGTTTGGCAACTTTGTAAACAGAACATTAAAATTTAAAGGTCTAGAAGGGAACTTGCCAAAAGGAACAATGGACGCACAAATTAAAGCGGAAATTGAAAAAACATATGAGCGAGTTGGTGATAGTATTTTAGCGACGAACTTTAAAGATGCTTTAAATGAAGTAATGAACCTAGTTGATTTAGGGAACAAGTACTATGATGAACAAGAGCCGTGGAAACTTTTCAAAGTTGACCGTGAAAAGTTTAATGATGTAATCTACACTTGTGTACAAATTATAGCAAATCTTGGTAATTTATTTGAGCCTTTCATGCCTTTTGCTGCTAAAAAATTACGCGACTTTTTGGGGTTAGGTAAACCCACTTGGCAAAGTGTAGAAATTGGGTGTGGTAAGTATTTCGGAGAAATGGAGCCATTATTTACACGATTAACAGACAAAGATGTGCTGTAATATCAAAACATTAGGGGGAAATATATTACAGCAAGATAATTATTTTAAATATATTGTCGATAATTAATATAATATATATTATATAAATGTATATAAATGTGCAGGTTAGTACTTTGCGTAGCATCTAGGTACTATGCGAAGTACTATGCATATGTTTTTGCGAATAGTTAATGCTTTTAAAACGGGCAAAACGCTAAAAACATAAAATAAAAGAAAATAAAAAAGGAACTTTATCGATATTGATAAAGTTCCTTTTTTGTTATTAATTATCAACTTCTGCTGTGTCTATTATAGGCTCAACTTTTTTATTTGCTTTGCGGTAAACAACATACTTTTGGAAAAGAAATTCGGTTACGAAGTTTATAATCATAGTTCCGCCTAGCACGATATATTCGTTCCAACCGATGTTGGTTAGCGCATCGCCCCAAAGTGTAGAAAGTGGGGTAAAAACGGCGTAATAACATGCCACTAAAAACATCGCGAGCGGAATGTTGTTGTGTGCTTTGAATGTAAACTTTCGGTTTAGAGTGAAGTTGTATAACACGGATAAAACAAGAGATGTAAGATATGCTGGCCAGTATGTTACACCCATAAATTCGTTCATTAGCGTAAAGGTAACAATTTGTATAACACCTGCGGTAATCGAGAAAAGTAAAAATTTTAGTGCCTGTTTAAAAAAATCTTTTTTTGACTTTGGCTCGGAAATTAGTCCCGTGGGGTCGTCGATTGCTTGCTCGGTATTTTCGTTAGTTGCAGCACTTGTTTTATTTTCTGTATTTATTTCATTTTGCGGTACTATAATTTTGCTTTGCCTTTCTGCTATATCGCTTTGAATTGATTCAGGTTCGTTTTCTTTCATCGTGCAAAGTTCTAAAACGCTGTCGTATTCATATTTTTCTTCATTATTTATATCTTGAGCACTTTTTTCATAATTTTTATTTTTTGAATTTTGGGCAACTCGTTTAGTTTTAGATTTCATTTTTTATCTCCATAAATTATTAGAGGAACTCTCATTTCGTCGGGAGTAAGTCCACCATGAATACCATAAGGTTGTTCTCTAGGTCTACCAAACATATTTGAACTTACGATATTGCAATCAGATACCGCACAAAGTAAATAATCACCTAATAGATTATTCATTTCAGGGTGGGGGTTACCTGTTCCTAACAAGTTGTATTTAAGCGCTTTTTCTCGACTAATGGTTAAGAATTTATCACCAAAGTATTTTTTTGTCAACTTTTCAAAAATTTTTTCTGTACCATGACGGATATAAAAGTTTGCGCAACGAGTACAACCGTTAGGAAGCATTAGCAAGCAGTCCATAATTTCTTGATAGTTAGTTATATCGCGGCTTTCGTGGAGTTCTGTCTGTCCATGGTCAGCGCTTATCAAAAATAGGGTGTCGGGACAAGATTTGCATAAATTTTCTACTTGATAATTTAGGTCGTTTAACAGTTTGTCTGTTTCGTCAGAGCGAACACCGAGTTTGTGCATCCCATCATCAGGATAGTTGTGATATGCATAAATAAGGCGTCTTTCGGGCAAGGAGGCAAGTGTAACTATATATTCGCTCAACTCGTCAAAGGTGTTGTAGGTAACTTGGAAAACACCAAAGTTATCGCGCGCTTCGGCAGGACAAAGAGTATATGCTCTAAAATTTGTAGGATTTGCTTCTGTCGCTAAATCTAATATATTTGTGTAAGGCAGTACTTTATGCGCAACATCAGTAATTGCTACTTTTTTACGACTAAAAGCATCGTTGTTTGTGTAAACATTAATTGTTGCGCCCAAATCACGAAAGTACAAAAAGTGAGACCACCAGCCGTGTTCAATCGGTGTAAGTCCCGTTTTGAAACTAACAGTAGCGGGAACAGTGCTACTTGGATATACCGCACTTAATTCTTGTACAAAGTGAGTACGCAAAAAAGAGTCGTACGGTAAGCGCTCCATTAGGGTGTTTTGTCCAAAACCATCGAGCAGAAGTACGACCACATTTTTGTAATTTTTATTTAATTCATTGTCAACAAGTGGCAATGTTGAGTGTTTGGGTTGCAAACCAAAATGCTTTGCAACTGAACTCATTAAGTTTACGCAACAATTTTCATAATCGGGGAGAATGTAACGCATTAGTCTTTCGGTTGCTCCCTTAGTGCTTGGTCGATTAAATTCTCGTCAAAGCCAGCCTCGCGGTAGCCTTGCCTCAAAACTTCCAAATATTCATTAGATGGAATGCCATGACGCAATTTTTGTTTTGTTATGTAAACTTCGCCACGCATTTTTGTTTTTCCAACAAGTGCAGTTACAGGAATGCGTTTATAGAGATATGGAAATGGCTCATAATTTGCTATAGTAAAACGCAATTCAGGAGGAAATTCCCAAACAGCAACAGGTGTTTTAGCGCCATGCTTTTTTGTTAGAGTTGCGATTGCGTGACCATCGTAACCCACAAATTCAAGGGCATAATTGTGAATGTAACCGTAGCCCAAAATTTTCGCATCAGGAAAACTTTTCGTTAGTTCGCTGGTACGAATATTTGTTCCATATGCGATAAAGTATTTTGTCATAATATTAACTCCATTTGATTAATTGAAACACGCGGCAGACTTTCCGCATATTTCCGCGTGTTGCAAGGTAAAATTATTTAAATTAAATTGCTATAAAGCTTAATGCAATCATGATAATTGCAGCATAGTATGCAACATAGTTAATTTGTTGAACAATAGGCTTTTGAACTCCGCCGAAGTAGATTTTGCTCAAAATCAAGTCTGAGATTATGAACAATACAAAACCAACGGCGAGTAAGATATTAACAAGTTCGAATCCACTTGTAATCATCAAAATTATTGAAGCAACTACATTAGCGCCTAGAAGTGAAGCATAAATCAAGGTTGGAACGGTTGTCTTGCCAAAGTCAAGTTTCATCGGCTTTCTAACAAGGTAGATAATTCCCGCAATAGCGACACCTGCAATAAGGCCGAAGAGCGACACAACATCCATCAACGCAAACATTACGATAAATACAATTTGCGCCAAAGCAAATGAAATTTCTCCGCTTTGAATAATGTCTTCGCGTTTATCGTTTCCGCAAAATTCTAGTAGGGCAAGTATCAAATCACCCATCATGCAGAATGTTAGTCCAACAAGAAGTAAAATTGTAATAGTATCGAGCGTGTACATCGAAACAGTTACGATGCCGAGCGCGATAACTGAAATAGTAGCAAGGCTTTTTAGCATAATACTTATGAGCGGGCGTTCGCGCGACCAAGTGCCAATAAAAATACCGCTCATTACAATAGCAACAGCAAGTAAAACATAAAAAGCAACCATTTTAATTCTCCTTTTTTTCTATATTTTTTAGTATATAACTTTTTATGTAAAAAGTAAAATAAAATACTTAAAAAGTTGAATTTTCATGCACATTGACTAAAAGTCAAAAATATGATAAAATGATAAGAAAGGGTAAACATTTTATTTGTAACTTTTACATGTAACTCATTGTAACTTCATGATTTTCTTGTTGGAAAGCGTTTTTATGCATATTTAATAAATTATTATGTGCATAGTACTGAATTGGGCGATAGTTAATATTAAATTTGAGTTGTAATAAGCGTGGGGTGGGGAAATGAATTATAGTACTTTTGTTAGAGATGTATTAAAAAATCGAACAGTAGAAAAGTTGAAGCATTATGCTGAAAAAATAAATATAATAAGTAGTCAAGAAGAACTTTTTGAAAAAGTTCAAAATGGTATATTGATTGGCGATTATTATCTTTGTCCGTCAGCAGACGAAATAATTGATGCTAGTAAATTGCTATGTGTTGGTGGAAACCTTGTTGTAGGTGGTGAGGGTATTGTAAAATTACCAAAAACTCCGTTTGCTGTTGGTGGAAATATATTCTTATTCGGTAGGGGCGATGTTGATTTGAAGTTGATAGAACCGCCTGTAAGCATAATAATCGCAGGACACAATGGTGATGTCAATATTTCAGTTCTGCCAAATGATTATCCAAATGTTTTGTTTGGGGCAAGCGTAAGTTGGGTCGCTGTAAATCATAAGGTTGTTGTGAAAGGTGTAGAACATGTTACAAGTAACTTTGATGTTATGTTTAATAGGGGCGATGTGAGATTTCCCGATGTAAAAAGTGTTGATAATGCGGTTTTATATAATAATTGGCAACCTTTAATGTTTTATTTTGAAAGTGCAAACAATTTGAGAGTTGAACAAAACCAAGAAAGTGTAAATTTAAGCAGATTAAAAAATGTAACGGGCGATGTTTTTGTAAATCAAAATAAAGCAGAAAAAATCACAAAATATAATCCCCGTGGGGCATATGTTAATCTATCACATTTAAGAAAATGCAAAGAATTAAATTGTGTAGATAATGATTTTGTAAATTTAAATCTATTAGAAATTACTCCAGAATGCAAAGTTGAGAGAAATAAGAAAATTTGCAATCAGGGGGTTATTAGGGGCGAAAAAGGAAAAGAAACAGCAATTTTGAGATAGATTACTGATTTCTATATAAAAATAAGTACTATGCACGGATACTATGCATAGTACTTTAATTTGTTTTTCACAATACTAACATTAGTTTTGCTTCTGAAAAGCAAATTTTTATATTTTTAGGGAATTGATTCTATTTGTAATGTTATATTTCTTATTCCGTAACAATTCGCGCATCAACACAAATCAAACGACCTTTGTCATCAATCATTAATGGGTTTGCGTCTATTTCCGTTATCTCTGGGAAATCGGTTACAAGTTGGCTTAAACGGAGTAGTGTTTCTGCTACGATACGCAAGTCAGTTGCCATTCCACCGCGAACAAAACCCATGATATTTTTTGCTTTTGTTGCGTCTATTAAATTTTCTGCATCTTGTAGTGTTAGTGGGCAGGGGCGGAAAGCAATTTCTTTTAGTGCTTCAACAAAAATTCCACCTAAACCAAACATAAGTTGATGTGTGTCACCTTTTTTGATAATGCCTGCCACGAGTTCGCGGTTTGCTCCGCTGACTTGTTGCATGACAACTATGCCATCAAGGCTTTCGACTAAGTTTGCTTTGTTAAGTCTATCTACAAGCCTATTCCACCAAAAACCAAGTTCTTCTTCGCTTTTGATATTAGTAATAACTCCGCCGATGTCAGATTTATGCGTAACTGTTTTGCTCGAAAGTTTTAAAACAACGGGGTAGCCGATTTGGTCTGCAATGTCTTTTGCTTCTTTTAAGGTTTGAGCAATTCCAAATTTAGGAAGGGGAAGACCGTAAGCATCAAAAACTTGTAAACTTTGCATAGTAGTGAGTTGTTTTATTCCTTGCGCTTTTGCATTTTCAAATATTTCATTTGCGCGTTTTTGGTTTACGGGCAAAATAGGAGTTATTTTGTTACCTTGTGCTAAATAATTTTTTCGTTCAATTAACCTTGAAATTCCGTGTATTGCATCAACCATGAAATTGAATGTTGGAATATCAAGGTCTGGAACTTCTGTTTTTACCAAATCATCAAAGTCGGGGGTTGTCATGTAAACGGATACAATAGGCTTGTTCGGATACTTTGCTTTTAATTTTTCTAAGTGTCGACTAATTTCTATATCGTTTCTGCCTGCAATGTATAAGTATATTACTAGCAGAATATCAACTTCTTTTGCTTTTAATAAGATTTCAGTTGCGGCTTCATATTGCTCCGCGGTTGCGCTTGCGATTACATCAACAGGGTTTGCTACGCTTGCTTGAGCGGGGAGTACTGCGCGCAATTTGTCTTTTGTTTCATCGCTAAGATTTGCAAGGGGAATTGAATAGTCATTTGCAGTGTCAGTTGCTAAAATTCCTGGGCCACCTGCATTTGTTACTATTGCTAGGTTGTCGCCTTTCGGTAGGGGGCATTTTGAAAAAACTTGTGCTGTGTTAAACAAATCGCGAAGATAAATTTCTCTTATTACGCCACTTGAGGCAAAAAGTCCCGCAGCGGTTGTATCATCACCAGCAAGGCTTCCTGTGTGAGAAATGCTTGCTTTGGCTCCGCGTTCGCTACGACCAGCCTTGATAATTAGAATAGGTTTCTTTTTTGAAATTCGAGTTGCAATCTCGCGGAAACGCGCATTGTCAGGAATGCTCTCAATATAAATAAGCATTTGCTCAACATTTTTGTCCTGTTCCCACATTTCCATAATATCGAGAATATTGATTTGCGCCTGGTTGCCGAGTGAAACCATCTGTGCTAAACCTATTTTTAAAGTTGGCAAAAGATTTATTATCCCGCTTGCAAGTGCGCCAGATTGAGTGGCAAAACCGATTTTTCCTTTTGTTGCTTGAATAGGTGCGAAACAGCCATTAAAGTTAACATCGTCAGCATTGTTGATTACGCCTAAACAGTTTGGGCCTAAAACATTTATGTTGTTTGCGTTTGCGAAATTTACAATTTCGTCTTGAAGTATTTTACCTTGCTCGCCGATTTCTTTAAAACCACTTGAAACAATTATTACATTTTTAACATTTACGCTATTGCAGTCTTTTACTACTCCGAGCACTGTCGCTGCTGGAGTTGCTATGATTGCTACATCAATAGGTGTTGGAATGTTGACAATATTAGGGTAGCACGGCACACCTTCAATTTCGTTATACTTTGGATTTACCGCAAATATTTGCCCATTAAAATGCGCTTCCGTTGCGCGTTTTAAAAGTTCGTTACCAACAGAACTTTGCTTTGGACTTGCTCCGATTATTGCGATAGATTTGGGGTGCATCATTTTAGTTAAATCTCTCATTTTCTTTCTCCTAGTAGTTTGTTGCTCTGCTCTTAATTTTTAATTAAGGACAAAATTTTATACTAAATTATAACTTAAAATTTGCAAAAAGCAAAATGTTTTGATATTATTTAAATTAAAAGGGCTATTTAATAATAAAGAGTAGTAATTCGTATAAAAGGAAATAAAAGTGGAAGTAAAGGTTTTAAAAAATGAGTATGCCAACACTCATATTTTAATTGTGGGAAATGAATTTATTATCATTGACCCGTCTGCAGATTTACAAAGTGTTAGGAGAGCGGTAGGTGATTTTCA